>JBBSUQ010000020.1:0-26869 GCA_038234235.1 Flavobacteriales bacterium
AAAGACGGTACTGGTCCCAAGCTTGCCGGAGTTCGTGCCAAATGGGAAGAAGGTGGTGCAAAAGAGGGTTCAATTTACCAATGGGTAAACAACTGGTCCAATGCTGCAGCTAATGATCCTTATGCGCAATCGGTTTCTACTTGGTCTAAAACTAACATGAATTTCTTTCCTGAATTAAAAAAGGAAGATATTGATGCCATTTTAGATTGGGTAAATGAACAACCTTTGCCTGGGGCAACAACGAATGAAACAAATAATACTTCTTTGTCTCCCAATGACACAGAAGAAGAAGGTGGAAGCTGGATTTGGATAATTTTAGGTATCACTTTCTTAATTATCATTCTTGCAGTTGGTGGTGTTCGCCGTCAATTGAAAACAGCAAACGGAGAAATTAGAAACGATAAATTATCTTATGCTGAAGAGTTTAAAGTTTGGGCATGGAAATATAGATTGTATGTCGGTCTTGTTTCATTGGTCTTATTTGTTTCATTAATTGTAATTGCATTTTTAGGATTGTATGAGATTGGAATTGTAGAAAATTATCAACCATCACAACCAATAGAATTTCCACACGACATTCACGCAGGTAAAAACGGAATTGATTGTAAGTACTGTCATAATTCAGTAACGAAATCAAAAACTGCCGGAATACCTACTGTAAATGTTTGTATGAATTGTCACAAGCAAATCAACGGTAACACGCCAGAGCAAAAACAAAAAATTGCTTTAATTTATGAAGCTTCTGGCTGGAATCCTGAAGGTGCTGGTGAATACACAGGCAAAACAAAAGAAATTGTTTGGAACAAGGTTCACGTTCTACCTGATCACGTTTATTTCAATCACCAACAACACGTTGTAGTTGGAGCAATAGATTGTAAACAATGTCACGGAGATATGACTACACGCAAAGAAACTGCGAAAGTTCAGTCAGTTGAAGATCTTAATAAAATTGAAGGAAATGTTGTCTTGACAAAACCAACTCTTACAATGGGATGGTGTATCGAGTGCCATGCAGAAAAATCAATTTCTGATGGAAATATTGATACAAAAGGAGGCGGATATTATGAAGAAATTCACAAGCGTCTTTTGAACAATGATCAAGCCTTGTACCGCGAATATTTAAAGGATGGTAAAGTTACTGTCAAAGAATTGGGTGGTTGGGAATGTGCCAAATGTCATTATTAAGATGCCATTATTAATAATTTTCGAAAAGAAGTCGATATAAGATATGGGAACGACAAAAAAATATTGGAAAGGAATTGAAGAGTTACAACAAACTCCTGAATTTCTAAAAAATAAAGACCAAGAGTTTCCTCAACAAATGAACGTTGAAGAATTTTTGGCCGATGAAAACTTAAAAGAAAGTTCAACTCCCCGAAGAGATTTTCTTAAATTTTTAGGTTTCAGTGTTGCAGCAGCAACTGTTGCAGCTTGTGAAGCGCCTGTTACTAAAGCAATTCCTTATGTAAACAAGCCAGAAAACGTTACTCCGGGTATGCCAACTTGGTACGCTTCTACTTTTTACGATGGTAATTCTTACGCAAACATTCTCGTAAAAACCCGTGAAGGTCGACCTATTTATATCAAAGGAAATAAAGATTTTGGTATTTCGGGAGGTGCAACAAATCCACAAATTATTGCTTCAGTTTTAGGACTTTATGAAGGTTCAAGATTGAAAAATCCAATGATCAAAGGCAATGAAAGCAAATGGTCTGAGGTAGATACACAAATTAAAAGTGCAATGTCAGCTGCAGGTTCCAATGTAACTTTGGTTTCTTCAACAATCATTTCACCTTCTATAATGTCTGCAATTAGTGAATTCGCAACTGCAGCAGGAAAAACATTTAAACACATTCAATACGATGCCATTTCTTATGCAGGTATGCGTATGGCAAATCAAGCATCTTTCGGTAAAGCAGTTATTCCATCTTACGATTTTTCAAAAGCAAAAACAATTGTAAGTATCGGTTGTGATTTCTTGAACGGATGGTTGTTCTCAACTTCTAATCAAGCACAATACGCTAAAACTAGAAAACCAGATGGAGATTGGATGTCTAAACATTTCCAGTTTGAATCAATGATGAGCATCACAGGATCTAATGCAGATTACCGTGGAGCAATCAAACCTTCAGAGCAGGCAAATGTTTTAGCTTACCTTATCAGTAAAATGGGTGGTTCTGTTTCTGGTGTTGAAAATAAGTTGAGCAAAGAAAATCAGGTTATAGCCGACAAAGCTGCTAAAGAATTGAGTGCCAATAAAGGTGCTGCATTAGTAGTTGCTGGCTCTAATAATAAAGCAATTCAAATTTTAACGAATAAATTAAATTCAATGATTGGTGCGTATGGTTCAACCATCGACTTGTCAAATGAATTAAATATGTTTCAATCTCAGGATACCGACATGATTACATTTGTGAACAGTGTTATTGGTGGTTCATACAATGGAACGGTAATGTTCTTGAATTCTAATCCTGTTTATACTTTGCCAAATGGTCAAAAATTCGGTGAAGCATTAAATAAAATGAACGCTACAGTATCTTTCGCTTCTCATTCAGATGAAACGGCGTCTAGATGTAAGTTTATTTGTCCAGATCACCATGCACTTGAAGCTTGGATGGACATGCAACCGACAACAAAGAGTTATTCTATTGCACAACCTACAATTCGACCTTTGTTCAACACGGCTTCTTGTATTGAAACTTTCTTAGTTTGGGCAGGTAAAGCACAAAGAGGTGGAAAAGAATCAAGAGTAGCTTACGAATACATGCAAGGCAATTGGAAACAATATGGTTTCGCAATGCAAAATAAATACGCAGATTTCGAAACTTATTGGAACATGGCAGTTCACAACGGTACAGATGATACCGAAATGATGCCAATGGCTCAACAACGTATGGCTCCAAATATGGATCGTACTTCTCCAATGCCGCCAGTTGACGCAGCTACACCAATGCCTGCGCAGATGTCTACAATGGCAACGGCATCTAATAATTTTAATGACGCATCACTTTCTTCACTTTCTGGTCAGTTACCAAAAGGAGGAAAAACAGAAATTATATTATATCAAAAAGCAGGTTTAGGTAACGGTGGTCATGCAAACAATCCTTGGTTGCAAGAATTACCAGATCCAATGACAAAGGTTACATGGGACAATTACATTACCATGAATCCTAAGGAAATGACAGAGAAAGGTTATAAAATTACTTATGACCAAGAAAGCGGACTTTCGTTAGCGACTATTAAAGCCAATGGTGTTTCTTATACTTTGCCAGTTTATCCTTTACCAGGTCAAGCACTGGGAACAGTAGGTTTGGCTTTAGGTTATGGTCGTGGTGGAAATGGTGAAATGATTGGAACTGCTGCTTATCAAACCAAAGAGTATGGTGGGCATGTAATGAATGACAATGGACATCCGAAACCAATTGGTGAAAATGCATTTAGATTATTGACTGTTCAAAACGGAACAATGTCTTATGATACAATGGGAACTGTTGAAGATGCTGGAGGAACTTATTTAATTGCAGCTACTCAAATTCACCATACTGTTATGGCGCGTCACTCTATCGTTAGAGAAACAACCCTAGATATTTACAAGAAAGAAGATAGAGAAGCATATAATCCAAAATACAAACTTGGTAAATTAGACGAGCATGGTAACCATGTGGAAGCTGATTTAGAAGAGTTTGATTTATGGGATGCACATCCAGTAAAACACGTAGGTCACAGATGGGGAATGTCCATTGATTTATCTTCATGTTTTGGTTGTGGAGCTTGTATGGTAGCTTGTCAGGCAGAAAACAATGTTCCTGTAGTAGGAAAAGATGAAGTTCGCAGAGGTCGTGAGATGCACTGGATCAGAATCGATAGATATTTTTCTTCTGATGTTGAAGCAACAATTGGTACAAGAACTGAAGATTTTGGGTTTGATGAAGCAGAACATGCGTCTCTAAATCCTAAGGTTATTCACATGCCAATGATGTGTCACCACTGTAACCACGCTCCTTGTGAGACTGTGTGTCCGGTGGCTGCAACAACGCATAGCAATGAAGGTTTAAATCAAATGACTTACAACCGTTGTATTGGTACAAGATATTGTGCAAACAACTGTCCTTACAAGGTTAGAAGATTCAATTGGTTTAACTACCCATCATATAAGAAATTCACAGAAGTAAATCCAGCACAAGACGATTTAGGAAGAATGGTTTTAAACCCTGATGTCACAGTAAGAACTCGTGGTGTTATGGAAAAATGTTCTTTCTGTGTACAAAGAATCCAAGCAGGTAAATTGGAAGCAAAAGTTGAAGCAAGACCAGTAATGGACGGAGATATTTCTCCAGCTTGTGCAGATGCTTGTCCGAATGACGCAATTATTTTTGGAGACTGGAACGATGAGAAATCAATGATTAGATCAAGTTCAGAAGAAAAGCGAGCATACCAAGCATTAGAGGAAGTAGGTGTTCAACCAAACCTTTGGTACAAAGTAAAAGTTCGCAACGAAGACAATGATTTGTTGGCTAACATACAGCATGAAGAAGCAGTTAAAAGCCAAAAGCGCGAAGCGCATGGCGAAGGGAAAGAAAATAAAAAACATCATTAACAAAAGAATAAAAACCGGTTGTAATGCATAAAGAAGCAGCAATTAGAGAGCCTCTCATATTAGGTCACAAAACCTACCATGACATCACGGAAGATGTTTGTAGACCAATAGAGGACAAAGCTCCAAGAATGTGGTATATCTTATTTGGTATAGCATTAATAATTGGTCTATACGGCGTAGGTTGTATTTTGTATCTCCTTGGCACCGGTGTTGGTGTTTGGGGATTAAATAAAACCATAGGCTGGGCTTGGGATATTACCAACTTCGTATGGTGGGTAGGTATCGGGCACGCAGGAACTTTAATTTCAGCAGTACTATTGTTGTTCCGTCAGAAATGGCGAATGGCAATTAACCGATCTGCTGAGGCCATGACAATCTTTGCTGTATTTATGGCAGGTTTGTTTCCTTTAATTCACATGGGTAGATTATGGTTGGGTTATTTCGTAATGCCTTTACCAAATCAATTTGGATCTTTATGGGTGAATTTTAACTCACCTTTGCTTTGGGATGTATTTGCAATTTCAACGTATTTATCAGTTTCATTAGTGTTTTGGTATATTGGTTTAATTCCAGATTTCGCAACAATCCGCGATAGAGCAAAAAGACCAATACCAAAAAGAATGTATACTATTTTGTCATTTGGTTGGTCAGGTAGAGCGAAACATTGGAATCGTTTTGAGTTAGTGTCATTGGTATTAGCAGGTTTGGCTACTCCTTTGGTATTCTCTGTTCACTCTATTGTATCATTTGACTTTGCTACTTCGGTTATACCTGGTTGGCATACCACAATTTTTCCACCTTATTTTGTCGCCGGTGCGGTATTCTCAGGATTCGCCATGGTGCAAACGCTCATGTTAATTATGCGAAAGGCCATGGGTCTGGAAGCCTACATCCATACCAAACACGTGGAATACATGAATATTGTAATCATGGTAACGGGTTCCATTGTAGGTACGGCATACATCACAGAGTTATTTATTTCCTGGTATTCAGGGGTAGAATATGAATCTTATGCTTTTATAAACAGAGCAACAGGACCATATTGGTGGGCATATTGGTCAATGATGACTTGTAATGTTGTTTCTCCGCAATTAATGTGGTTCAGACCATTGAGAAGAAGTTTGTTGTTTACATTTATTATTTCGATTGTAGTAAATATAGGAATGTGGTTTGAGCGTTATGTAATTATCGTTACTTCCCTTCACCGTGATTATTTACCATCATCTTGGAGTATGCATTTTCCAACACACATTGATTTAGGTGTATATATTGGAACCATCGGATTATTCTTCGTGTTCTTCCTATTGTTTGCAAGATTCTTCCCTGTTTTAGCTTTAAATGAGGTGAAATCGATTTTGAAAACTTCAGGTGAATCTTATAAAAATTTGCCAGATCATCATGAAGATGCACACGACCATGTTGAATCTTATGAGGCGGTAATTGAAACTCCAGAAGAAACAACAATTATTCAAGAATCTACTTTAGTTGAAGGTACGGCAGCACATCTAATGGAAAAATTAGGACCATCAGAAGGAATGCTTGATGACCTTACTAAAATTGATGGTATTGACGAAAATGTACAAACTGCTCTAAACAAAGTAGATATTTATACATACAAACAATTAGGCAAACTTGAATTAGAGGATCATGAAGCTCTAGCAGTTTTGGCTGGTTTGGATATTAGTACTGTAGAAAAAGCTGATTGGGGCATTCAAGCAAGAGAATTAATGAACGATAATAATCAATAACATGGCAGATAAAGTAATATATGCAATGTATGATGACGACCACGTGCTGAAAGACGGTGCGAAAATATTGGTTGCAAAAGGTGTGAAGGTTTCAGAAGTATTTTCTCCCTTTCCTATACATGGTATTGATCCAATCATTGGGATCAAAAATACAAGATTGGGAATCATGGCATTTATCTATGGATTGATTGGTCTTACAGCTGCAACCCTTGGTATGAAGTTTTTTATGGTTGACGATTGGGCGATGAATATCGGTGGTAAACCAAACTTTACATATTTAGATAATATTTTGGCTTTCATTCCAATTACATTTGAGTTTACTGTTTTATGTGCTGCCCATGGTATGGCGATTACTTATTTCTTAAGAAATAAAACATTACCGGGTATGCCGGCTCAAAATCCTGATCCAAGAACAACTGATGATCGTTTCGTAATAGAATTGAGACTTTCTGAAAATCTTGCACACAGTGAAGAAGATCTTTTAGCACTCCTTAATAAAACTGGAGTTGTTGAAATAGATCAGAAAAATATTGATTGATAATAAGTCTGACAAGCAAAGAAAAAGACAGATGAAAAGAAGTTATAAGGTATTAACAAAAATCGCAATGGCAAGTGTATCATTTTTGATACTACAAAGTTGTGTTGCTGATCCAGATAGTTCTGGCCTGGAATACATGCCTGATATGTATCGTTCGCCAGCTATTGAACCATATGTAGATTATGCAGAGGTAAAAGGAAAAGAAAATTTGGATCGTAAAATGCAATTATCTGCAAAAGTTCCACCTTTTGGAACTATTCCATATTATGGTAACGATACAGCAATGGTTAAGTACATGATGCCATACAATCAATTACCTTATATGGCATTTAAGTCTACTCATGGGTTGGTGAATATGAATTATTCCATGACAGATAATTATGAATCACTTAAGACTTCAAATTCACTGATGTTGACTTCAGATAATTCGGAAATGATTTTTGATAGTGGTAAAAAATTATATGCTTCGATGTGTGCGCATTGTCATGGCGAAAAAGGAGACGGACAAGGACCAATGGTTTTAAGTGGTGCATACACAGGTGTTCCAGATTATAAAACAAAAATGGATCTATCTGATGGTCAAATATTTTATACAATTTACTACGGTAAAGGTATGATGGGTGCTCATGGATCTTTGTTGAATAAAAAAGAAATTTGGACCTTGGTTCACCATGTTAGAAAATTGCAAAATGGTGATTACGGAAATGTTGGAGCTGATGGTAAAATAACCGGAATGATGGCTCCAGTTGCAACAGATAGTTTACCATAATTAATAGTAAAATAGTTTTTAAAGATGGAATTTAAAATTACAGATAAAGCCAAAAAATTCACATTAATCTTGATGGTGATAGGTTTGTTATCTACTATAATTGGTGTGATTTGTGCCGCAGGTCAAGACCACTTCGAGAAAAGATTGTTGTCCGGAATATTAATAAATGGATATTTTTACTTTACAATAGGATTGGGAGCATTATTTTTCCTCGCTTTGCAATATGCAACAGAAACTGGTTGGTATGCATCTATTAAAAGAGTTATTGAAGCAGTTGCTGGTTGGATGCCTTACGGTATGGCGATTTTAGGATTGGCTTTATTGGTAATTACATTCATGGATGGCGCTCATATTTATATTTGGATGGACAAAGATGTATTGGCAACAGATGAATTGGTGCAAAAGAAATCAGCGTATTTAAATCCAATTTTCTTTTGGATTAGAACAATTGTCTATTTTGCAACTTACCTTATTTTCTGGAGAGGATTTAGAAGAAGATCATTGGAAGAAGATAAAGTTGGTGGGACAGTAATTCACTTTCAAAATTATAGAAAAGGTGCTGTCTTTTTAGTATTCTTTGCAGTATTTAGTTCTACATCTTCTTGGGATTGGTTAATGTCTATCGATGTACATTGGTTCTCTACATTATTCGGTTGGTATAACTTCGCTGGTATGTGGGTTTCCACAATGGTTGTATTGGTAATGACAACAATGTATTTGAAAAGACAAGGTTATTTGCCAATGGTAAACGACAGTCATATTCATGATTTAGGAAAATGGACATTTGCTACATCATTTTTGTGGTCTTATTTATTCTTCTCTCAGTTTATGTTGATTTGGTATGCTAACATTCCTGAAGAAACTACTTACTATATTGAAAGAATAAAAGACTTTAAGTTTATGTACTTTTTCATGTTCTTAATTAATTTTGCATTCCCAATGTTGATTTTAATGTCTAGAGATGCTAAAAGAAATTATGGTATTCTTAGCTTTGTAGGAATTGTGATATTAATTGGTCATTGGTTAGATGTTTACATAATGGTATCAGGAGGGGCTAGTGGACCAGCAGCGAAACTTGGATTCCTTGAGATCGGAATGGCAGTTTTAATTTTAGGTTTTTGTATACGTACAATCCTTAATAATCTCAGCAAAGCACCGCTGACGCCAGTACATCACCCGTTTTTAGATGAAAGTATTCATCACGAGATTTAATAATTATAGTAAACAACTATTAAAGAAATAAATAATGAATAGCAAATTAATAATATTAATTGTAATTGTTCTCGGAGCTATTGCTATTGCTCAGCTGGTTAGAGTCTACGAACTTTCTTCTAAATTGAGAAAAACCGGAGAAAATGAGATTTCTAACAGAGATAATCGTCTCAATGGTAACTTTATGTTGCTTTTTGTGATTCTTTTGTTTGTAGGATTTGTTTGGTTAATGCTGAAATATGGTTGGACTGGTAGAGGCGACGCAGCTTCAGTTCACGGTAAAGAAACAGATTGGTTACTTGATGTCAATCTTTGGCTAATCTTAGTCGTATTCTTTATTACAAATGCACTCCTTTTCTTTTTCGCTTACAAATATGTAAAGAAACCAGGTGTGCCTGCATATTACTTTCCTCATGACAATAAGTTAGAATTAATTTGGACAGTAGTACCAGCAATTGTTTTGGCAGTAATTATCGTTTTAGGATTGAAAAAATGGAATGATGTGACTTCAGAACCATCAAATGACGCCATAAGAGTTGAATTATTTTCCAAGCAATTTGATTGGACTGCAAGATATTCTGGTGAAGACAATAAACTCGGTAAATTTGATTATAAGTTAACGACGGATGTTAATGAATTAGGATTAATGACTGGACCAATGATTGATTCAGCCATTAACAATATGGAAAATGGCGCAACAGGTATTAATCGTTTGTCAAAAGACTTAAATGATCCCAACGTAATGATGTCTCAAGAAGACCGCGATTTGAAATTAAAGGATTTATACGTTAAAGAAAGATTAATCCGCGCACTTTATCAAATGAAAGAAAGGTACAATTCTAAAATGGATGCCATGGCGGAAGATGACTTTATTCAAAAAGATACTTTATACTTATGTGTAAACAAACCTTATGAATTTAATTTCAGAGCAAAGGACGTAATACATTCAGCATATTTCCCTCATTTCAGAGCGCAAATGAATACTGTGCCAGGTCAGGTTACAAGATTCAAATTTACTCCTGATGTTACTACTAAACAAATGCAAAAAAGAATGCATAACAATGCATTTAATTATATTTTGATGTGTAACAAAATTTGTGGAGGCGCCCATTATAAAATGAAAATGATGGTTGTAGTGCTTACAAAACATGAGTACGACACTTGGTTAGCTTCAAAGAAAGGTCAAACTTTTGGAGACATGACAAAAAAGGTTGATTCAGTTGAAGCTCCGGCAATGGCTGATTCTTTAAGTACAATGGCAATGGATAGTATCCCTGCTTTATAGAAATTGAATATATAAAATTAAAAAATTTAATAAAATGGCTGCAGTAGCGCACGAGGCACACGGACACGATTCTCACGGACATGCACATGGTCATGACGATCACGGGCACCACGAAGAAACATTTGTATCAAAGTATATATTTAGTCAAGATCATAAAATGATTGGCAAGCAGTTTTTATTGACTGCTGTTTTCATGGGTGTGGTTGCAATGTTGCTTTCAATTTTATTCAGAATTCAATTGGCTTGGCCAGGCGAAAGTTCTGATTTCCTATCTTTCTTCTTAGGTGAAACTTGGGCTCCGGGTGGAGTTTTAAAAGAAGACATGTATCTTGGTTTAGTTACAATTCATGGTACAATCATGGTTTTCTTCTTGTTAACAGGAGGTTTATCTGGAACATTTAGCAATTTACTTATTCCGTTGCAAATTGGTGCAAGAGATATGGCATCTGGTTTCTTAAACATGTTATCGTATTGGTTCTTCTTCATCTCTAGTATTTTGATGTTGAGTTCATTGTTTATTGAAACGGGTCCTGCAATGGCTGGTTGGACAATTTACCCTCCTCTTTCTGCATTGCCTCAAGCAATCAGTGGATCTGGATTAGGTATGACATTGTGGTTGGTTTCAATGACAATATTTATTGCTTCCTCTTTAATTGGATCACTTAATTACATCGTTACAATTTTAAATTTACGTACTAAAGGTATGCACATGACAAGAATGCCACTTACAATTTGGGCTTTCTTTGTAACTGCTGTTCTTGGTGTATTATCTTTCCCAGTTCTTCTTTCAGCAGCATTGTTGTTAATGATGGATAGATTGGCAGGTACTTCATTTTATTTATCAGACATCATAGTTGGTGGAGAAATGCTTGCAAATCATGGTGGCTCGCCTTTAATCTTCCAACATTTATTTTGGTTCTTAGGTCATCCTGAAGTTTACATCGTATTGCTTCCAGCACTTGGTTTATCTTCTGAAATTATTGCCACAAATTCTCGAAAACCAATTTTTGGTTACCGTGCAATGATTGGCTCAATCCTGGCAATTGGTTTCTTATCCTTTATTGTATGGGGCCACCACATGTTTATAACTGGTATGAATCCATTCTTAGGAAGCGTCTTTGTATTTACGACCTTGTTAATTGCGATTCCTTCTGCCGTAAAAGTATTTAATTACATTACTACAATCTGGAAAGGATCTTTGATTTTAACTCCAGCAATGTTGTTTGCTTTAGGTTTGGTTTCAACTTTTATTACAGGAGGTGTAACAGGAATAATTCTTGCCGATTCAGCTTTAGATATTGCAGTGCATGATACTTATTTCGTTGTTGCTCACTTCCACGTTGTAATGGGTATGTCGGCAGTGTTCGGTATGTTCGCAGGTGTTTATCATTGGTTCCCTAAAATGTATGGAAGAATGATGAATACAAGATTAGGTTATGTACATTTCTGGATTACAATAATTGGAGCTTATGGTGTATTTTTCCCAATGCACTTTGTTGGATTAGCCGGTGCGCCTAGAAGATATTACGACAACTCGGTTTACGATGCTTTTGATACAAATGCTGGTGAAATGATTATGGATTTGAACGTGATAATTACAGTATTTGCAATATTCGCAGCTTTAGGACAATTGTTATTCTTATTTAACTTCTTCTACAGTATTTTTAGAGGGCCAATAGCTCCAATGAATCCTTGGAATGGTACAACGTTAGAGTGGACAACCCCAGTTGAGCACATACATGGAAACTGGCCTGGAGCAATTCCAGAAGTTCACAGATGGCCTTATGATTATTCAAAACCAGGCTTCGATGTTGACTTTATTCCACAAACAGTTCCTCTTTTGGAAGGTGAAGAAGAACATTAAAGACATAAAATATCTTTACAAAAGCCTTTCCTTTGGAAAGGCTTTTGTATTTTTAAATTAAAAATAAATTGGAAGAATCTTTTGATTATCGAGACGAAGCGAATAATGCCCAAGAACCAGACTATGACAAAGTTTTGCGTCCCAAGGTTCTTGCCGATTTTGCAGGTCAAGAAAAGGTAGTTGAAAATTTACAGATATTTGTACAAGCGGCTAAATTAAGAGGCGAACCGTTAGATCACGTTTTACTTCATGGACCTCCAGGTTTAGGAAAAACAACTTTGGCAAATATCATTGCTAATGAACTGGGCGTAAGTTTTAAAGTTACAAGTGGACCAGTTCTAGATAAGCCTGGAGATTTAGCAGGTTTACTAACCAATCTTGAACGAGGCGCTGTTTTATTCATAGATGAAATACACAGATTGAGTCCAGTTGTGGAAGAATACCTTTATTCTGCCATGGAAGATTACGTAATAGATATACTTATTGACAGTGGACCAAATGCAAGATCAGTTCAAATAGAACTTAATCCGTTCACGTTAATTGGTGCTACAACACGTTCAGGGCTTTTAACAGCTCCACTTAGAGCGCGATTTGGTATAAATTCAAGGCTCAATTATTACGATACCAAAATCTTAACGATGATCGTTGAACGCTCGTGTGTTTTACTCAAAATTCCAATTGATGAAACTGCAGCATTTCAAATTGCAGGCAGAAGTCGAGGTACCCCAAGAATTGCCAATGCATTGTTAAGAAGGGTTCGAGATTTTGCACAGATTAAAGGAGACGGAACTATCGAACCAGAGATAACAAATTACGCGCTTGACGCATTGAATGTAGACCAATATGGTTTAGATGAAATGGACAATAGAATTCTTAAACTGATTATAGAAAAATTTCAAGGAGGTCCTGTCGGTCTCACAACAATAGCCACTGCAATTGGTGAAAACGCAGGAACATTGGAAGAAGTTTATGAACCTTTTTTAATCCAAGAAGGATTTATGATGCGCACCCCGAGAGGTAGAAAAGTTACGGAAAAAGCTTATAAACATTTAGGATACATGCCCGGAACGTCTCAAGGAGGTTTGTTTTAATTACGATTGTTCAAATGGGATTGATTAAGTCGAAAATCCAAAAAAATACTGATACGGTTAAACGCATTGCCAATGAACTGGGTTTCTTCTACTGCGGTATTTCCAAATCAGATTTTTTAGAAGACGAATCCCGAAACTTAGAGACTTATTTGAAAAGAGGAAACCATGGAGAAATGTCCTATCTCGAAAATCATTATGATAAAAGACTTGATACCAGAATACTCGTTGAAGATTCAAAATCGGTAATTTCTTTATTGTTGAATTACTACAATCCCGAAAAACAAGTAGATCCTGAAGCCCCAAAAATTTCTCAATATGCTTATGGGGAGGATTATCATTTGGTAATTAAAGAAAAATTAAAATTATTTATAACTAAAATTGAAGAAGAAATAGGCGAAGTTAATGGTAGGGCATTTGTGGATTCTGCACCAGTAATGGACAAAGCTTGGGCGAAGAAAAGTGGTTTGGGTTGGCTTGGGAAAAACACCAATTTAATACATCCGAAAGAAGGTTCTTTTTTCTTTATCGCCGAATTGATTTTAGATCTAGAATTAAATCACGATGGACCAATAAAAGATTATTGTGGAACTTGTACCAAATGTATTGATGCGTGCCCAACTGATGCCCTCTACGAACCTTACAAAATAGATGCGAAAAAGTGTATTTCTTATTTGACCATTGAGCTGAAAGATAATATGCTACCAGAAGAATTTAAAGGAAAAATGGACAACTGGATGTTTGGCTGTGATATTTGCCAAGATGTATGTCCGTGGAATAGGTTTTCGAAAAAACACAATGAACCAGCTTTCAATCCGAAAGAAAGGCTATTAGATTTCACCAAAAACGATTGGCAGGAATTAACACAAGAAGTTTTCTCCGAGATTTTCAAAAATTCAGCAGTGAAACGAACAAAGTTTAAAGGTTTGGAAAGGAATATTGGGTTTTTGAGGGAGTGAAGTATTAATTACTCAAATTATAAACATTTATATGAATTATTAAAAAAAAATTACTTTTACAAGTTAAACTTAAAATTCTAAATCATGAAAAACTTTGGTCTAATCATTATTCTCATCGCTTTAACGTATTCTTGCGAACTTCAAAAAAGAAAATACCGAAAAGGATATACCATACATTCTGGGTCATTTAAAAAACAGAAATCAAATTCAGAGATTATTGATACCAAACAATTTAAAAACTCTGCTCAAATAATTCAAGACAGCGTAACATTGAATGGCCGTCAAGTCGAACTTAAAACTGAAAACGTTGAACAAAAGGTAATTAAAACTGAAAATAAAAAAGTTGTAATACATGAAAACAGGCATAATTCACAAGAAGGTTCGAAAATTAATGACCGAAAGATATATAATTCCAAAATACTTTTAAAGAATGTAGAAAAATTCAACATTTTCAAAAAGGAGAAATCAAGTAATAGTGAAGAAAAAAATGGGATTAAACCTAATCCGAAATGGTTAAGTTGGGTTTTACTTATACTTTCATTGCTTGCATTAGGATTAATGGCAGCTATGTTAATTGGGAGTATAGGTTCTGATGCATTTACTTTTGTCCCAGTCATGATTTTATTTATACCCATTTTCATTTTCGGTATTTTTCTCCTAATTGAAGTCAGATATCTCTTTAAGGAAATATTTTCTGGGGAACCAAGAAAATTATCTGGATACACTGAAATAGAAAGGAAAAAAGTAAAAAGAGTTCATAATCGCATCATTTATTTGGCATTGAGTATATTATTAATTTATTATGCGTTTATTTTCTTATATGGGTTTTTATTTAATATCTATTGGTTTTCATTTTTACTATTAACCATCCTGTTTTTTATAATTATGCTGTCGTCATTAATTAGAGCAGTCAATATTCAAAAAGGTAAAGAAATAACAGTTAAAGACAAGAAAAAATTCAAGTTTTGGATATTCTTTACAATGATTTTAGCCACAATCGGTGTTTTTGTTTACACACTAATACATAGGGAATTTTTGTTTCATTAACACCATAGAGCTTTTGCTAACTGGTGTATATTCAAAAACTATTACATCACGGATTTATAAAAAATCATAAAATAATTTTTGTCAGTTCAGTTTTAATTTGTAATTTTCTAACCAAAATTACTACATTATGAACTATGATGTGACTATCGAAGAACCAGTTTCATTGAGTCTTACGCCCTATGTTGGCACTTGGACGAAAGCGGAAGCCGGGCATTTATTAAGACGTACGCTTTTTGGGGCAACCAATCAACAAATTCTTGACGCTGTAAGTTTAGGGATGAATGCTTCTGTTGCAGCTTTGTTAACAACTCCAGTGCAAGCTCCACCTTTGGTTTTTGAGCCTGATGAAGCAGTAGCTGCTTTCGGTACTACTTGGGTTAATAGTCTGTTTCCTGCAACCAACAAGCAAGTAACTCAAGATTCAAGAAATAAATCTCTTGCGGCCTGGATTAGTGAAAGATTAAACAATCAGCAGTTTTCTATAATTGAAAAAATGTCACTTTTTTGGCAGAATCATTTTAGTTGTCAAGTTTCTAATGACGCCAATGCGGCTTATGATTACCTAGAACTTATGAGAAATCAGGCATTGGGCAATTTTAAGCAGTTGGTAAAAGACATGACGATTAATCCTGTTATGTTGAATTTCTTAAATGGAAACACCAATAACGTTTACGCACCCAATGAAAATTTCTCTAGAGAGCTTTTAGAACTTTACACAATCGGTAAAGGTCCACAAATTGGTCCTGGTGATTATACAAATTATACCGAACAAGATGTAGCAGAAGGTGCTAAGATCATGACTGGATGGGTAAATATAAACTATCAAAGCGAAACTACTCCTCCAACAAGTCAGTTTTATTCGGCTTTGCACGATACAACTACTAAAACATTAAGCAGCAAATTTGGAAATGCAATTATTCCAGACAATGATGCCAATGAATATTCTGATTATATAGATGTAATTTTTCAGCAAAATGCTTGTGCCACTTTTATGTGTACCAAGCTTTACCGTTATTATGTAAATTATGATATTACTGCTACTGTTCAAAGTACGGTAATATCTGATATGGCCGCTACAATGATTGCCAATAATTACGATATTCTTCCAGTCTTAGATGAATTATTTAAAAGTGAGCATTTTTATGACATAACTTTAAGAGGAGCAATTATAAGATCACCATTAGAAATGATGTACTCCATGTACAACAGCAGTAGCACTTCTCCTGTATTTGATTTGAATACTAATTATTTAATGCATATTTATTTGTTTCAAATTGCAAGTGTTATGGGTCAGAATTATGAAGCAACGCCGAGTGTTGGTGGCTGGACAGCTTATTATTTAGCCCCTGCATTTTCAAAATTATGGGTTAATTCATCTTTGATTAAATTGAGATCTGATTGGGCAGCTTACGAGACTGTTTATTCGGGTTTTGCTGTTAATGGCTTTGCTTTCAAAGTAAATGCATTAAATTTCGTTGACAGTCTTTCTATCCCATCAGACGCAATTTCAGTTATCGACGATACAGCAGATGTTTATTGCCCGAAGGGTTTAACAGCTACAGATAAAATAATTTTAAAAGCAATATTAACCAATGGATTGCCAGATTTTGAATGGACAATTCAATACAACGATTATATTGCAAATCCGGGAAACACTACTTTTTCAGATCCTGTGAAACAAAGGGTAGAACTTGTACTTGCCAAACTATTCAGAATGCCACAATTTCAATGTATTTAAGCTAATATTATGACTTATATAAAAAGAAGAAATTTCGTAAAATCAGTAGGATTAGCATCTATCGGTGCACCAATTTTGCTAAAAGGAATGAAATTCCAGACAATTGCTAAGGAATATTTCACGACACCCAAAGCTTTGGAAGACCGTGTGCTCATACTTATTAGAATGAATGGTGGTAACGATGGTTTACATACAGTAATTCCTAGAGATCAATATGCCAATTTAGCCTTGCAAAGACCCAATATCATTCTTCCAGAAACGTCAATTTTACCACTTACAACAGAGGTTGGTTTACATCCAATAATGACTGGAATGAAAACATTATTTGATACTAACAAAATGGGGATTGTTCAAAATGTTGGTTATCCTCAACAAAATAGATCGCATTTTAGATCAATGGATATTTGGACAACAGGAATGATGGACCAGTCTGTTACTACTGGTTGGTTGGGACGTAACTTCGATCTTCAATATCCAAATTATCCTGCTGCCTATCCAGACGCCGCAAATCCAGATCCTTTCGCAATTAGCATGGGTTATGAGGTTTCTGCAACATGTCAAGGATTAGAAGCAAATTTTTCTCATGCTTTAAATGATCCGTTTGATACAACAGTTCTTGATCCGAGTTCCGTAGTAAATGATGGTACTTATTATGGTGACCACATGGCGTTTTTGGCAAATCTTATAAGTCAAACTAATGCTTATGGCACTCAAATAAACGACGCAGCAAATGCAGGAAGCACGCTTTCTACTCTTTATGATAACACAAATTCTTTAGCAGTTCAATTGAGATTTATTGCGCAGATGATAAGTGGCGGATTAAAAACTAAGGTTTACATTATAAATCACAATGGTTTTGATACGCACGACGCACAAACCGATCAAGCTGATCATACAATTGGAGACCATGCAAATTTGCTAAAAAAATTATCAGACGCTGTTACTGCATTTCAAGACGATTTACAACTTTTGGGTCTCGAGTCTCGAGTTGCCGGAATGACTTTTTCTGAATTTGGAAGACAAGTGGCATCCAATGCTAGTTATGGAACAGATCATGGTGATGCAGCACCATTATTTTTATTTGGAACATGTCTCAATCAACAAATTGTGGGTCCAAATCCTCAAATAAATTCTGCAATTGTGGATCAAGAAGGAGTGCCAATGCAAATTGATTTTAGAGACGTTTATGCATCACTTTTAAAAGATTGGTTTGGTGTTAGCACAACTGCAATTCAAAGTCTATTTGAACAGACTGTTACGTTCTATAGTTTAATGAACAGTTGCAATTTAGTAGGAGTAGATGAGAATACTTTAGATAAACCACAATTACTTATTTATCCTAATCCTTGTTACTCAGGAACCACAATAAGATTTGAGAGCGACAATGAGTTTGTGAGAATAGAAGTATATTCAATGGACGGCAAAAAAGTTTTAGCCCCAGTGACTAAAGATTTATACAAGCAACAACACGATATTTATATAGAAACCATTGATTTGCCAGTTGGAGAATATATAGTTAAAATATTGAAACAAAGTGGAAGCTTGGAAGCTAAGTTGATTAAGTTGAGAAATTAAATTTAAGATTTAAAAAAATTAAGATTTAAAAACCCAAAAGTTTGTAAAGTTATAGTCCAAAAGTACATTTTGGATTTTTACCAAGTACAATAGAAAATCCCATTCCGAAGAAGAAATACCAATCCGAACTGGCGGATGTGGCTCTTTTTCCAAATCTATTTTGATCTAAACTTCTGTTTGAAAGTGCGGCAGCTAGTGGTCCATTTTGTTCGGCCAGTTCTGTTGGATCCGTAAAATTTTGGTTGCCTACGTCGTCAATATAATCCGTAAAAGTTTTTCTCGCACCAAATTCAGTGTTAAATGTTACTCTGTCTCCAATGGCTAATTTTGCGCCAATTCCTAAAGGCATACAAATTTGGGTTAAACTATAATTGCCTTTGGTTGAAAGAGATGAGCCTTGACCTTCTGTTCCAATAGGTTGCAATTCATATTCGTTGCCTTGATAATTGGTTTTTGGATTCATTTTAAAAAAACCAATCTCTGCCAATAAATAGGCTGTGCCTCTGTAACGTTCATCTTTAAATGAAAAATGAAAATAATTAAATTCAATTCCGGCAGCCAATTCCCAAATTTTAGAATGAAAACTTAAATTTCTATTTTTTAATAATTCTGATTTGTTGTCTGAATCCCATGCTTCAACTTGCGCGAAAGTCAAATTTGCTCTAAAAGTTGTACGAGAATGAAAATTAAACCGGTACATGATTTGTCCGGCTAACTTGGTGTTTCTAAAATGATTGAATTGAGTTAAATCTCCTATATAATAACTTCCTCCTGCAAGAAAACCTAGTTCTGAACTGGCAAAAAAAGTATTTCTCCGCCTTTGGGAAATCCCGCTCTGACAGATTAACAGCAATGTCAATAAAAATAAGAATTTGCGCGCCATAGATTTCTTGAACGTAAAAATATGGATATAATTGCTAATCTCAAAGTTTTAAGAAATTGTCTTATAAAATTAACAAAATTTTATATTTATAACATTTAATAATTAATTTTGGGCACACACAAGAATAGCATGAAATTAGAAAAAATTGCAAAAGAGTTTGGAACTCCTGTTTATGTATACGACGGCGAGGTTGTCAAAAAACAATACAACAGACTAAAAAACGCATTTGATGGAATGGACGTAAAACTTCATTATGCCATGAAAGCGCTGAGCAACATTAATATATTAAAATTATTAAAAAAAGAAGGTTGTGGCATAGATGCCGTTTCTATCGGAGAGGTGCAACTTGCTTTAAGAGCAGGCTATGAACCAAAAGATATTATGTACACCCCAAATTGTGTTGATTTTTCAGAAATTAGAGAAGCTGTAGAAATTGGGGTTCACATTAATATTGATAATCTATCTACTTTAGAACAGTTTGGGAATGAATTTGGCGATAAAGTGCCTGTTTGTATCCGTATAAATCCGCACATAATGGCGGGTGGAAATTCAAATATTTCTGTAGGGCACATAGATTCTAAGTTTGGAATTTCTATTCATCAGGTAAAACATATTGGTAGAATTGCCAAAAATTATAAAATTCATATAATTGGATTGCACATGCACACGGGCAGCGATATTATTGATCCGGATGTATTTCTTCGCGGTGCAGATTTACTATATGAAGCAGCATTTGAATTTGACAATCTTTCGTTTTTAGATTTCGGAAGTGGTTTTAAAGTAGCATACAAAGAAGACGATATGGTTACGGATGTAGAAGTTATCGGTAAAAAAATTGCTGCGTCATTTAGAGAATTCTGTAAACGATACGGTAAAGAATTAGATTTGTGGTTTGAACCCGGTAAATATATTGTTAGCGAAAGTGGAAAATTATTGGTGAGCACAACTGTAGTTAAACAAACTACTTCAACAGTTTTTATCGGCGTAAACAGTGGGCAAAATCATCTTATCAGGCCCATGTTTTACAACGCTTATCACCGAATTGAAAACATAAGCAATCCAAATGGACAAAAGAAACTTTACAGCATTGTAGGCTACATCTGTGAGTCCGATACCTTAGGATTTGATCGAATGTTAAGTGAAGTAAAGGAAAACGATATTTTGGCTATTTACAACTGCGGTGCTTATGCCTTTAGCATGAGTAACAATTACAATTCTCGTGTGAAACCCGCAGAAGTTTTAATCCTTGATGGAAAAGCACATTTAATTAGAAAAAGAGAAACTTTAGAAGATATTTACCGAAACGAAATTGAAATAGATATTTGATTTTTCAAGTGTGAAAATGGATATAAAAATTCAGACAATAGTAAAAGGTTAAATTTCAGAAATTTACCCGAAAATGAAATTTTTTTAGAAATGCAGAAACCAGGTTGGCAATTAATTTTAGATAATTTTAAAAAGTATTTTGAGTCGGGAAATTTAGAATTTTTAGAATCAATACTGTTCATACCAACTAAAATTTTCTTCAGTAATTTTAGTTTTATTCTTTTTTAAGTCATTTAAAAAAGAAGACGCTACAGGAGAATGTTTCTTTCCTTTTAACCAAACCAAGCTCCAAGTAGTAATTATCGGTAAGCCTTTAATAGGAATAATTTGTAAATCGTTATTCTGAAGTTCATTTTTTATTCCAATTAAGGGCATAATAGAATAGCCAAGACCTGCTAAAAGTGCTTGTTTTACAGCTTCATTTGATTCTAACTCCATTTTTTTTCTTACAGAAATGTTATTTTTTTCTATAAATGATTCCATTGTTTTCCTAGTGCCTGAACCGTTTTCTCTGAATATAAGGGGCAAATCTTTAAAAATTTGTGATGCATTTTTTCCTCGTAAGCTTTTAATAGCATTACTGCCAACTAGATATAATTTGTTCTGAAGCAAATCCAACTTTTCAATGTTCAATGAAGCAGGCAAAATAGATACGAGAGCAAAATCTACTTCGTTGTTTTCCAAGCTTTCTATAACTTTACTTTTATTAGTAACATCCATCAATAATTCAATTCCAGAATGTTCCTTTATAAAATCTGCCAAAAAAAAGGGCATAATGTATTTTCCAGTTGAAACAACTGAAATTTTCAATCTGCCACTCAATTGACCTTTGTATGCCAGAGTTTTGTAGTTTATGGCATGCACTTGATTGATTATGTTTTCTGCAGCTTCACCAATTTCTTTGCCGAAATCAGTAATGTAAATTTTTCTACCAACTACTTCTGTTAGTGGAATTTCAAACTGATCTTGAAAATTTTTCAACTGAATAGAAACTGCTGGCTGTGTTAAATGTAGTTCTTCAGAAGCTTTGGTTACACTGCCTGTTTGTACAATTTTCAGAAATATGTTTAATTGATTGAGTGTATAGTTCATAAATAATTTTTATGTATTTCATTACAAATATAAATAAAAATATATGATTCTCAATTCTCAATTTTGCACTGTTAAACTTTAAATTAAAAACACATGACAAAAATAACTGTAGCAAAAGGAGACGGAATAGGTCCGGAAATAATGAACTCCACGTTGGATATTTTAATGGCAGCTGGAGCGCAAATAGAGGTTGAGGAAATAGAAGTTGGTGAAAAAGTTTATTTAGCCGGAAACACTTCTGGCATTGCGCAAGAATCTTGGGATACAATTATACGCAATAAGGTTTTCTTGAAAGCTCCAATTACAACTCCTCAAGGTGGAGGTTACAAAAGTTTAAATGTAACTACTAGAAAATTTCTTGGACTTTATTCAAATGTAAGGCCTTGCATGAGTCTGCATCCTTTTATAAGTACAAAACATCCTGTTATGGATATGGTAATCGTTCGTGAAAATGAGGAAGATTTGTATGGAGGAATCGAGCACCAACAGACGAATGAAGTGGTGCAGTGTCTCAAATTAATTTCAAGACCTGGTTGCGAAAAAATAGTAAGATATGCTTTCGAATATGCCAAACAACAAAATCGAAAAAGAGTAACTTGTTTTACAAAAGACAATATCATGAAACAAACGGATGGTTTATTTCACCAAGTTTTTGATGAGATTGCTAAAGAATATCCCGAAATAGAAAATGAACATTGGATAATTGATATCGGTGCTGCAAAAATGGCCGATACGCCTGAAGCATTTGATGTTATTGTAATGCCAAATTTATATGGCGATATTTTATCAGATATTGCTGCTCAAATTACTGGGTCTGTCGGACTAGCAGGCTCAGCAAATATTGGTGAAGAATGTTCTATGTTTGAAGCAATACACGGTTCAGCCCCTCGAAGAGCAGGTCAAAATTTGGCAAATCCTTCGGGACTTTTACAAGGAGCTGTAATGATGCTTAATCATATCGGTCAATCTGATGTTGCAGAAAAAGTGCAAAATGCCTGGCTTAAAACACTCGAAGATGGTGTCCATACTTATGATATTTTTAAGGAGGGGATTAGCACTCAAAAGGTGGGTACAAAAGAATTCGCACAGGCGGTAATAAATAATTTAGGACAAATTCCGTCTACTTTAAAACCTGTTTCATACGCTAATAATCAAGCCTTAAATCTTCCAAAATACATTAGAAAACCTTCCGCCAAAAAGGAGTTAGTTGGAGTAGATGTATTTGTGCACTGGGAAGGTCAAAACCCCGATGAATTGGCGGAGAAACTTCAAAAAATTCAACTAGATAAAGTTCAACTGAGCATGATTACAAACAGGGGAATTAAGGTTTGGCCTGAAGGGTTTAAACAAACTTTTTGTACCGATCATTGGAGATGTAGATTTAAATCAAACTCGGGTAGTACAATAGAAAAAGGCGAAATAATTAATCTATTACAACATGCTTTACAAGAGAATATTGATACCATAAAAACAGAAAATTTATATGATTTTGATGGGAAAGCAGGTTATTCAATGGGACAAGGACAATAATTAATAAAATATAGAAATTATGGAAATTAAATTAATTGAAGGTGAGTTCAAAACGGATGATGCTGTAAAACTACTCACACAAATGATTCATGCGAAAGTTAAATTTCATGAAGATAAAATTGGCAACAGTCATTTAGAAGAAGATATTAAAGCAAGAGAAACAAAGATAAAACGTTTACAAAAAGATCTTTATGAATTGAGAAAGTTCGTAGATACAAAAGATGGCAGGGTTAGCATTAGCGCGGTAGCAAGCGTGAGCTAACCAAAAGGCTCGGAATTAAAAATGTATATTAATTCCGAGTCAATTTTCAATCTCTAAAAATTTATTAAAGTCAATTATGGAAAATCAGAAAAAGTTAATATTCATTGATGGAAATTTTTCTCCGCAAGAAAGCAAGGAAATTTTAATGAATATTTTTAGAAGTAAAATTCAATTTCACAAATCAAAGAACTTTAGTTCCAGTGAACGATTTGGAAAAAATGATGATATAGCAGAAAAACGAATTCCGGAACTTCAAAAAAGCATAGAAGTTCTTAACGAAATTTTAAATCAAGCAGAGAAAGATAATTTGCGACTTGAAATAAAATCAGAAATTTCTATTTCCTTTTTATAATTTGCGATGTTTGAAAATCGCAATTTATTAATTGTAGGAAAACACAAAAAGGAAACCGTTATTGCACCTATTTTCGAAAAATTGCTAGAAGTAAAATGTTTTACAAATACAAATTTCGACACGGATGAATTTGGTACTTTTTCTGGTGAGATAGAACGTGAATCGGATCCGCTATCAACGGTTAGAAATAAATGTTTGGCAGCAATGGAATTTTCCAAATGCAATTTAGCCATTGCAAGCGAGGGATCTTTTGGACCACACCCTTCCATTTTCTTTGCAAAGGCAAATGAAGAATTTTTGATTATTATCGATAAGAAAAATAAGTTGGAAATTGTTGTGAAGGAACTTTCAACTGAAACAAATTTTAATACTTCTGAAATAGGTAATGAGAGAGAATTGCTCGACTTTGCGACTGAGGTTGGTTTCCCGTCTCATGGCCTAATTTTAAAAAATTCTAAACACAATTTTTCTAAAATATATAAAGGAATTATTGATGCTAAAGACTTAATTAAGTTTTATAACGAATTAAAATTGCTTTCTAAAACAGTATGGATTGAAACTGATATGCGCGCAAACTATAATCCTACTAGAATGAAAACTATTCAGAAAGCTACCCTAAAATTAATTGAAAAGATAAATTCTTTATGCCCGAAATGCAAGACTCCTGGATTCGGAATTTGCAAAAGCATTCGTGGATTGCCATGTGATTTGTGCGGTTTTGCAACCAATTCACTTTTGATGAATGTCGCTATTTGTCAAAAATGTCATCTCGAACAAGAATATAAATTTCCTCATGGAAAAGAAAAAGAAAACCCAATGTATTGTGATTTTTGTAATCCTTAAAGAGTCATGAAATTTGGTTGAATGCTCTTTCGAATGACTTCTTGTCATAAAACACCTTTGGCTTAGTTTTGGACTTCTGCCTCTTATGAGAAGTTATGCTGTTGCAGAGGATAAAAATTCCAAAGGATAAAATTAAGTTGAAAATAATAGGGAAAAAGTCTCATTTAGTTGGGCTTTTTCTCTTATTTATTTACATAATATTACAGATAATTATCTATAATATTGGCCGAATATTTGGGGCTAGCATACTGGCTTAGCTAATTTTACGAAAAAAATATCAGAGAATTCAAAGTGAAACATGAGTAGAATTAAAATTATTAAAAGATTTGTATTTTGGATGAGCAAAATTTAGTTTTGAATCCTTAATCTAGAATTGATCTCAAAATTATTTCACTTGGCTATTGATTTTTGGGTGGAGAATAAACTTTATGTTTTGATTCTAAATTTATAAAAAAAATGGCTGTCAATTTCTTGACAGCCATTTTAAAATAGAGAGGCAAATATTATTTATTTACAACTATCTTTTGTTTTGAAATTAAATTGTTGTTAGTATCGTAAATCAACATCAAATAAATACCACTTGTAAATTGATTAACATCTAAAGTATAAGTCAATTCCCCAACTTTTTCTTCTTGAAGAATTTGTCCAGATAAACTAGTAACCGTAATTCTATCCATGTTTTCGTCAGATTGGAAATTCACATAATCCGTTGCTGGATTAGGATAAACTTTTACTGAATTTTTTAAGTTTTCAACTACACTAAGGTTAACTAAATAAACACAATTTGTAGTTGAAGAACAACCATCTGCATTTGTAAGCAAACATTTATAAGAACCGTTCATTTGTGCTTGGAAAGATTGAGATGTCGCACCATTTATTGGGTTTCCAGTGCCGCAATCCATCCATTGATAAGCGTCAGTTGGATATACTACTTTTATAATGCTATCACCATAATAAGCAGCAATATTATTTGGCAACATAGAAATTGTGAAAGGAACAGCTATACGGTCACCTGGACAAACTAATCGCGTAGCAACATAATATGTGTCAGATTGTGTAATTGGTTGGTTTACTCCAATAACATTGCCTAAGGTATCCGCATCGTACCAAATTAAATCTGAACCGTTTGCTTGAAGGTCTGTAACATTTGAATTTTCACATAGAATTTGAGAAGCCGGAGCTGTCGGAATGGTATTGTTAGTGCACATAATTACGATTTCGTCGCCAGTTGAAGGCTTAGAGGCTGACATTGCTAAGTTTCCTAAAAAAGACATGAATTCATAAGGATTACTGTCATTGTTATTGCCAGTATTAGTATTTAAATCTGCGATCAACATTGGATTTCCATTATTCAATCTGAATGGTTCCACACCTGTGTCTCCATTTATTATGTCATTGGTACCACAAGTAAAGTATAATTCATTTCCGACAACAGTAATGTCGTATATATATTCACTTTGATTGGGAATAACTATGTAATTAGCCGTATCTATTGCAGGATCTATATAACACAATTCATAATAATTATTAGAATTGTCAAGGTTGGTAGAAAAATAAATCTTATTTTGAAATAATGTAAGATTATAAGTATAGTAAGGAATACTACCAGGTATGGTTACACTAACCCCAGTATTTAAATTGTATTTAACAATATTTTGAACATTATATGTACAATAATACAAATTGTCTCCAACTATTTGTGCATCATAAACATAGTGTGGGAAAGGAATAATTGAAAGCGCTCCGCCGTACCAAAGATTTAATCTGTAACCATAACTACCTTGTGTTACGAAGTAAATAGAATCATTCTTGTTTTTTAAAAAATTTAGAGGATAATAAGTGTTAATGTTTAGTGTGTCATATTGGTAGGTTGTACCATCGAATTCAACAAAATATTTATTTCCATTACTGTTATCATTAGTGTAGAAATACATTTTTGAGTTCAACAGTTGTAGGTTTTGCGCATATGCACTAGTGCTTGCAGGAACTAAATTGAAATCGATAGTGATTGAACTTCCATCATACTTAAATATTGCAGTTTGTGTTGTGTCTGTATAACCTGTCATATAAATATTGTTATTATATGCAACTAGGTCATAAAGCTCCAAGTTTGGTTGCAATATCAACTGAACTGTATCATTTATAATTTCACATAATGTAT
>JBBSUQ010000021.1:0-26316 GCA_038234235.1 Flavobacteriales bacterium
GGCACCGGCTAAATACATGATTGCTATCGAAACTGAGAATGGAATGGTATTGAAAGAGTTTGTGATAATTAGATAAAAAGTTTTTATATAACACCCTATAGGAAACTGTCCTCTAATCCCGATTACCGGATTAGGGACAGTTTTTTTTTGGATTGTAGTTTTTAGTTTTTCTTCAACAACTTTAGTTGGTTTTATGACTGTTTACTATGAGTTTTATTCGATTTGGATTGGGTGAGAGTTAATTTTCGTTTGGAAACAGGAATATTTTGATAGGCGGTTAATCGATTTACGCAAAAGAGAAGTAGCATTTTTAAAAAATTATCAGCACATATTCTTAAATATATTAAAGAGTTAAATCGAAAAATGTATATTAGATCTCTAAAAATAAACTACGTGAGTAAATCAAACTTCATATACTTGAAAAACGACTTTCCTATTTTGTGCAGTATCGGACAAATGGAAGGGATGAATATAAATCATAGAGCTTCAAGAAATGGAATGGATGGAAGTATTTGAAACCAAGAAAAAAGAAGTGTTGGAGTTGAAAGCCGAGATAGATAAAACAGATAAAGAAATAGACCAGATGGTTTATGAGTTGTATGGTTTGAGTGAGGAAGAGATTAGGATTGTGGAAAATAGTTAGAATTAGGAAGGACAAATGAATAGTAGGCATAACAATACTGAGAGACTTGGGGTAAATGCAATTGAACGAATTGTCATAGAAGATTTAAAATGGATTTTTCGAGAGCAGCCATTAGTCGATGTCGGAATTGATGCAATAATTGAAGTCGTTCAAAATGATAATCCATTAGGAAAATTTATCGCTATTCAAATTAAAACTGGTAAAAGCCAGTTTCATTCAAATAAAAAAAATTATGTTTATTATGCATCTGATATACATTATAATTATTGGACAAATTGTAATTTACCCGTTATATTAATTGGTTACTTTCCAGAAGATTTAGAAGCTTATTGGATTCCACTTATGCCCGAAAATTTTATCAGAACAAAAAAACAATGGAAAATTGATATTCCGAAGAAACAAAAATTTAGTGTTATTTCAGAAAGTAGATTGTTGAATTTAGTAAATATGTCAATAACGTCGGCTATTGATTTTGACTGGACTATAGAAAAAGTGCAGAAGTTAAAATTTAAAGCTCAAAACCTTTCAAAATCAAATCAATATATAATTAATTTTGTTGAACATTTAAATATCATTCAAGATGCTCAAGAAAAAGCAAACATAAAATTAAGTGAACTTGTTATCTTGGGAGTGGATATTAAATCCTATCAAACCAAACTTGTGTTTAAAGAATTGAAATCCTCGATGGACTCAGTTACACCAATTATTGAAAGGGATATTAATAATTTCTCAGAATTATTCGGCTTAGGAATGCAGGCAGTCAATGAGTTCGTTCAGGGATGTAAACAGTTAAACTTAGATTATGTCTTGGAGGATATTTTACATAAATTTAGAACTATACCAATTGCCGTAAAAGATGCAGTCATAAAAATTGAAGGCCTCAAGATTAGTGTTGATAAATTTCCAAAACACGACATCTCATTAAAACAAAGTATGGTAAGACTTTCTGAAGTACTAAGTTTAGTAACCAGAGAATTTCGAGTAGCGAGTGAATTAACTGAAAATATTATTGAATTTATTGAAAATTGAGAAATAAGATATGGAAACTGAAAATATCAATATATAGAATAAAAAAATATAATAATGACAGAATTAAAAAAAACTGAAACACTTTTTCATACTACTAAATCAATGGATAATCTATCGAAAATTATTCTGAACAATTTCAACGTTTCTTACAGTAGTGAAATCTTCAGTGGTTTTACAACTTTAATACCTATGGTATCATTTAGCAATGTTCTTTTATTTGAAACTAAATCTCAAATTAATTATGGTGCATACAGTATAGGTTTAAATAAGGCATGGGGAATACAAAATAAACTGCATCCAGAAGTCTATAATTATGACAATAGTTACTATGAGACATCATTAAACGATTTAAGAATTCTCTGTGAAAACTCACAATTTTTGACTGAAATGAATGAATTTAAGAATAAAACTGCATTTAATTTGAAGACTACAAACGCGGATTTTAATCAAATCATGCAACAATTTATTCATAGATTCGATGATGGAGGGCAGAAAATAATCATGGAGTTTTTAAATTGATTAGCCCTCAATTACTTTTAAATGAATTTTTCACAAAAAAATTGTATGTAAGAATAAAAATGATGATGAATCTGTAAGTTTCAATGACAGAGAATGGAGATACTTGCCAAATGACGTAATTGACAGTTACAGATATGTTCCTGATGAAATGAAATATTCTGATAAAAATGAATATAATTTAAAAATTGAAGAACAGCAAACATTTATAAATTCTAAACTTAAAGAATATAACTCAGGAATAAATAAATTAAACTTTGAACTTGAAGACTTAAGTTTTATAATTGTAAAAAAGTCGGTTGAAATTAGTGAAATCTACTCCGTTTTAAAAAGGAAATATGGCGAAAAGTCAATTAATAATAGGGTAGAGTCTGGGGATCTATCTATCCTGTCATATGATAAAATATTTCATAATATTTAGAAAAAAAAATTTATTAAACTAAAGAGAACCCAAAATAAAAAGTAAATCATCCTCTGAGGTTAAAAAAGTTCCACGCGCAAAATACATTTCTCAAAAATATGGTTTGGAGGCATTTGATAAAGAGTTGATAGATAAGGTTAAAGAGATTGTGATGAAGATTGTTGAATTAAAATGATACTAAAAAAATAAAAAAGAAACGCCTCCTTGTGGGGAGGCGTCGGACGAAAGATGCTATCCTTCGTGATGTTCAGGAATACAAAAGTAAGAAAAATACAATTACTTAAATAAATGAAAAAAAAACCAAATAAAGAATTGTTTCTGCCCACAAAAGTTATTAATCAGCTGATTTTTTTAAATCTAACAACTTTACATTTTCATTTCTAGTTTATTCGTTTTAAAATGAAATAAATATCTTTTTAACAAATAAATTGAACATATTAACAAATTAAACTTAATTTTGTGTCAACATGCTTTCCCCGCTTCCCGTAGAACAGCGCGCTCAGGGAAAGCTTTTTTATTTTTACCACTATGAGCAAACCTTATAAAAAGAAAGTCCTCACGTATAAACAGCAAATTGATCAATTGGAGAGAAGAGGAATGAAGTTCTCGTCCAAAGAAAAATCAGAGCATCTTTTATCTGTCATCAGTTATTATCGTTTGAGCGGATATTGGTATCCCTTATTAGAAGATAAAAAGAAACACATATTTAAACCAAATGCTAAATTTGAAACGGCATTTGATTTATACAAATTCGATCGCGAATTAAGACAACTAATTAATTGCGAACTAGAAAAAATAGAGGTAGCCATCAGAGCAAAAATGATTTATCATCTATCTCATGGGTTAAATTCAAATTGGTATACAGAATCCTCCAATTTTCGAAATCATAATCAACATAGCAAAACATTAGAAAAAATTGAGAGTGAACTCCTGAGAAGTGATGAAGAGTTTATTCAGGAATTTAAAAAGAATTATTCAGATAAATATCCCCCATGTTGGATGACCTTTGAAATAACTTCCTTCGGAACACTATCAATGTTGTATAGTTCATTGAGTTTAGGTAAGTTAAAACGAGAGGTAGCAGCATCTTTCGGATTGAGCGATATTGTTTTTCAATCATGGATTCATAGTATTGTTTATCTTCGAAATGTTTGTGCTCATCATTCTAGATTGTGGAATAGAGATTTGAGAATTCAACCTGTCAGACCACGAAATACAAAAAACAGTTGGTTGACAAACCAACATATTCGAAATGATAAAACGTTTTTTGTATTGTCCATGCTCTTGTATTTATTAAACACTATTAATCCTTCGCATACATTTGTTAGTAGATTAAAAGATTTATTAGCGAAATACCCCAATAGTGATATTAAAGCGATGGGTTTTCCGATAGACTGGGAAGAGGAAGCAATTTGGCAAGTCTCAAGATAATAGTCTAATACTCGCAGTATATCTAAATAGAAAGGTAGTACATAAAAAACTTTCGGATATGAAATGATTTGGAATGAATTTTCTCAATACAAACTCAGCACTGTTCACTTTGCAAATCTTAAATTGAGTATTTTCAATGAATCGGATTGGCCAGAAATCAGGGAATTTTACGCAACCCATATTCCAAAATTTGTAGAAGCGTTTGAGGCGAAAGTTAGGGAATTGAAATAATTATTAGTTCAAGTCTTTCAGATAAAAATTATGATAAATAAATAAAACAAAAAAATATGAAAATCCTACTATCCATTAAACCAGCCTTCGCCAACAAGATTTTTGATGGATCAAAGAAATTTGAGTTTCGGAGAAGTATTTTTCGCAATAAGGCGGTGACTTCTGTTGTGGTTTACGCATCGGCGCCTGTGAGTAGGGTTATTGGTGAATTTGAGATTGAAACGGTGCACAACAAAGAACTAAATCTTCTTTGGAATGAAACAAAAGATGCTTCTGGTATTTCTCGGGAATACTATGATTTATATTTCACTGGTAAAGAAGACGGTTTTGCAATTCAAGTAAAAAACCCTCAACTCTACAAAAAAGCAAGAAATTTAAAAGAAGATTACAACATGGTGCCACCCCAATCTTTTGCTTATTTAATATAACATACAGCAAAAGATTGTTAAATTAAAAAACCTCCTAAATAACCCCATACATATTCCCAGGCAAACTCTTGATCGCCCCCATCATTTCTAGCTGCAACAAAGTCATGTTCAATTTTCCAAAGTTCATTTTCTGGCAAGGGAAAATATACAAGAGGATCGATCACCCTTTCCAAACATCCATTCTCTTCTGAAATTCCACTCGTAACTTCAAATTATTTTGATATATTTTGTTTTTGGCAATCAATTCTTCTAATTTAGAGATTGCTAGAGCCTTGCTTATTTTATGGTGTTCTATCATTTGGTCAAATATCCACAATATTCCGTGGCATTCAATAGTACATTTCTTAGCGAAATTTCTTACCGCTTTATCACTGCTTATTACAAGTGCACTGTATTTTTCTGCTAAGTATAAAACAGTTTTATCGACCTCTGAAAGTCCAAGAGGAAAAGTTGTTTTCATAATTTCCATTCGGCTCTTTGAATCAATATTGTGGATTTTCAACTTATTGACAATAGCAAAAGTCTGAAGAATAGACTTTTGTTCCGGATACAATTCATTGAACACATCCAAAGAGGTATGTATTTCAAGATTAAGTGAGAAGAAGACATCCAAGAGTTCAAGGTCATGCAAATCAATGAAAATACAGGCGTCGGTAATGGCTAGTTTCATTTAGTTATTTACATTGTTAAGTAGGTCCTTTTAAATTCTATAATAGACAAATTCATTAATGCTGCAGCTTTACTGATGGAAATCAATTCTTCGGCTAATGCTCTGTAAATTAATTGCTCAAAACGACCAGATTCTTCGTTGTTGTTATAGGTTATCGGTTCATCGGTTTTCCAGTTATTATTTTCAAAAAGCTCAAAGAATTCTTTTTTGTATTTATCGCCAACAATGCCACATATATTTGCCCGCATAACTATTGCCTGCATAGAAACGCCATATTGTTTTTTGATATTTCCCAATTCCATTAGTTCTAATCTATTTCTACTTATTCCAATTTCTTGAACCAAAGCATTTTCGGGTAACAGCATGGCACCTGCAAATTGGTGACACAATTTTTCAATACGACCGTGTGTAAGTTTAGAATCAAATTTCAAGAGTAAATGCGCCAATTCGTGCAAAAGCGTGAATCGGATTCTGTCTTTATTTTTGTTTCTTATTTCATTGTATGCAATTACCGGAATTGTTCCATTGACCTTGGTTTGTAAACCATCAAAATCAGTATGACCGCTTAGTTTTACGATTTTAATGTGTCTATCTTCTAATAATTCGGCAACATTAGCAATTGCCCCTGCGCCTAGATTCCATTTTTCCCTTAAAGTAATTGCAGCCTCATTTACATGCAAATAATCAGATACAGCAGGCAAATTTTCAAGCGGGTTTACAAAACCTACTTTTATGCTCAATATTTCTTCTATCTCTAAATAGCGTGAAATATAGTCTCTTGTTTTCTCTTCTATTATAGCTTCTTCCTTTGCTGGCAGTTGTAATTTACGATATTCCACTTTTCCAATTTCAACTTTAATTGGACGAAAGAAGAAATCGTTTTGAACTTTAAATATTTTACTAAGTTCATATAACATCTCGCTATCAGGTAACACTTCGCCTTTTTCGTACCGGTAAATAGCTTGACGTGTAATTTTATTCTCGAGCTTATCCGCAACGTCCTGAAGAGAAAGTCCATTTAATAATCTGGCGGATTTAAAACGTTCTGCAAATATATTTCTCATACTACTTAGTTAAAATTAAATGTGAATAGCAAGCAAAAACTTGGTTTACAAATTTACTAAAATAAACTGACAATAGAAAAACAAATTTTTTAAATTTTAATTATTTAATTGAAAAAGAATAGATTATGGTTTAAAATGAAAAGAAATCAACCTTTAATGGTTTACATTATCTTAAAATTAAATTAAAATGTAAACTAAGATTTATTATCGTACACTTGAGAAAACTTATAACCACCACATTTAAACAACCCCATACATATTCCCAGGCAAACTCTTAATCGCCCCCATCATTTCTAGTTGCAACAAAGTCATGTTCAATTTTCCAAAGTTCATTTTCTGGTGGGCTGCAATTAAATCTACGTGTTGGGCGCCTTCACCTTGCAAGAATTTTAAAATGGTTTGCTCGTCGGGCTCGAAATTGTCAAACAAGATTGTTTGTCTTGGAGCAATTCCGTTTTCATTCCAATTCATAAATTCTAAGAAATCACTGCTGTTGTTTATGAGATGTGCTTTTTGTTTTTGAATGAGGAGATTGCAACCTGCGCTGTACTGTCGGTTTACGTTTGCTGGAAATGCGAAGACGTCTCTTTGGTAATCGTTTGCAAGATCTGCAGTGATCATGGATCCGCCATTAGCTTTGCTTTCTACAACTATGGTCGCATCACACATGCCTGCTACAATTCTATTTCGCATCGGGAAATTTTCTCTGTCTGGTTTTGTGTTTGGCAAATATTCTGAAACCAATCCACCAGTTTCGCACATTTCAAAAGCCGTTTTTTTATGAACTACGGGGTAAATTGTATCCAAACCATGACCCAAAACTCCAATTGTCGGCACTTGGTATTTTAAACAAAGTCTGTGTACTTCAATATCAATTCCATAAGCCAAACCGCTCACCACTATTATATTTTTTCCAACAAGATTTGAAATCAATTCTTCACAAATTCCTTTGCCGTAATCGGTTGCGTGTCTGGTTCCTACAACTGCAAGTAATCTTTGAGAATTTAAATTTAATGATTGGCCTTTTGTGTAAAGTAACAGGGGAGCATCGTCACATTGTTTCAACCTTCTTGAAAAACTTTCATCTGTATAAAAATGAGTGTTAATTTCAGATTTATTGTAAACTTCTAAATGCTTATCTGCCTCTTCCAAAGCAAGTTTGCGATTAATTTGCCTTAAAATGTTTTTAGACAAACCTGTTTTCTGGTGGAGAATTTCAATGTTTTCTACAAAGATTTCTTCTAGAGAATCACAAGATGCAATAAGACTTTTGGCTCTTTTTGGCCCGATGCCCTTTAATAAGGTCAACGCAATTTGGAAATGTTGTTCGGTATAGTGCAAAATATTGGTATTTTTGAAGGGCTAAAATTACTAAAATTTTATATGAAAACTAATTTATTGACGATATTTTTACTTCAGCTCTGTTTTTTTTGCGCAATATTTAAAAGACAAAAAGAAAATGTTTCATTAAATAAGATAACTTTTAGCTTACATTTAGCATAATTTAAATGGTAATTTTTAATCGTCAAAAAAAGACATTAACAATAGATTAGATAGTATTATGAAAATATTAGCTGTAATTCCAGCCCGTTTTGCGTCTACAAGGTTTCCTGGAAAACCACTTTTTAAACTCAAAGGAAAATCAATGATTCAATGGGTTTATGAAGGGGTACAAAAATCTGATAAATTTTATAAGATTGTGGTAGCTACTGATCATGAGGCTATTTTTAACGAAGTAAAAAGTTTTGGTGGTGAAGTAATAATGACGAGCGAAAATCACTTGAGTGGAACAGACCGTTGTGGCGAGGTTCTTACTCATTTTCCAGATTCAGATATTTTGATAAACATTCAAGGAGATGAACCTTTGGTAGATTTTAGGCAACTAAGTCAGTTATTAGAAGCATTTGAAAATCCAACAACGGAAATAGCAACTTTAGGAATTGTTTCTAATGATAAAGATGAATTTATTAATCCAAACCGAATTAAAATCGTTTGTGATGAACAGAATAACGCACTTTATTTCTCCCGATCTCCTATTCCAAACAAAGGAAATTATAATGGCAAAGAGAACAATTTTTCATTTTTAAGACACATTGGTTTGTATGCCTTTAGGGCAGAAACGCTTAGAAAATTAATTAAACTTAAACCTGCAGAAATTGAACTACAAGAATCTTTAGAGCAGTTGAGGTGGATGTTTTATGGATATAAAATTAAGGTAATTGAAACCAAAATTGAAACTCCAAACATCGACTCACCTGAGGATGTAGCTGAAGTTTTAAAACATATTTAGTCACCGAATATCGAAACAAATATGGCTTAAATTCGTAATTTGTTAAGAGAAGTTTAAATTTATATCTTTGCAATATGCATTTAGAAGAAGTTATCGGCAATTTATTATTCAAACACAGCTGTGTAGTTGTCCCTGATTTCGGTGGCTTTATTGCAAAAAAATCATCGGCACGCATTGATTACTCAAGTGGCATAATGTACGCACCGGTCAAAAGCGTTTTGTTTAATGCACAGTTACATAACAATGATGGACTTCTAATTTCCGAATTCGCTAAAAAAAACGATATTGCTTATACTGAAAGTCTGCAAGAAATTTCATTGAAAGTTAAAAGTTGGAAAAACACTTTGGCAAACGGCGAAAGAATTTCATTAGACAAGGTTGGCTATCTTTATTTAGACAAACAACAAAATTTGCGGTTTGAGCAAGATCGATTTTTTAATCTTCTCATGGAATCCTATGGTTTAGGAAAAGTTCATTTTGTATCTGAAAAAGATGCTGAAATTTTCGAAGAAAAAGAAGAATTTGCAACAATTGTTGAAGCTTCTCCAGTTCTAAATCACAAACCAAAAACAGTTCAGTTTATTCCAGCAGAAATTTCTCATTCAGAGGAAAAATTGGAGACTGAACCGAAAGAAATTTTAGTCAATTTCCCTAAACGGAAAAACAAATTATTAAAATATATTGCAGCAGCGGCCATCATTCCATTTGCTTTTTATGCCTATTGGTTGCCAATGGAAACGCAGGTATTGCAATCAGGAATGTTATCGTTTAAAGATTTGAATCCGTTTGTGCATACTGCAAAATCTGAATACACTCCAACCATTATTAAAGTTAAACATAACTCTAAAGAAACGGCGAAAACTTGGGAAGAGCAACAAGCAAATATTCCTGAAAACATTTCAACTTACATGTATCAATACGATGCAGATTTGGCGCTGCCAGTGAAATTGAATAAGACACAACCAGTTAATAATTTGGAAGTTGAACCAGAAGTTGGAGCAAAAGTTGAACGAGAAGCAAACCTTGTAGATATTACTCCAATTACACAAAACAATAATCAAACAGCAACAACAGATTCAAAATCTAAATATAACTTTATTGTTGGCTGTTTCGGAAGTAAAACCAATGCTGAAAATTTATTGAAATCTTTAAAAGATTCCGGCTTTAATGCGCAAATTGTCGATCAAAAAGGAGGATTATACCGTGTGAGCGCAGGCGGAGCGAATGATGAATTGTCATTACAGAAAATAATTCAAGATGCCGAATCAAAAAACTACAAAGGTTGGATTCTTACTAAATAAGCCTAATTTCTAAACCTGCTACTTTTTACTTAATTTTACTAATCAAATTTGAAACTATGAAAACACTCTCCACAATTGCATTCTTATTTATTATAGGTATTGGATTTTCGCAACCTTTAACCAATGTTGAAAACAGCGACTACCAATTTGAAAAAATTGCGCAATTAGATGCAACTCCAGTTTTAAGTCAAGGACAAACCGGAACTTGTTGGAGTTTTAGCGGTACCTCTTTTTTTGAGTCTGAATTGATGCGAATGGGCAAGAAAAATATTGTGTTGTCAGAAATGTACATTGTTCGCAAAGCTTATGAAGAAAAAGCCGACAAATATTTGCGCATGGATGGTAAAATTAATTTTGCAGAAGGTGGAGCTTTTCATGATATACCTTACATTATTAATAAATACGGAATTGTACCTAAAGAAACTTACAAAGGTTTGTTAGATGGCGCAACAGATTATAACCACAGCGAACTTGCAAACATATTGACTGGATTTATGGATGGCTTAATGGCACAATTAAGATCTTCAAGCTCGGCAGGCATTTCTCCAAACTGGCACAAAGCATTCAATGGCATTTTGGATGTTTATTTGGGAGAAGATGTAACTGAATTTACTTACGACGGTAAAAAATATTCGCCAAAGAGTTTTGCGCAAAGTCTTAATTTGGACATGAACAATTATGTTTCTTTAACCTCATTTACCAATCATGAAATGAACCAAAAATGCATGTTGGCAATTCCTGATAATTGGAATTGGGGCTGGAGTTACAATGTTGCATTGGATGATATGGTTGAAGCATGTAAAAGCGCATTAAAAAACGGTTACACAGTAGCTTGGGGAGCCGATGTTTCTGAAAAAGGATTTAGTTTTAGAAACGGAATCGCCATAGTTCCTGAAGATATGTCAAGTATACAAACAAGTGGGAAAGACAATAAAAATTTCTCTGATGCTGGAGCCGATAAAATGAGCAATGCGTTTCTTACTCCCATGAAAGAGAAAATGATTACGCCAGAAATTCGCCAAATGGCTTATGATAATAAAACAACGACTGACGATCATGGAATGCACATTGTAGGTTTGTTTAAAGATCAAAAAGGCACTAATTATTTCTTAGTTAAAAACAGTTGGGGAACCAGCAATCTTCCTGAAGGTTATCTTTATGTATCTGAAGCCTATTTCAGGTATAAAACCATTAATATATACTTACATAAAAATGCAATTCCATCAAATATCTCTAAAAAAATTGTTATTTAATTAACTAAACAATAATAAATAAGTTAATTTAATTTCAAAAAAAAATGAATTTTACATTAACTTTGCAAAGTTACTGGTCAAAAATAATATTACTATGAAAAGACTTACACCTGTTGAAGAACAAATAATGTTAAAGCTTTGGTCTATCGGCAAAGGTTCTATAAAGGAAATCGTTAGCCAATACGATAACAAGAAAAAGCCTGCATACAACACAATTTCAACAATTACTAGAATTCTTGAAAGGAAAAAATTTGTGAAGCACAAAACAGTAGGCAGAGGTTTTATCTATGAACCCAAAGTGACATCTGAACAATACAGAACATTTTTATTAAAGCATTTGGTAGATAATTATTACAAAGGTGATAAAAAGGCAGTGAAGAAAGATTTGGCTTAAATTCAAGCTCTTATTATTTTTTCATACCAAATAAATAAATAAAGTCTTTATTGATTTATTATTGCGTATGCTAAGAAACTAGCAAGCCAATGTTGACCCATATAATCTTGCCCATTCATATTTTGAATGGCAAAATTTAAATGCGTGTCAGCTAATTTTTTGAGATGTATTAACTTGCTTTGCTTTCTCGAAATATTATAAAGACACCAAGCACGACTCATGTTTAATCCGTCTAAGTGAACCAATTTACCATCGCTTTTGTCTTTAACAATACCCGGTTCTAAGTAGAAATTTTTATTAAACATTTGGGAACAAAATTCTTTTAGCCATTTCTCAAATTCTTTAACTTCTAAAACTTTGCTCATTAATTCTATTTCTTCTAAACCCGGTGAAAGAAAATCGCTACCGCTTGGCTCATAGTTAAAATTATAATTTTGATCATTACCATATAACTGTTTGGCTTTGGTTTTAATTAAATTTATTGTGGTGGTATCATTTACAGAAATGGAATAATCTAAAATAAAAGACAAGCCAAATGCCGTATTTGGATGTTCTCCAGATCGGATTGGATAGACTAATTTGGGTAAAAATTTCTGAAATTTTAAAATTATATTGTCAGTTAAAGGCCGTAAAATTCTTGCCAAGTTTTGTCCGTCAACATCCTGCCATGCATTTAATTCTTGTTGCAATTTTGCCAACCAAGCCCAGCCATAAGTTCTTTCAAAAGAATTGTTGTTTTCTGAATTAAAAAGTTCTATTTCTTTTGCAATATTAGTCTCCGTAAGGTTCGCATTAAGCTTCTTTCTAATTTCCGCTGCCTTATCTAAATTCGGGAAACGGCGCAGCATCGAAACCAACAACCAATGTCCATGTACACTGCTGTGCCAATCAAAACAGCCATAAAATGTTGGGTGAATTTCATGCGGTTGCAGAATTTTAGTGCTATCGTTATAAACTATAGCAAGTTTGTTTGGATATTCGTGCTGTATGCATTTTAAAGGCAGTTCAATTAATTCATTTGCAAGTTGTAAGGTTAGCAAATTATTTCCCGCACTATCTTGTGCGTATATTTTAAAACAAGCTGTAAATAATGCAAGAATTAAAAGAATTTTCATAAGTCAACAATTTTCTCAGCCAATTTTCTTGCTTCTAAATCAATATGGATATAATCAGAAAGTTGAGGTTTATTTATATTATCCAAGGTTTTCATTACCTCACTATTTATAGAGGCAATTTTTGTAAAACCAATTTTTTTGTTTAAAAATGCATCTACCGCAACTTCATTTGCTGCATTGAGGGCGCAAGCCGCAGTTCCTTCCATCTCCATAGCCTCGTAAGCCAAAGCCAAGTTTGGAAAAGCATCCATTCTTGCTTTTTCAAAAGTTAATTCTGGATAATCTAAAAAGTTAAATCGAGGAAAATCTGTTTTAAATCTTTCAGGATAAGTAAGTGCATATTGTATTGGCAATTTCATATCGGGTAATCCCATTTGTGCTTTCATGCTGCCATCTTGAAACTGAACCAAAGAATGGACAATTGACTGCGGATGTACAATTACATCTATTTGCGAAGGTTTTAAATTAAACAACCATTTCGCTTCTATAACCTCCAAACCTTTGTTCATTAAACTAGCAGAATCTATGGTTATTTTTTTACCCATTTCCCAATTAGGATGTTTGAGCGCCTGTTCAACACTCACATTTATTAATTCTTCAGTGCTAAATTTTCTGAACGGACCGCCAGAAGCTGTTAAATATATTTTTTCAATGGGATTGTGAAATTCGCCCGTTAAACATTGAAATATGGCGCTGTGTTCAGAATCTACAGGATAAATATTTACACCTTTTTCTCTTGCTCTTTTAGTAACCAATTCTCCTGCAACGACTAAGGTTTCTTTGTTGGCCAATGCTATTTGCTTTCCAGCATCAATGGCTGCCAATGTGGGTTTCAATCCTGCATAACCTACAAGTGCCGTAAGCACCATGTCAACTTCTGTTGATTCTACAACCTGACATAAACTCTCTTCCCCACAGTAAACATGAATGTCTTCATCTTTTAGCGCATTTTGAACTTCTTCGTACAAACTTTCATTTGTAATAACTACAGAATTTGGTTTATGCTTTAAAGCCTGTGAAATTAGCAATTTTGAATTTATATTTGCGGTAATTACCTCCAAACTAAAATAATCTGGAAAGTTGTCCATTACTTCTAATGCTTGAGTTCCGATGGATCCAGTAGAACCCAAAATAGCTATGCCTTTCTTTTTTTCCAATTGATAATTTTTGTTTAACAAAGATATTTTTTCTCAACCATTACCAAGCATTTTGTAGGGATTAATTCTAAAACCAAAAAATCAAAAGTATATTTGTAAATAAAAATTTTAGCTCATGAAGTACCGAATGTTAACATCTGAAGAAAGAATACATTTTGATGAAGATTTCAAACATTTTTTAATAATCAATGGGGTAAGTAACGAAGAATGGATAGATTTAAATAAAAACAAAACCACGAAAGCTGTAGAATTGGTAGAGATATTTTCCGACAAAGTATTTGAAAAAGTTTACAGCAAAATGGAATTTTTAGAGCTAAGATCAAAGAATAACTGCATTGTTTTTAAAATGGGGAAAGAAAATATTGAACTTATTGGACTACAAAGTACTGGGAATGACATTGATTTAGAATCGACTGAAGGCATTCATTCAGCGCTTAAAAACAATGCCGATAAAATGACGTTTTTCAGAAAAACCAAAAATTATAGCAAGTCCAGAGAAATAGAAATACATGAAATGATAGAAGGGGGTTGTTTTCCTTCAGCTGCCGAATTTTGGGATTCCTTGTTGGAACTTACAAGCTAGAACTTACAAAAGAATGAATTTTTACATCATACACTTAACTGCACCTAGCGACGAATGATTAACTTAGCGGAAAAATTAATAAAATGAAAAATTATTTAAGCGTATTAGCAATTTTTTCCATCACTTTTTGTGGCAATTCACAAATTAAAACTCCTGCACTTAGCCCGGCAGCGAAAATTACTCAGACAATCGGTCTCACTGATTTCGAGATTGAATATGCTCGCCCCTCTAAAAGAGATAGAGTTGTTTTTGGTGACGTTGTTCCTTTCAATGAAATTTGGAGAACAGGCGCCAACAAAAACACAACCTTCATGACCAGCGAGGCAATTGTAATAGGAAAAGATACTTTGAAAGCAGGAACTTATGCTTTGTACACAAAGCCGATGGCAGCAAGTTGGGATATCATTTTTTATTCATCAACTGATAATTGGGGAACACCAGATGAGTGGGACGAATCAAAAGTTGTATTGAAAGCGAATGTGCCAATGCAAAACTTGAAAGACAAAGTAGAAACATTTACAATTTCTTTTGACGAATTAACGACTAGTTCAGGACAATTGTGTATGGCTTGGGAAAACACTAAAGTTGCACTAAAATTTAAACTTTTAACAGGTCAAAAAGTAGAACAAATGATCACAAAAACAATGGCTGGTCCTGCGTATTCTGATTATTATTCTGCAGCAAGATATTATTACGAAGAAAAGAAAAACTTGCCAGAAGCACTTACATATATTAACAAATCAATTGAAATGCAAAAAGATGCTCCGTTTTATTACTACCGAATGAAAGCATTAATTCAAGCAGAAAATGGTGACAAAAAAGGTGCAATTGAATCGGCCAGAATATCTATGGAAAAAGCTACAAAAGCAGGTAATACTGACTATGTTAAAATGAATGAGAAATCCATTCAAGAATGGTCTAAATAAAATATTAATAAGTAAATTTAAAACTGAATTAAAGAATTAAATGACTGAACTGCACGAGGCTTTAAGTTTGAGATTTGGAGAAGATAAAATTAAAGAGCTTGACTTTGAAGGTCAGGCTCTTTTGTATATAGAAATAACAACCAAAGACGGCGTGCAAACAAATTGTTTAATGACCAACGGACTTTCTGATTATCAAATGCCGGTGCCAGAAAAATATGCTGATGAAGCTTTTAAAGAGCTTTACTTTTGTTTACCGAGTTATTGGGATTTACCCATAGATGCAAAAGGTTTTCAAGAAAATAACGATCCGAACTTTACATGGGTTTATCCTTGGATTACCAGATTGTCAAAATTCCTTTTAAACAACAATACGTGGTTTGGTCATGGCCACACAATGCCTTGTGGATCAGAAATAAAACCTTTGTCTGCCAACATGAAACAAAATTATTTTATACTTACCCGACCCATTTTGCTTGAACAAGAATTAGAGGAGATTCAACTAAAAGGTAAAAAAGTTGGTTTTTTGGCCATTATTCCACTTTTCCCAGATGAAATGGACTACAAACAAGGCAAAGGAACCCAGAAATTTTTGAGAAAACTTGTCGGCAGAAATATAAATGAGAATTTAGATGATTACAGACACACCTGCTTAAAAAGTAATTGGCGTTGGAATAGAGGTTAATTTCTTATTTTAGCGACATACAATACTCTTTACAAATGGCTGCAAGGTAGATCATCGCAGACAATATCCCGAGGGAACTACATTGGTTTATTCTAACTGGACTCTTAGAAACAGTAGAATAAAAGGCATAGACCATGTAGTATTATTTGGTTTGCAATATTTCATTAAAAAATACATTTTAGAAGATTTTGAAACCCATTTTTTCAAGCAACCAAAAGAAAAAGTAATTGCAGAATTCAGCAGAAGTAAATTTGAGCGATATTAGAGCGAGGTTATTGTTGCAGGGTTAGATATAGTTGGTTCGCAATACATTTTTAACCAACGTATTGCGAACCCAACGTAGCTAATTTTCAATATGAGTATTAATTTTTACCCCAATTCCCTCACATCCTTCCCCGAAAACAAATACAATTTATCCCATTCCTTCGGTTTTAAAATATACTTACCTGTCAGATTTCCCCATGCCGGTAAGACCATACATTTGTTCTGGATGGCTAAAACTGGAAAAGCAACCGACATTCTGCCAATATCTTTCAGTCGAATACCTGGATGCAGGTGACCAGAAATGTGGTAAAAATCGGCAGTTAGTTTTGGTTCGTGGATGAATTGAACGTCCTTAATCTTATAATTTTTACAGACTTTCAAGCCCAAATTTTCATAAAGTCTATCGGCGTCTTTTTCATGATTTCCACGGACTAATATAAATTCTAAATCACTAAAATAAGCGATAACTTGTTCTATGAAATGGAATTCTTTATTGAAACTGCTGTGAAATAAATCTCCCAAAAATATTACTTTTTTACAGTCTGACTTTCTTATTAATTCAATTAGATTTAAAATGTTTTTATTTTGAATATCAAAAGGAATTGCCTGACCTGCTTTTCTCAAATCGCTTGCTTTGCCAATGTGTAAATCGCCTAAAATTAAACTGGCACTTTCAGGATGGAACAATGCTTTTTCAATTAAAACAATCCATTTTTCACCACCAAATTCCAATCTCATTTATCAAATATCTTTATCATTCTTTCTAACCTGTCTTCCAACTTCTCTGATGACATCGATGCCCTCAAACGATCTGCTAAGATAGGAAAAGCAAAGGGAGAAGGAGATTTGCAATAAATAATTGTAATTTTATTTTTCTGAATTTTATCCAACGCATTTCGCAAACGCTCTTCTTCCAAAGCTTCTTCAAATGTTTCTGTGTACGATTGGCGGTAAAGTAAATTATTTGGTTCATATTCCTTAAAAACATCAAATAATAACTGAGTTGATGCCTGTAATTGCTTCTGTTTTTTGTTCACTCCATACAAACCTTGATAAACCAAACCAGCGATAACTGCGATATCTCGAAATTTGCGTTTTGCCATTTCCGTTGCATTTAAACTTGCGGTTATATCTTGAATTAAATCTTGAGCGGTAAATAAATTATTGTCTAAAATAACTTCCGGATTTATTTCTGTGGGAGAAAGTATTTCAAAACCATAATCATTAAAGGCCATACTGAAACTTATCGGAAATAAAAGACTCAATCGGTATGCTAAAAGTCCGGCCAATGCTTCATTCACAAATCTACCTTCGAATGGATAACAAAACAAATGATAACCTTCTCGGGTTTTGGTATATTCCATTAATAATTCATCTTCTTTGGGAACTATTGATCTTTCGTTTTGCTTATCAAAAAGGGTTTGCAAAAATTCTTGTTCTTCTCTAAATTCCGATTTTTCTGCTGAAATTTGGTTTCGAATGTGCTCTCCCAGTTGAGCTGAAAACGGCAACCTACCGCCAAGCCATCCAGGCACCAATCCTTTTTTTCCTTTAGAAAGTTTTACTTGTACTTCCATTTGATGTATTCGTACCAATTCCAGCAATCTGCCAGCAAAATGAAAATTGTCTCCTTTTTTCAGTTTCGAAATAAACCATTCTTCTACATGTCCGATTAATCCTCCGCTAACGTATTTTACGGGCATCATGTCGTCACTTACAATAGTGCCAATGTTCATGCGGTGCCACATGGCTATTCTTTTATTGTGAGGTTTAAGTTTTCCGTTTTCATCAATCTCAATTTTTTTATATTCATTGTATTGCTGCAAAGATTGCGAACCATGTATTAAAAAGTTAAGAATCCAATTCCATTCACCATTCGTTAAATCTTGAAAAGCGTGCGTATTCCGCGCTATTTTTAAAATTTCTGAAGACGAATATCTTTCAGTTAATGCCAGTGTTGTTACAAATTGAACCAAAACATCATAAGAAAGTACTTTAGGGATTCGGTCTTCAATATCGTTTTTTTCAATGGCATCTTTAAGTGCCGCGCCTTCAATAATTTCTAAGGCATGCGTAGGCACAAAATATATTTCGCTAATTCCGCCTGGTTTGTGACCGCTTCTTCCTGCCCTTTGAAGAAAACGTGCAACACCTTTAGCTCCACCAATTTGTACCACACAATCTACTTCCGGAAAATCGACACCTAAATCTAAGGACGACGTACAAACTACTGCTTTCAATTTTCCATCTTTGAGCGCATTTTCTACCCAAACTCTTAGTTCTCTAGAAAGTGAACCGTGGTGCAGAGCCATTATTCCCGAAAGGTTTGGATCGGCTTCTAATAAAAGTTTATACCATATCTCGGATTGAGATCGGGTATTTGTAAATAACAGAGTGCTTTTGTGCGAGTTAATGACTTCTAATACTTGAGGCAACAATCGATTTCCGAGATGGCCGGCCCAACTAAAAACACTGAAATCTTCTGGCAAAACTGTTTTAACTATTATTTTTTTAGGCGTGAGATCTCTGATTATTTGGGCGTCTTCATTTTTAAAAAGTAAAATATTTGTAGCCAAAGGCAAATTACCAATAGTTGCAGAAATGCCCCAAGTAAGAATTTCTGGACTTAAAATTTTTAATGCAGCAATAGCCAATTCGGTCTGCACACCCCGTTTTGTGCCTATAAGTTCATGCCATTCATCTACAACGATGTATTTTAAATCCTTAAAAATTTGATCTGAATCTTTGTAGGTTAACATAAGATGCAAACTTTCTGGAGTTATAACCAGCATGAAAGGCGGATGCGTCAATTGTTTTTTTCTGGCAGCTGGTTTGGTGTCACCGTTTCGTATTTCTACTTTTAAATTGATATCATTTTCTACAGCAAATTTTTCGGTAGAATCTGCAATTTCTTTTGCCAGGGAACGCAAAGGCGTTATCCATAAAGCACAAATCCCATGCTTTTTCTTAAGATTTTTGACTTCAAATCTCTGTAATTCGCTGAGCAATATAGGGGTGAAAAGTGCCAAAGTTTTCCCAGAGCCTGTAGGTGCATTTAGTAATCCTTCTTTTTTCTGGAAAATCAAATTCCAAACTTCCAATTGAAAAGACTTGACCTTCCATTTTCGATTTGCAAACCACTTTTTGCCCGTACTAATTAGACTATTCTGTGATTTCATTGTTTGGGATTAATTGAATTAAATCATCCAATGTATTTGCTTCTTCTATTTTTTTATCTTTTCGCCATCTTAAAATTCTTGGGAACCGCACAGCAACTCCAGATTTGTGTCTTTTAGAGTAAGAAATACCTTCAAACGCCAGTTCAAAAACGTGAACTGCTTTTACTTGTCTTACAGGTCCAAATCTTTCCAAAGTATTGCGCTTCACAAATCTATCTACTTCTTCAAATTCTTTATCTGTCAAGCCAGAGTATGCTTTGGCAAAAGTTACCAAATTACCATCTTGCCAAAGTCCAAAAGTATAATCTGTATATAAATTTGCGCGTCTTCCGTGGCCTCGCATGGCGTAAGTTAGCACTGCATCTATTGTGAATGGTTCACTTTTCCATTTCCACCAATTGCCTTTTTTACGACCGATTTCATAAATAGAATCTAGTTTTTTAAGCATAAAACCTTCGGTGCCAAATTCTCTTGCTCTTAATATTAAATCATCGAGTTCATTCCAATTTTTAACTTCAACAATTTCAGAAAGTATTAGCCTTTCGTTGTTGGCGGAAGCTACAATTTCTTCTAACTTTTTTCTGCGTTCCAGCATTGGTTTTTGACGCCAGTCTTCTCCTTCAAATTCCAATAAATCGTATGCCATAAAAACCACGGGCACTTCGTCTAATATTTTTTTAGAGATTGTTTTGCGTCCAATTCTTTGTTGCAATGCATTAAAATTCAATGGAAAATTATCTTTGAAAGCTAAAATTTCTCCATCTATAACTGCACCATTGGGCAAGTTTTCAGCCATTTCAATGTATTCTGGATATTTGTCACTTACCAATTCTTCGCCTCGAGACCAAACGAAAACTTCATCCATTCGCTTGATAATTTGTCCCCGAATTCCATCCCATTTCCATTCTATTTGCCAATCTTTCACCTCCCCTAAATCAGATGATTTATCATTGATACTGTAAGCGAGATAAAATGGGTAAGGTTGAGATAAGTTATCTTTTTTATTGTCGGTAAAAATGAGTTTTTCTAATGAAATTTCTGTTGGAACCCAATTACCCATTAATTTGTGAGCGAGTGCATTTTCTTCTATATCAAAAGCTTTTGCAAGAGAGCGGGTCATTAATTTTCTGCTGATTCCAATTCTAAAACTTCCTGTAATTAATTTATTAAAAACAAAACTAACTTGGTAATCGAAAGTTTGCCAAACGGACTGTAAAAATTCTCGTTGGTCACGTAAATCCATATCTTTTAAGCTGGCAATTTTTTCCATCCAATCACTCAGCGTTCCCAAAGATTTTTCTTTTTGAGGTTTGGAAGTCAATAGTGCAATTGTTTCGGCTAAATCACCTACAACGTGATAAGATTCTTCGAATAAAGTCAAAGAAATATCGGTCAATTCTGATGCCCAAAATCTAAGGTTTGTAGTATTAACGGGTCTTCTTGGTCGTTTTCCGCCCATCAAGGCAATGGTCCAAACAACATCTTTTTCTCGGTTATTTTCTTTTGCAGTTCTAAAATAATTGGCCAATGCATCTACTTTCACCAACGTTTTATTGCTTTCATCGAGTTTTCTAAAAAGTTCTGCAAATTCCCACATAATATTTCTCAGTTCGTCAATCTTCGTTATCCGTTTCGAAATGTGTTTTTTCTGTAACCGCTTCAATTCCTACAGAGTTGAGGTATGCAGCATAAATATCGGTGTAGCCGTGTGTGCAAATAACCTTTTCTGGCTCACAAGTTTCCATTACCGTTTTCAAACCTTTCCAATCTACATGATCTGAAATAATTAATCCTTTATCGACTGCTTTTCGTCTGCGTGCGCCTCTTAGCGCCATCCAACCTGAGGCAAAGCATATTTTGTACGGTTTAAATTTTCGCAACCAAGGCGTTCCCATTACAGAAGTTGGAGCCACAATAATACAATCGTTAAATTTTTTTTGATCGCTATCTGGTCTGAATGTCGGAGGAAGTATAATGCCGCTTTGGCGGTGAACTTCATTCATATTTTCAACAGCTCCATGACAATAAATTGGCACATCAATATCTTCAATCATTTTAAGTAATCGTTGTGCTTTTCCCAAACTATAGCCTATTAAAACAGAATTCAAACCTTCAGATCTATTTTGTTGAATCCATTGGACAAGTTCAATTTTCAGTGCTTCATTGCTCTCCCAATTATAAACGGGTAATCCAAAAGTACATTCTGTAATTAAACTATGGCATTTAATGGGTTCCCAGGGCAAAGAAATTAGGTCATTTTCTAACTTATAATCACCTGTTGATACCCAAATTTCTCCTTTATATTCTACTTTTATTTGAGCACTTCCTAATAAATGTCCGGCTGGGAAAAAAGAAAATTTTACACCGTTAATGTAAACCGAATCACCAAATTCAAATGGAACATAATTATTAGCTCCTAATCGGACTTTCATTATAGAACATGTGTCTTTGTGCGCCAAATAATTTGCATTTCCATAACGCGCATGGTCTGCGTGCCCGTGAGTTATAATTGCACGATGTACAGGTTTCCACGGATCAATGTATGTATCAGCTCTTTTGCAATAAATTCCTCTTGGAGTAAATGTCAATAATGCATTTTTCACACAGTTATAACAGAAATATATATTCGAATGTTTTGAGAATTTAATTTTTATTAAATATAAATGCGATTTAAAATAAAAAGAAATTCAAACTTGCCTAAAAACAAAAAAAAGGAAGATTGGCATCTTCCTCTTTTTCCTTAACCTAAACTACTACTACTTATGAAAACTAACTTCTACTTGACAAAGAACTTTTCAAAATCTGTGCCGAGGCACAAGTCATTTGCAAGAGAGTTACTATAATATACGCAACACTTGGGTTTTTAGTATATCTTGTTATTAATGTTAACAAAAATTTACAAATTGGTTACATTTTTATTGTGGTGAAGATTCCTCAGAATGTAGATTTATATACCGTCGATTGCATGCTTAAAAAGTTCATATGATTGAAATTAACATTCACCTATGGATTTCTTTATTTTATTCATAGAAAGAAAATATCTATTTTCGTGAACGATGTCAGCAAACATAGAAAAATACAATAGAAAGGGAGTTAGAACCAGTTATATATCCACAATTATTGGTATTTCATTGGTTTTGTTTACAATAGGCCTAGTAATTGGAGGTGTTTTGTACCTTGATAATATTCAAACCAAAGCCAAAGAAGATTTGCAAACAGATATTTTCTTTAAACCAGAATTCAATGAAGCAGATATTAAGCAAATTGCCCAAGAATTAAAAAGTTGGAAAGAAATTCGTGAAGTTATTTACGTAACGCCTGAAAGAGCAATAGAAGAAGTGAGCAGTGGAGATGAATCTGCTGCAGAAATTTTGGAAATTCTTGATGGTGAAAATCCATTTCCACCCACAATTACCTTTAGGCCAGTTGCAAAATATGCTACCTTGGATGGAATGCAAAATCTTAAAGACAAGTTAGAATTAACATATCCAGATCAAATAGATGATGTGAATTATAATGCAGCGAGCGTTAGTAAAGTAAATCTAGGGTTTGCCCAATTTATCTTTTTAGCGGGTATTGTCGCCTTGCTGCTAATAATAGTTGCCATTGCAATGATTAACAATACGATAAGATTGGCATTATATTCTAAAAGATTTACAATCAAAACGATGCAGTTGGTGGGCGCTACACACAAATTTATACGCTCTCCATTTTTAAGACAATCCGTTTGGCAAGGTGTGGTTTCTGCTATTATTGGAATGGCGCTCATAATGTCTTTGATTTTTGCTTTAAACAATGTTACCAAAACAATTGACATTAGTTTCGAACTAATACATCTTATAATATTAAGTGGTTCCTTGCTGATTTTAGGTATAATTATCACATTTATTTCTACTTGGGTGGCACTCAATAAATATTTGCGCATGAAATTGGATGATTTGTATTAAATTTGAAGCATGGAAAATAACAAACCAATTTTTGCTTTCAATAGAGAAAATTATAAATTTCTAATTGCTGGCTTGGCAATAAATATTTTGGGATATCTTTTAATGATTGGTGGAGGAAGTGATAACCCTGCAGAGTTTGATGGAGATGCACTGTTCAGCACTATGAGAATTACCATAGCTCCGATGCTTATTTTAATAGGTTTTGGATTAATAATCTTCTCAATTATGAGAAAACCTAAAAATACAGAAACCAAAGAATTCGAATAATTAATGGGATTTTTAGAAGCGCTAATTCTTGGAATTATTCAGGGATTAACTGAATTTTTGCCTGTAAGTAGCAGCGGACACCTCGAATTAGCAAAAGCAATTTTTGGAGATAATTTAAGTGGAAAAGACAGTATGTTTATGACTGTTGTTTTGCATTTAGCCACAGCCTTAAGCACCATTGTTATTTTTAGAAAAGACATTGCAATGATCTTAAAATCTTTGTTCACTTTCAAAAAAGACGAAAACTTTTATTTTGCCTTAAAAATAGTTTTATCCATGATTCCAGCAGCAATTGTAGGTGTTTTGTTTGATGATATTCTAGAAACATTTTTTGATGGACAAATTTTATTAATCGGTTTCATGCTAATTTTAACTGGTCTACTTTTATTTTTAGCAAACAAATCACGTAATACATCTAAAGCCGTTTCATTTTCAGATGCCATAATTGTTGGTATTGCACAAGCCATTGCTATACTTCCTGGCATCAGTCGTTCGGGTGCTACAATTAGTACCTCAGTTTTATTAGGCATCGATAGAGAAAGAGCTGCAAGATTTTCATTTTTAATGGTCGTTCCGCTTATTTTAGGAAAAGTGGCTAAAGATTTAATCAGCGATGATTTCACAACATCTGGAATCGCTACTTCAAGTATCGTAGTTGGTTTTATTTCTGCGTTTGTTGTAGGGTTAATTGCTTGTATATGGATGATTAAAATTGTAAAACGAAGCAAACTTAGCTACTTCTCCTATTACTGTTTTATTATAGGAATTGTCGCCATTTCTTTTAGTGTGCTGACTAAATAATAACAAAAATGAATTTCGAAGCGGATACTATTTTAGTAGACAAACCTTACACTTGGACCTCTTTTGATGTTGTAAAAAAATTGCGTTGGAATATCCGTCAGAAATTAGGAGTAAAAAAATATAAAGTTGGTCATGCAGGAACGCTAGATCCTCTGGCAACAGGATTATTAATTATTTGTTTAGGAAAAAATACCAAAAAAATAGATTCTTACATGGTAGGTCTAAAAACCTATACAGGTACCATTTTATTAGGAAAAACCACTCCTTCTTTTGATCTTGAAACCGAATTTGAAAATGTAAAAGACACCAAAGAATTTGAGAAAATGGATTTTCAAGAAATGGCAAACTCTTTTATTGGAATTCAACAACAAATGCCCCCCATTTTTTCTGCTAAACAAGTAGATGGTGTTCGAGCTTATGATTTGGCAAGAGCAGGAAAAGAAGTGAAATTAAAAACTGCCGAAATAGAAATATTAAAGTTTAATGTGGATGCGAGCAATTTTCCAGAAATAAACTTCGAAATTCAATGCACAAAAGGAACTTATATCCGAACAATTGCTCATGAATTTGGTCAGAAAATAGGCTCTGGAGGTACTTTAACTGCATTGAGAAGAACAAAATCTGGAGACTTTGATATCAAAGAAGCAAAATCTGTTGAAGAATGGATTAAGATTATTATCGGTGAAGAATAAAACCGAACTGTAAATATATAATCTACAGTCCGGAATATATAGTTTATTTCACAAGTTCAAAAACCTTTGTAAGTCCTAAATACTCAATTCTAACAAAATAAATTCCTTTATCTAAATCTCCCATATAAATTTTATTTCCGTCTATTGTAGTATCTAATTTCTTTCCAGAAACATCATAGACTCCAATAAAATTAATTTTCTCATTGTCCAGTCCTTTAATTGTTGCCCAGTCTTTTACAGGATTAGGATAGATAATAATCTTTTCGATTTCAAAAGCATCTAATGAAGCAGTGACAAAATTCACAACATTGGATTCTGATTGACATACACCATTATCCTGAACAACATAATAGTTTCCAGTTCCATAAGTTGTCATATTCAAACTGTCATTTGTTTCTCCTGCAATTGGTCCGTTGTCATCATACCACTGAATATTTGTACCCGTATTGGAGATTGCATAAGTTGTTGAAATCATTACTACTGGATTTGCCGGCGCGGTATAACTACAAGAGTTTTGTTTCACAATCCGAGTGTCTGTGTTTATTTGATTTATATATAAATCCCAAGCTGCACAATCTTCTTGCAAATAAAAATCCAAGGCATAATTCAAATTGTCAAAAGTAATATCATGTTGTTCTGGTCTCGTGATGGTTGTAGTGCTTCCGGAAGAATTTTCACCAAAATCACATGCGCCATTGGCTAAGGCAAAAAAGCAGTGACCACCTCCAGTTATCGATATAAATTGTTTGCAAATTCCATTTGGAATAGCATCATAAATAGGCTGGTGATTTGCGGCTGGAGGAGTAACTGCATCTCCTGAACCAGAAAAAATAATTGTTGGTGTCGCAATTGTAGCCGCTGCCGTTATTGCGGAAGGAGTAGTTTCTGCCGGAGCTAGGCCCACATATAAATCAAAATCAGTTCGATTTAACTCTAATCCAAAGTTATTTGGATTGTAATAAACCAGATCCACTTTCAGAGTGGCACTGGAAAATCCAACATTGTCCACCTTCAAATTCTTAAAATCTTTAA
>JBBSUQ010000022.1:0-25585 GCA_038234235.1 Flavobacteriales bacterium
AATTTAGAGAAGAATTTAACTTCCAACGATGTATTAAAAGAAAAACAAGCCGCAAATTCTGCTGGAACCACTTACTCCGTTGAAAAAACTTATACAGCTAGAGATCAAATAGCTGAAATCCAAGAAAAAGAAAGACTTGAAACCGAATTGATGTTGCAAAATTCAAATGAGGAAATTGCCAATACAAATGAATTAATAACTGCAACAAAAGACAAGGAACTTCAAAATACAGATGTCCAGCTTTTGAGACAACAAGCCGCACGTGACGCATTATTAGAAAATGAAAAATTGATTGCTGAAGAAAATAAAAAAGCAGCAGAAGCTAAAAGACAAGCACAATTAGGAAATCAAGAAACGCTTAACAAAAATGTAACTGCGTCTCCGGGAACAACCAAAGCCAAATTAAAAAATTCTTTGGGCGAAGATTATCCACAAGGGGTTTCTCAAGAGGTTTTTAAATTGAATGATGAAAATGGTTTAATGAAGTCTATAATAACCCGCAGAATAGTTGTTGATGGCGACCATGGCGATGTGTATGTGAGAACTCAAACTAATTTTGGTACAACTTATTCAAAAAATGGCGCTCCTATTACCCAATATCAATGGAATAAAGAAACGCAAGATGCTTCGTTGGTTCGCAATTATTAATATATTCATTCTTACTGCGTGTTCTTCTCAAAGCAAAAAGTTTAAAATCGAAGGAAATACTCAAGGAACGACTTACCACATTACATATATTACTGATCAAGAAATCCTCAATAAATCGGAAATTGATAGTTTGCTCCATGAATTTGATTTAGCCCTTTCATCCTATATTGACAATTCAGTAATTTCTCAGATAAACAATGCCAAAGAAGAAATAACCATCGAAGATAAAAGTGGATTTTTTAAAAAATGTTATCTGCTAAGTCAAGAGGTTTATACGATTTCTAATCACGCTTTTGAGCCAAGTTTATTCCCAGTAATTGAAGCGCATGGTTTTTATAAAGAAAATGGCTCATTTCCAGATTCTCTTCAGATTTCTCAGGCAAAAAAACATGTTTCATTTGCAGAAAATGATTTGTTTACAATCAATTTTAAAAATGATTTCATTCAAATTATAAAAAAAGATAGTTTACTGAAATTTGACTTTAACGCAATTGCACAGGGATTGGCTGTTGATGTAATTCATGATTTTATTTTAAAAAAAGGAATTAAAAATTTGTACGTAGAAATTGGCGGAGAACTTAGAGTATCTGGTAAAAATCATGAAGGTGAAGAATGGAATATTGGCATTGATTCGCCAGTAGCAGAAAACAAAACCATGGATGGCAATAGAGAAGTTGATAATATTATACATTTTACCGACAAGGCAGTTGCTACAAGCGGATCGTATAGAAAATTTTATGAGCACAACGGAATGAGATATTCTCATACAATTGACCCCTTAACTGCTTGGCCCGTAACTCACAACTTATTGAGTGCAACAGTTATTGCTAAAAATTGTGCCTTAGCAGATGCTTATGCAACAGTTTTTATGGTTTTAGGAAATGAGAGAACTAAAGAATTTTTAAGTAAGAACAGTGGTCTAAATTTAGAAGTTCTACTTATTTTTCAAAATGACAAAGGAAAATTGGAACATTATGTCTCTAAAGGCTTTAAGACTTATCTGTCAGAATCCAAATAATATTTATTTTAGAATTTCTTTTGGCATTTTTTAAGTACTAAATTACCCCTAAAAACTAAATTTCATACAAGTTTATTATCTTCGCACTTAAACTATAATTCATGTTTGGAACTTCACCCAAAAAAACAACCTTTCTTATCGATTTTCTGTTAATGATTGTCGGAATATTGCTTGTTGTTAAAATTTGGAAACTTGATTTTGCCGTATCGGTGCCCAATATGCGCATTTTTATTTTGATATTGATGTATGTTATACTCCAAATAATTCGCAGACAATTGAAGTTTGAAATTCAATGGGTTTCGTATTTATACTATCTCCCATTATTGGCACTTATAGGCCTCAAATTTTTAGCCAACAAGGAAAATGTAAATTTATGGTCTGACGCAATTCATTATTTGAGTTTACTTTTTGTGATTGCACCAATTCTTCACGCCTTATTACTGTTTCGTTCCACAAAATTTAATCAGATTTCATGAGAGTACACTTTATAGCCATTGGCGGAAGCGCCATGCACAACTTAGCAATAGCACTGAAAAACAAAGGTTACGAAGTTTCTGGATCAGACGATGAAATAAGAGAACCCAGCTTGAGTCGTTTGCAAAAGAAAAATATTTTACCTGACAATATAGGGTGGTTTCCTGAAAAAATTCACGGTGATTTAGATGCTGTAATTTTAGGAATGCATGCGAGAATCTACAATCCAGAATTGTTAAAAGCTAATGAATTAGGTCTAAAGATTTATTCATACCCAGAATATTTATTTGAAGCTTCAAAAGAAAAAAAACGAGTTGTTATTGGCGGAAGTCATGGAAAAACTTCTATCACCAGTATGATTTTACACGTTTGCAAAGTGCTCAATTTGAACGTAGATTACATGGTAGGCGCTCAACTAGATGGTTACGATTGTATGGTGAAAATAACCGATGATGCTGAAATTATAGTTTTGGAAGGTGATGAATACCTAAGTTCACCAATAGATCGACGTCCAAAATTTCATCTTTACAATCCAAATGTAGCTTTATTGAGCGGAATTGCTTGGGACCATATTAATGTTTTTCCGACCTTTGAAAATTATGTTGAACAATTTGAGAAGTTCATAAATACCATAGAAATAGGAGGGAAGTTAATTTATTTTTCTGGGGACGAAGAATTGAATAAACTTGCTAAAAATGTGACTTCTAATGTTGAAACTATTCCTTATTCTCAACTTACCTATCAAACAACTGAAGAAGGAACAGAAGTTGAATTGGAAACTAAAAAATACCAACTTAAAATTTTTGGTAAACACAATATTCAAAATTTAAATGGAGCCTTGTTGGTCGGCAAAGAAATGGGGATTTCGCCAGCCGATTTTTTATCAGCAATGCAAGAATTTAAAGGCGCAGGTAAACGATTAGAGAAAGTTGTAGAAACTCATAAGTTCGTTCTTTACAAAGACTTTGCGCATTCACCATCAAAATTAAAAGCCACAACCGATGCAGTTAAAGAACAATATCCAGACAGAAAATTAATTGCTTGTATGGAGTTGCATACTTTTTCTTCCTTAAACAAAGAATTTTTAAGCGAATATAAAAACAGCATGCAAAATGCCGATGAGGCTTTGGTTTATTTTAATCCAACTGTACTTGAACACAAAAAATTAGATAATCTGACAACAAAAGATATCGCAGAAGCATTTGGAGGCAAGTTAACTGTTGTAAAAAGCATGAGAGAAGTTGTGGATTTTATAGAAAATCAAGATTTAAATAATTCTGTTTTACTCATGATGTCATCTGGTAATTTTGACGGCATCAATTTCGAAGAATTGGGGGAGAAATTAAAGGGAGTCGAAGTGAGTCGAAGTGAGCCCAAGTGAGCCGATTTTCGGTGGCTGAGCGGAGTCGAAGCCACCGAAGTCACCGCCTAAATATCAATCTCTTATAAACTATAGCTACCAAAATACTATAAAGCGTACTTAATAAAATCATGGCAAGAACAGAAATCGTTGCTGTGTTTCCAGCAGTAAAAACGGCCTCAGCATTCTCATTCATTTTTTCTTGAATCTCTTCATCTGTGGCATTTACGAATTTCGGATTTTGGCGAATCGCTTTCATTTGTTCTGGATCCTCGAAATTTTTAATCATTCCGTATTTGTGTTCTGCAATTTTGTGTTCATTGTAACCTGGATCTATTTTAGCATAATATAAATACAAGAAAATGCTAATAATTAAAGCATAAGGAACCCCTGCAGACATTCCATTTTTTATATCGTTCATGAGATTACTCTGCTCGGTTTCTTGTTTTTTGTGTAAATACAAACCAATCGCAATACTCAATAATACAAAAAGTATATTTATCATTATCATAGGCAGCAGATTTTCGGGCGTTCCTTTTATATAAAAAAACATCATTTTTATAATAATGAACAATGCTGCGAAAAGCAAACCTACTTTGATCGTAATGCGCATACTTTTAATAATTTATATTAATTGATTCTTAAACTTAAACTTTAATTTTTAAAATAAATTAAATCTACCACTAAACCAAGACCACTAAACCACTGAACGACGGGCCACTGAGCGGAGTCGAAGTGAGCCGAAGTCACGTTTTAATATCTATTTTTAACTATTCATTGAAACCAAAAACTCTTCATTAGAAATAGTGTTTTCCATGTGAGATTTCATAAATTCCATCGCTTCAATAGGATTCATGTCAGCTATAAACTTGCGCAACAACCAAATTCTTTGCAACACATCTTTTCCTACCAACAAATCTTCTCTTCTTGTTCCAGAAGCAGTTATGTCTATCGCTGGATATATTCTTCTATTGCTTATTTTTCTATCCAATTGCAATTCCATGTTACCCGTACCTTTAAATTCTTCAAAGATAACTTCGTCCATTTTAGATCCTGTTTCAGTAAGTGCAGTTGCGATAATTGAAAGTGAACCACCATTCTCAATTTTTCTAGCCGATCCAAAGAAACGTTTCGGTTTGTGCAATGCATTCGCATCAACACCACCAGATAATACTTTTCCAGATGCCGGAGAAACTGTATTGTAAGCTCTCGCAAGTCGCGTTATTGAGTCTAATAAAATACAAACATCGTGACCACATTCTACCATTCGTTTTGCTTTTTCAAGCACCATATTGGCAACTTTTACGTGTCTGTCTGCTGGCTCATCAAAGGTTGATGCTATAACCTCAGCACGAACTGATCTTGCCATATCTGTAACCTCTTCAGGTCGCTCATCAATTAACAAAACAATTAAGTAAGTTTCAGGATGATTGGCAGCAATGGCATTGGCAACGTCTTTTAACAACATTGTTTTACCCGTTTTCGGCTGAGCCACAATCATTCCACGCTGACCTTTACCAATCGGCGCAAATAAATCCATAACTCTTGTACTCAATGTTTCTTGTTTGTGACCAGTAAGTTTAAATTTCTCATCTGGAAACAAAGGTGTAAGATATTGAAAAGGAACTCTATCACGAATATATGAAGGATCTCTACCATTAATAGATTCAACTTTAACCAATGGGAAAAATTTCTCTCCTTCTCTCGGCGGACGAATTGTCCCTTTTACTGTATCACCAGTTTTTAAACCAAAAAGTTTAATTTGACTTTGAGATACATAAACATCATCCGGTGATGGCAAGTAATTATAATCAGATGAACGTAAAAATCCGTAACCTTCTGCAATTACTTCCAATACTCCTTCGGCAGAAACTATCCCTACCAAATCATACATTTCTTCTTCTGGCTTCAATTCCACTTGTTTCATCTGGTTCGGACCAGTAGGAACGATGTTTCTTCCAGGTGTTGGTTTTTGTTGGTTACCAGTATTGCTTTGGTTTCCAGTATTGACACTTTGGTTACCTGAATTATTCCCAGAATTGTTTCCTTGATTATGGTTGGGTCCAGATTGTCCAGATTGTCCAGATTGTCCAGATTGCGGATTATTCGGATTTCTATTTCCTTTATTTTGTTGAAACGATTTGTGATTTGGGTTATTTGCATTCGCCAAATGATTCGGGATTTTATTTATGTTATTATCAGCTCTTGTATTATCTCCTTTAGCATTCTCTACCTTAGCATTCTCTACCTTAGCATTATCTTCTCTAGGCGCCGTTTTTTCTATTAGATTTCTTCCCGTAGCTTCATTTTTCGCATCTTGTTTGTCTTCAGCTTTATTATCTGATTTTGTTTCAGCTTTCTCGGCCGATTTATTATCAGAAACTTTAGATGAAACTGAATCTTTTTTGGTTTCAGAGCCACTTTCTTCAAGCTCTTTTTTATTTGAGATACTTTTATCAGTATTGGCAGTTTCTGCGTTTACTGAAGTTTCGTTAGAAACCTTGTCATCTTTTCTAGGTCTTTTAAAGCGCTCTCTTCCAGAACTTGAATCAGCTTTGTCTAAATCTTTTTGAGACCCTTGAGCTTCTTTTTTACCTTCTTCTTCATTAAAAAGAGTACTCTGATTCTGTACTTTTTCAGTTTTTACAGAAATCGGAACTGACTTTTCTTTGATGGTTTTTTTTGGAGCAGAAGTTTCACTTAATTCGGCATTTCCAGCTATTAAGTCAATTAATTCTGCTTTTTTATATGATTCTACACGCTTTAACCCTGAAGTTTTCGCTATTTCGCGTAAATCAGAAAGTTTTTTACTTTCTAAATCTTTTTTATCCATTAATATAAAATGTAATTATGAATTTTCGAAAAAATAAATTCGGTTGTAAAATTGGATCGTTTATTCCAATTTTGTTTTGATGGCACAATATTACTAATATTATTTTTTATTCCCTTGCTTTTTTTAAAAAAAATTAATTTTTATGTCGAATTATTGATGTTTTAGTAATTCATTTAATTTTCATCTCTCTTGAGACTTATTCACATCCACAATTTCATCATTAAGATTATTTAAATTTTCTTTGTTTATTTGCATCATGAAAAGACTTGCGCTCCATTGGAAAATATTAATTGCAATGATCCTCGGGACTATTTTTGCAATTTTGTCCGTACAGTTTGGTTGGACAACTTTCACTAGAAATTTTATTGAACCCTTTGGCAAAATCTTCATTAATGCTTTAAAGTTTATAGCCATTCCACTTGTTTTATTTTCCATAATCACCGGTGTTAGCAGTTTAGGAGATGTTCGAAAACTTGGTAAAATGGGCGCTAAAACTTTGGGTTTGTATCTGATAACAACCGTCGCAGCCGTTTCCATCGGACTTTTATTGGTAAATACAGTATTTCCAGGTAAGCAAACCAATGTTGGCGATGCCTCAAAAAGTAGAATTGCATACGAACTTTGGCGAGACGACAACAACATCCAAAAATTAGATGATATTAGTTTACTTTCCACAGCAGATTCAAATACAATTTCTTCAGTTCGAGAGAAAATGCAAACTGAAATGTCTTCGGCAGATTATCAAAAAATGGCGGCTAAAAATGTTTCTGCTCAAACTTTAAAAGATGCTCCAATTCTACAACCTTTAATAGACCTTGTTCCAGAAAACATAATTGTTTCTCTTTCCAATCCTTCATTGATGTTGCAGGTTATAACTTTTGCAATATTTTTCGGAATTTGCCTTTCACTTTTACCAAAAGAGCGCACAAGTACTGTGTTCTCCTTTTTTGATGGGATGAATGAAATTTTCGTAAAAATGATCAACGTCATAATGATCGCTTCACCCTTTTTTGTATTTTGCCTTATGGCAGGTGTGCTGGCGAGTATGTCTTCTACCATGGAAGGAATATTGAATATTTTTAAATCATTGGCATGGTACACTGTTACCGTATTTTTTGGATTGGCATTTCTCCTTTTTGCTTTTTATCCATTATTATACAAAATGTTCGGAGTCAAAAAATCTTACAGCAATTTCTTTAAGAGTTTAAGTCCAGCACAGTTTTTAGCATTTTCCACAAGTTCCAGCGCGGCAACTTTGCCAGTTACCATTGAGTGTGTAGAAGAAAATTTAAAAGTTCCTAGTCAAGTAAGTGATTTTGTTTTACCAATTGGTGCTACCGTCAACATGGATGGCACCTCACTCTATCAGGCAGTTGCAGTTATCTTTTTAGCACAATTTCATGGAGTAGATTTAGATTTGGGTCAACAGCTAGGTATTATTGCAACCACAACCTTAGCTTCGATTGGCGCAGCAGCAGTTCCAGGCGCCGGTTTGGTAATGTTAATGATCGTACTAACTTCCGTCGGACTCAATCCGCTTTGGGTCACCATTATTTTACCTGCCGATAGAATTTTAGACATGTGCAGAACAGTTGTCAACGTAACGAGTGATGCCACAGTAGCTATGATAGTTGCCAAGTCTGAAGGTTATGAGATGGAGTAAAAAATAATAAGATTTACATTCCCCAGGTCATAACAAACAAATTTGTAAATTAAAAAATTTAAAACATTAAAATCATCTTGCGATAACAATCGAAAAAATATTATCTATCGATTTCTCTTGTTACAAATAATTGGAAAAAAGCAATTTCACCGATGCGCCTTGCATCCATGAAACTGTTTGTTTAAAAAAGTAGGGTCGTTGTATTTTTTATCTTTTGTGATTTCATAGGAATTCCTGACACCAACTTCTTTCGCGATTTTAATATTTCTAGTACAGGCAATAAATACCATTACAAACGATAACACAGTAGTAAAGAATAATATGTGGCGCCGACTTAATGAATGGATCATATCTCTAATTCTTAATTCGGATTCAATTTAAGGCTAAAACGCGAGTATTACTTAATTGAATGAATATTACAACCATATAATTGAATATTCTACCAATTTCATCGAACATTCATTTTCTTGGACATTCAATATGAAATGAAATCAAGGTAATTTTTTCTATTTATCAAGGTGTTGGTTTGTCTTTAGCAGTATTAATCAAAATAACAAGTACTTTATCAGGAAATTGTCTTTTAATTCTGCTAACTTCTTTTAATAAATGTTTAGAAAAGTAGTTAGTCCATTTTGTCCAATAAACTACAAAAGTGTAAGAATATCCTTTAGAGGCTTTTGTTACCTTCATTTTCGTATCATCTTCAATATTTATCAGATTTAGTTCATTCTTAAATTTAAGTTCGGTATTTAAAAATGGATTAGTGTTTTTGGTTGGAGGAAAACTATCAATGAATTTTTTATCGTTAAAATCTCCAAGACATTGTGAATAACCTGAATATAAATTTCCTAGCGAATCATAAATTCTTAACTGTAAAAAAGATTATTTATCTCTGTTATTTACAAGCCTATATTTTTCTGTCTTCAACAACATCGAAGTAGAGTCGATATTTTCGAAGCTATAATCATATTTATACTTCTTTTTAGATAAAAAAGCAGATATTTCTTCTGAAGATTCAATATTTTCAGCCGATGTCCTTAACAACCTAATCAGATTACAAGAGTTTAAAATGAAAAATAAAAATAATATCTGTATTGATTTTGTCATATAAATTTAAATCCGGTACTATTTATTTTTTTCCAACCACTAATTTCTCTTTCAAATATTTCCCAGTATAATTATCTTTTTCCTTTGCTAATTCTTCTGGCGTGCCGCTAAAAACTAATTTTCCGCCATTTATTCCTCCTTCTGGACCCATATCAAGAATATAATCGGCACATTTAATAACATCCATATTGTGCTCAATTACGATAATTGTTGCTCCTTCTCTGATAAGTGCCTGAAATGCCATAATAAGTTTGGCAACGTCATGAAAATGCAAACCTGTGGTTGGTTCGTCAAATATAAATACAGAGTTTTTACTAGATTTTCCCTTGTATAAAAAAGATGCAAGTTTTACTCTTTGCGCTTCACCACCACTCAAAGTACTTGAAGATTGACCTAGTTGCATATAGTCTAACCCAACTTCTTGAAATGGTAATATTTTGTCTAGTATTTTTTTCTCAATAGCAGTTTTTCCTTCACCAAAAAATGTAACTGCTTCGGCAACATCCATCTGTAAAATATCGGCAATATTTTTTTCTCGGTAATTAACTTCAAGCGTTTCCATTTTAAATCGGGTTCCGTCGCAAGCTTCACATTTTAGGTGCACATCTGCCATAAATTGCATACCAATTGTTATTTCACCTTCTCCTTCACAAACTTCACATCTTCCGCCATCCACATTAAAACTGAAAAATCCGGGAGTGTAATTTCTTAATTTTGCCAGAGGTTGTTTACTGTATAATTCTCTAATATCATCATAAGCCTTAACATAAGTCGCTGGATTACTTCTCGATGACTTACCAATAGGATTTTGATCTATAAATTGCACATTTCCAAATGCTTCCAAGTAACCTGTTATTGATTCGTAGTTAACAGAACCTACAGTTCGACTGCCATCTGCATTTTGCAAAGCCGGATACAAAATATCTTTAATCAAGGTAGATTTGCCAGAACCTGAAACTCCAGTAACACAAGTTAGTGCATACGCAGGAATTTCAGCATCAACATTTTTAAGATTATTTAAATTTGCTCCTTTAATTTTTAGCCAATGTTTTGGTACTATTCTTTTATCAGGAATTTCTATTCTTTCTTTTCCAGTGAGGTATTTTGCCGTTAAACTTTTAGATTTTATTAACTCTTTGTGCGTTCCTTGGAAAACAACCTCGCCACCAAATCTTCCAGCTCCCGGACCAATGTCTATAATTTCATCTGCAGCTTGCATTATATCTTCTTCATGCTCTACAACAATGACCGTGTTGCCTTGATCTCGAAGTTTATACAAAACTTTAATTAATCTTTCAGTATCCCGTGGGTGCAAGCCAATACTTGGTTCATCTAAAATATACATACTCCCAACTAAACTGCTTCCCAGTGAAGTTGCAAGATTTATTCGTTGAGATTCGCCTCCAGATAAAGAATTCGATTGCCGATTGAGTGTCAAATATCCCAATCCTACTTCATTTAAAAATCCAAGACGGTTTATAATTTCAGGTAATATTCTCTTGCTTATTTGTTGGTCAAATTCCGAAAGTTTAATTTCTTGGAAAAATTTAAGACAATTATCAATCGGCATCAATACCAATTCGGTGATAGATTTGCCGTCAATTTTTACATAATTAGCATCTTTTCTTAAGCGGGTACCTTTGCAATCTGGGCAGGTAGTTTTTCCCCGATATCGGGAAAGCATTACTCTGTATTGAATTTTATAAGTGTTGGATTCAACCATTTTAAAGAAACTATTTATCCCTTCGAAATGTTTGTTACCTGTCCAAAGCAATTCTTGCTGTTCTTCCGTTAAATCAATATATGGACGATGTACCGGAAAATCAAACTTGGAAGCATTCGTTAGCAATTTATTTTTGTACTTGCTCATTGATTCACCTCTCCAAGGAACAATTGCGTCATCAAAAACACTCAAATGTTTAATTGGAATAACCAAATCTTTATCAATTCCAATTACTTTACCGTATCCTTCGCAGGTTTTACAAGCGCCAACAGGATTGTTGAAAGTAAAAAAATGAACACTTGGTTCTTGGAACTCCATACCATCCAATTCAAAACGATTGTTGAAATGATAAAGTTCGTTTCCTAAATATATAGCTGAATTTCCTCCGCCTTCAACAAAAGAAATTTGAATAGAGTCAGAAATTCTAGAATCAAATTCTTCATCCTCGGGTTTAATTGTTATTCTATCTATTATTAAGAATGCATCATCAAGTGATATTTTACTATTATTTTTAGTTATATTTTCAATGATATCATTAATTTCTAAAACTTCACCATTAATCCAAAGTCTTACAAAGCCTTGTTGTTTTAAAATTTCTAGTTCTCGTTCAGTACCATATTTTTTCATGCCTGGCAACGGACACATAATCATAGCACGTTCACCATCCTTTTGTTTTTTTAAAAAATTCACGACATCACTTACCTGGTGTTTCCTGACTTCTTGATTAGAAATGGGTGAAAAAGTACGACCCGCTCGAGCAAAAAGCACTTTAAGATAATCGTATATTTCTGTGCTTGTGCCAACAGTACTGCGCGGATTATTGGACGTAACCTTTTGTTCAATTGCAATTGCAGGAGATATGCCTTTAATATAGTCTGTTTCAGGCTTGTCAAGTTTACCTAAAAACTGACGGGCGTAAGAAGACAAACTTTCAATGTATCGTCTTTGTCCTTCGGCATAAAGCGTGTCAAATGCCAGTGAAGATTTTCCGGAGCCTGATAGACCAGTAATTACTGTAAATTTTTTGTGAGGAATTAATACATCAATATTTTTAAGATTATGGACTCTAGCACCTTTGATTTCAATATGATCCCGCATTCTGTATTGTTATTTTATTGGATATTTTTAAAATAGAATACAAATATAACTTACAAAAAGGCAGAATGTTCTCGAAAAATCTATTTAGGTACTATTATTGTTGTGTTAACAGTAGAAATTCAGGTTAATAATAATATTTACTAAAATTTATTTTCAAAAAAGTTTTGTAGTTATAGAAATTCTGTTTATTTTTATGGTTCTATAAATAAATTATAAAAAACGGGTTGCCTATAGCAAAATATTACTTTTAAGATTGTAAGGAAGATTATTAACCTCTTAGAGTGTATATTATGACTATGAAACAAATGGAAGACCGTGATTTAATCACAGCTTATATTAACGGAAACGAAAAAGCATTCGAAACTTTACTGCTTCGTCATAAAGATAAAATGCATCGCTATATCTATATGAAAATTCGCAATTCTGAATTGGCAGAAGATATTTTTCAAGAAACTTTTGTAAAAATTATCAAGGTTTTAAAACTTGGTAATTATAATGAAGAAGGTAAATTTTTGCCTTGGGCCATGCGTATAGCTCACAATATGATTATAGATCATTTCAGAAAATCAAACAAAATGAGAATGATCTCTGAAAGTTCTTCTAGAAGTGATGATTACAATATTTTCTCTACACTTCAATTGCAGGACGAAAATGTTGAACAAAAAATGACTAGAGAAGAGCTTGAAACGCAAATGGTAGATTTAGTTGACTATTTACCAAAATCTCAAAAAGATATTTTAAGAATGCGCCTTTTTCAAGATATGTCGTTTAAAGACATTGCCGATTTAGAAGATATAAGTATCAATACAGCACTTGGACGTATGCGTTATGCGCTAATAAATCTTAGAAAAATGATTGACAAACACCAAATTACAACTGTAATTTAAAAAATATAAAATTATTGAACTAAAGCAGATTTCGGTCTGCTTTTTTTATGCTCATATTTTAAAGTCGTGATGTAATTGCGTTTCCGCGAACGGTTGATTTAATTAAAGATAAATTTTAAGATAAATTAAATTTCAGAGATATTGTCATTTTCTTCATTATGTTGAACAATGTGTCGCTCTTTCTTATCTAAATAAATATCTTCAATTGTAACTAAAATTCCTGTTTCTTCCACATTTCCGAATTCTTCATTAATAGCTGTTCCAAAAGTTTTCATTGTTGGGCTAAGACTCATATAAATGTTTACCAGTGGCGGAATTCCTTCATTTTTTGAACGCACAAAGGTATTTAGCTTCTTGAAACCTTCTTTAAAATCTAAATCCTTATATTCTTCTTCGAAATTTTTATCGTTTTGATTGTAAACCAATGGACTTTTTGTTGACATTAATTTATCATTATCTGGAAAATAATAATGCATAAAATTTAAAAGCATATCTCTTGCTTCACTATTATAACTTGGATACATTGTTACTTTTCCGAAAAAATACTTCACTTCAGGATACAAAATAGTAAGACTTCCCAATCCATCCCAAATATTGTCTAAAGCAAACAATCCTTTTCTGGCATTTTGCGAAGGTTGAAACATGGGTTGTACCCAACTTCTTCCAAGTTCAATAGTGAAAGGCAAATAATCTGTCAAAAATTTCTGTGTAAAATCAAAATAATGAGCTGTAGATAAATGTATTTGATTATCAGTAGAGATAATGTTGTTTTTACAATAAACAAAACGATAACCACCAATAATTTCTTGATCCTCTGGTGACCAAACTATCAATTGTTCATAAGCAAACGGTCCAGTATCAAAATCATCGAGATCCAAACTTTCGCCTGTTCCACCACCACTGTCACGAAAAGTAATTTCTCGAAGGCGACCAATTTCCTGTAAAATATTAGGAGAATTTTCGTTGTTTACAATATATATTTCGTTGTCGCCTTTGCGTGTTTTTCTTATAAACCTATCTGCATTTAATTCTTCAAGAATTGTCTCTCTGGAAATTGCGGGAATAATTTCTTGCATTTTTTTATAGTTTTTCTAATTGATAAACACGCGTTTTTATTTTTTGTGCGATTTCCACATCACTTAAATTCACAAAACTTTTTAAATCAATGGCTTCACCGAAGGTAAAACACACTTTTTTACCACGTTGTTTAAACATTTCATTGCTAAGATATAACATTTCTATATTTGCTTTTATTCCAATAGCTTTTCTGAAATTGGATAATCGGTAGAAGAAATTAGACAAATTGCCTTCAATAAAAACAGGAACTACTAATCTGTCGCTTTCTCTTGCCAAAGTCACAAAGGTTTTTTTCCATTCTAAGTCTTGTACTTTTCCTTTAGTTTTGCGACTTACCAAGCCCGCAGGAAAAATACATATTGTATTATCTGATTGAAACAAAGCTGAAAGCTGTGCCCTTATGCTTCCTGAATTTTTTTTATGCTTGTCAACACCGAAAAATATACCGTTTAAGTTTTTGAGATTCAATAATAAATCATTTACTATAAATTTTAGATTATTGACCTTGCCATTTAAAATATCTACTAAAGCAATTGCATCCATACCGCCTAGAGGATGATTCATTGCAAATATTATTTTTTTATCCGTAGGAATTCTTTCAATGTTTTTCGCACTTACATCGATATTTATAAATTTTATAATCGCTTCACAATATTCTTCATTATGCAAATGTTCATTTTCATTCATGAACACATTAATTTCCTCCTGATGTAATATTTTTTTAAGATAACGAAGCACAAATCCAGGCATCCATTTTAATATTTTTGGATTTTTACTGGCAATAAGTTCTCGAATATCTATAAATTTTTTCTGTTCCACTTTATAAACTAATTACGGACAAAAATAAATTAAATTTTGAATTTTTTTTAAATACTTTTTGTCTTTACTATTTCTCAAACTCTATACTTGTGCAATTTTGAAAATATTATTCTAAGTTATTTTGAAATATAGTAGGTATTACTGCAATAAGATATTTCTAATACAAACAATAATAAGTAGATTTGTGCTTATTCAAAACGATTGCAAAAAATGATAAAATTATCAGACCGTTTGATGAGCATGGAAGAATCTGCTACCATAGCCATGTCCAGAAAAAGTCGTGAATTGAAAAATTCAGGTAAAGATGTAATTTCACTTAGTTTAGGAGAACCAGATTTCTTTACCCCCGATTTTATAAAAGAAGCTGCAAAACAAGCTATTGACGATAACTATACAACTTACACTCCCGTTCCTGGCTACGACGATTTAAGAGAAAGTATTAGTGGAAAATTTCTGAGAGATAATAATTTGAGCTATTCAAAAGATCAAATTGTAGTTTCAACGGGTGCTAAACAATCAATTGCCAATGTAGTAATGAGTTTGATAAATCCTGGAGATGAAGTTATAATTCCGGCTCCTTATTGGGTTTCTTACTTGGAAATTGTGAAAATGGCAGAAGGAATTCCTGTAATTGTTCATGCAGGATTAGAAACCGATTTCAAAATTACTCCAGCTCAATTAGAGGGAGCAATTACCGATAAAACAAAACTCATGATGTTTTCAACTCCTTGCAATCCTACGGGATCTGTTTATGGAAAAGAAGAATTGCGGGAGATGGCTGATGTTATTGCCAAATATCCGCACATGGCAGTTATGTGTGATGAAATTTATGAACATATAAATTTTGTAGGCAATCATGAAAGCTTGGCTCAGTTTCCAAATGTTTACGATCAAGTTATCACTGTAAATGGTGTTTCTAAAGCTTGGGCTATGACAGGTTGGAGATTAGGTTACATGGGAGCTCCTAAAAATATTGCCGATGCGTGTAATAAAGTGCAAGGTCAATTTACTTCTGCAACTTGTTCCATTACCCAACGTGCTGCAATTGCTGCTATGGAGGCTGATCCTATTGTTCTGAAAGATATGATTTCTGCATTTAAATCGCGCCGAGATTTGGTTTTAAAAGATTTAAATGAAATTTCCGGATTAAAAACCAATGTTCCGGAAGGTGCTTTTTACGTTTTTGCTGATATTTCTTTTTTCTTAGGGAAATCATTTAATGGCAATAAAATAAATACAGCAGAAGAATTGTCTTTGTATATTTTATCTGAAGCTTTAGTAGGTTTGGTTTCTGGCGAAGCTTTCGGTGATCCAAATTGTATTAGAATTTCGTATGCTGCATCTGAAGAAACGTTAACTGAGGCAATTAGAAGAATTAAAAAAGCACTCGAAAATTTACAATAATGAATTTAAAGGCAGTCTTCGATAGTTTTGTTGGCAAGCGAATTTTAATTATTGGCGATGTCATGTTAGATGAATATATCTTTGGCGACGTTAACAGAATTAGTCCAGAAGCGCCCGTTCCTGTAGTGCATTTCAAAAAAAAAGAGCATCGTCTAGGAGGAGCTGCAAATGTTGCTTTGAATATTAATTCTTTGGGCGCAACAGCAATCATTGCATCAGTTATTGGAAAAGACAACAATGCCGAAAATTTAGAAGAGCTATTGAAAGAGAATGGAATAGATTGCTCTTGTTTGTTGAAAATTGAGGATAGAAAAACTACTTGTAAAACTAGAATAATTTCTCATGGTCATCAATTATTAAGGATAGATGATGAGGATTTAAACGATATTTCTGATGAAATTGCCGACCAAGTTTTAGAAAAAATAAAATCTTGTCACAATGATTCTCCTATAGATGCCATCATTTTCGAAGATTACAACAAAGGTGTTTTACAAAAGAAATTAATTCGTGAACTTATTGATTTTGCGAATTCTAATAATATTTATACATCAGTAGATCCAAAACAGAAAAACTTTTTAGAATATGTTGGTGTTAGTTTGTTTAAACCAAATTTAAAAGAGCTTAAAGAAGGTTTGCAAATTAAAATTGATGGACGAGACATAGCTTCAGTAGAAAATGGAATGCAAATTCTTGAAGATAGAATTAAACCAAAAGTTACTTTTATTACACTTTCAGAAAATGGAGTAGCAATAAAAAATCAAGAAGAATTTCATCATATAAACGCACACTTTAGAAATATTTCTGATGTGAGTGGTGCGGGAGATACAGTTATTGCGGTAGCAACTTTGTGTCTTACTGCAAATATTCCTATTAAAGACATAGCTGAAATAGCTAATTTGGCTGGTGGTATAGTTTGTGAAAAAATAGGTGTAGTCTCCATAGAGAAAAGCGAATTGTTTGTAGAAGCTCAAAAACTATTTAGTAAATGACGGTTAGAGAAATTCGTGAAAAAATAAATTTAGTTATCTACGATTCCAAAGTAACGGTTCTTCGTATTTTAAGTTTGTTTTACGTTTTAGTTTCGTTGAGTTCAGTTGTAATTTTAATTTATTACTTCGGATTTCCACTGACTCTGGCACAAAAAGCAATCTGTTTTCAAATTTTACAATACACTCTAGGATTTTATATTTTCCGATTTCTGGCAAAAATCTTCTATACTTTTGATCCAAAACAGTTTTTAAAAGATAATTGGTTCGAAGCAATTATAATGATTTTACTGATTTTAGAAGGTGTATCTTACAATATTTTTGGCGTTTTGATTTTAAGTCCTGTCGCAAAGTTAATTGGAATACAAGACTTTACAGAGTTCTCTCTCATCTTCATTCAAATTTATGTTTTCCTTGTAGTAATTCAGAATTTATTAAAACAATCAAAATTTCGCCCGTGGCTTAATATTCATCCAGGCTGGCTATTTACTATTTCTATAAGTTTAATGGTTATAGTGGGTACTTTTCTGCTCATGCTTCCGGAAATGACTTTAACAGAAGGGAGTTTGAGTTTTACAGATTCGCTCTTTACTTCAATGTCTTCTGTTAGTGTAACGGGACTTTCCACTATTGATATCACAGAAACACTTTCAAGAAAAGGACAAGTGGTAGTTATGTTGCTAATGCAATTTGGAGGACTAAATACCATAGCTTTCGGAGCGTTAATTTTAGTAATTGCGAAATTTGGAGTAGGCATAAAATACCATGAAGTTATTGAAGATTTTGTGAATAGAGATTCAATTCTTAAAACCGATTCAATGCTTTCAAAAATTGTTATTTGGGTATTATTTATTGAAGTTTTTGGTGCCATACTAATGTACATGTCTTTTGGAAATGAAGGAATATTCGCTGATCATGGCGATAAAGTTTTCTATACTTTATTTCATACAGTTTCTGCATTCAATAATGGTGGTTTGTCAATTTTTGAAGGAGGAATGATGCATCCAGAAGTCATAAATAATCATGGACTACACGTCATTTTCATGATGCTTATTTTCTGCGGTGGATTTGGAATGATTTACCTTTTTGAAATTTTTGAGTATAGGAAAATTAAAGAAAGAATTGTCCATCCTTGGCGCACGATTGATTTTGGAACAAAGATTTCTCTTTACTTTACTATCGGACTTTTGGTAGCAGGAGCGCTTATTTTTTATATGTTCGAGTATAATAATACATTGAGTCATAACAGTGCTTTTGGTGATGTTGTGACTTCATTTTTCCAATCATTAACAACAAGAAATGCAGGATTTAATTTAGTCGATACGGCATCTCTTTCAACACCAGTAATAATATTTTTTCTTTTTCTAATGTTTATTGGTGCATCCTCTGGATCTGCCGGAGGTGGAATTAGAACATCAACTTTTGCAATCCTTTGCGCTGCAATTATTTCTGTCATTAAAGGGAAAAAACACACGGAGTTATTTCAAAGAACTATTTCTAATGATTTGGTTTTGAAATCTTTTGCTATTTTTCTATTTTTCGTTGCCGGAAATGTAATTGGTCCTTTTTTACTGGCATTTACAGAAGCCGATCTCTTAGCTTCAGGTAAATTTACTTTCAAAGACATAATTTTTGAACATGTTTCAGCCGCAAGTACAGTAGGATTATCAACAGGCATTACTTCTGAATTATCTTCAGCAGGAAAATATATCTTAATTGCAGCAATGTTTATAGGAAGGGTAGGTACGTTAACTTTGGCTTATTTGGTGAGCAAAAGAGTACTGAGCACCAATTATAAATATCCTGAGGCACACACAATGATAGGTTAGATGATGAAAATAGAAGTAAAACCATACAATTCGGATGACAAATCCAAAAAAGAAGAAGTTGCAGAAATGTTTGACAATATCTCTGGTAAATATGATTTTTTAAATCATTTTCTTTCTTTAGGAATCGATAAAATATGGAGACGAAAAGCAGTTAATATGCTGAAAGAAATTGCTCCAAAAAAAATACTTGACATTGCCACTGGGACTGGTGATTTTGCTTTGGCATTGCTTAAACTCAATCCAGAATCAATCGTCGGATTAGATATTTCTCAAGGAATGTTAGATGTTGGAAAAAAGAAAATGATCTCCAAAAAAGTCGATGATATTATTGAGATGAAATTGGGCGATTCAGAAAATATTCCTTTCGAAGACAACACTTTCGACGCACTCACAGTGGCATTTGGTGTAAGAAATTTTGAAAATTTAGAGAAAGGTTTAACAGAAATGCTTCGCGTAGTTCGACCAGAAGGAAAATTAATAATTCTGGAATTTTCAAAACCCAAAAAATTTCCCGTTAAACAAAGTTTTAATTTTTACTCCAAACGCTTAATTCCATTTTTCGGCAAGCTTATAAGTAAAGATAAACGTGCCTATTCTTACCTGCCTGATTCAGTTGCAGCATTTCCTGAAGGTAAAGATTTTACTGTGATTTTAGAGAAAATAGGTTATAAAAATATACAGGCTCAATTGGTTTCTGGCGGAATAGCGACAATTTACTCTGGCATTAAAGCAAAATAAATTAAGAACACTAGCGTTTTGAACAAGATGAAATTTTTTATTTGCGGTTTTTTTATTCTAATTTCTACTTGCTTTTTTAGTCAGGTAGAAAAAAACAAAAACTATCGAAAATTTGATGAAAGGTTTATTCACTTCGGATTTATGCTTGGTATCAACTCTGCCGATTTTACAACTTTTCAGAAAATAGATGCCTATTCAAAATATCAGTTGAAAAGTTTAACTGCTAATGCTCAGCCTGGAGGACAAGTAGGAATTGTAACGACTATGAAACTAGGACATCCTGTTGTTAGACTAAGATTTTTACCTTCACTGTCTTTTCAAGAAAGATCTCTCAATTATGTTTTTGTTAACCCCGATCCAGATGCAGAAGACGATTTGTTTATGGAACAAAGGGTAAACAGTACCAATCTTGATTTCCCCTTAATGTTGCAATTTAGAACCATGCGCTATAATAATTTCGCAGCTTATGTTTTGGGTGGAGCACAATATTCCCTTGATTTACAATCACAGCAAGATGCTGCTCAAAATTTTACCAATCCATTTATTAAAATAAAACGAGATGACTGGCAAGCTCAAGTTGGTGCTGGAGTTGAGTTTTTTGCGGTTTATTTTAAATTCGGAATTGAAGTTAAATATTCTCAAAGTTGGAAAAATTCACTAATTCCTGAAAATACAAAACCGGCAAATCCAATTGATAAGTTGTATAACAATGTGCTCTGGTTGTCTTTTATTTTTGAAGGATAATGGAAATCAATTTAAAACTTACACCTGAACAAGCAAATACAGAAGATTATATTTCTAAATATTTAGCCACACAAAGCAATATTCCATTAGAAAATTTACATTATCGATGGAAAAAGCGATCCATTGACGCTAGAAAACGAGACGTTGTTATAAATGGAATTTTTGAAGTAAGTGAAGAAGCTTTTCCTGAAAAAATTTATTATTCTCCATTAGAAAGTTTAATTACTGACAGTGCCACAGTGCATATAATTGGTGCAGGTCCTGCCGGCTTGTTCGCAGCATTAAGAGCGCTAGAGTTAGGAATAAAACCCATAATTTTTGAACGAGGAAAGGATGTCCGTTCTCGAAGAAGAGATTTGGCAATTCTTAATAAAGAAGGAATAGTTAATCCAGAATCTAACTATTGTTATGGTGAAGGTGGCGCCGGAACATACTCTGACGGAAAACTCTACACCCGATCCAAAAAACGAGGCGATGTTCAAAAATCTTTAGAAATGTTTGTCCATTTTGGTGCAGAAAGAGATATTTTAGTAGATGCACATCCGCATATCGGAACAAATAAATTGCCGCAGATTATTGTGGAAATGCGAGAAGAAATTATTAAAAGGGGAGGAGAAGTTCATTTTGATTCTAAATTGACAGACATTCTTCTGAAAGAAAATAAAATCACTCAAATTGAAATTAACAGTGAACAAAAAATTGATGTTGAAAATTTAATTTTAGCAACCGGACATTCAGCAAGAGATATTTTTGAATTATTACACAGAAGAAAAATTGAATTGAGGGCAAAATCTTTCGCAATGGGTGTGAGAATTGAACATTCACAAGCCTTAATTGATAAAATTCAATACCATAACCGACCCGATGATGGATTACTTCCTCCAGCATCTTATGCAATGGTTTCGCAGGTTGATGAACGAGGCGTTTTTTCATTTTGCATGTGTCCGGGTGGCATTATTGCACCTTGCGCTACAGATACAGAAGAAGTGGTAACAAATGGTTGGTCGCCTTCTAAAAGGAATAATCCGTATGCAAATTCAGGAATTGTAGTTTCTGTTAATCCGGAAGATTTTGAAAGCATCGGTCCTTTTACCTGTCTTGATTTTCAAAAAGAAATTGAGCACAAATGTTGGGTATCTGCGGGCAAAAATCAAAAAGTACCTGCACAACGAATGATAGATTTTATTGATGGAAAAGTTTCTGTTGATTTTCCTAAAACATCTTATCAGCCTGGAATAACCAGCGTGGATCTCAATAAGATATTTCCAAATTTTATCACCAAAAGATTAAAAATAGCACTCAAAGATTTTGGAAACAAAATGCAAGGATATTTAACCAACGAAGCCGTTTTGCATGCGCCTGAATCTAGAACTTCATCGCCTGTACAAATTCCCCGTGACAGAGAAACGCTACAACATATCTCAATAATAAATTTATATCCATGTGCAGAAGGTGCTGGTTATGCTGGCGGAATTATATCTGCAGCAATTGACGGCATGAACTGTATGGATGCAATAAATAAAAAAATAGAGACAAATACTTAGAATAAAATGTAACTTTCTATCGTTTTCTGCGATATATTATTTTTAGGTACATCATTTGTATAAAACAATAAAAAACCAATTTCGATGGCAAAATTTTACATTCTCAATACAATATTTCTCTTTTTACTAATCAATGTTCATTCTCAAGAAGTAAATGAAAATGAATCTTGTAATGTTCCCAACAAAAAGACTCAAAAATTAATTAGCAGTGCAGTTAATGCTTCTGGTATTCAAGAGAAATCTGAATATTTTGCAAAAGCCTTAGAATCTGAGCCTGAAAATGCTTCTGTTTATTATGATTTTGGACAGTTTGCCTACGAAATGGCAATGGAACAATACGAGGCAAATCCTAATCCTGCCGCAGGAGATAGAAGTATGGTAAAAGCCAAAGCCTTGTTTGAAAAATCATTGGCGCTTTGTCCAGAATATCATTCTATGAATTATTATTATTTAGGAGTTATTGAATATTCTCAAAATAACAAGGAACGTGCAATGGGCTATTTCAAGCAATTTAAGGCCTACAAAAATGGCGATGTAAGTAAATATCCAGAAGATTATGACAAAAAAATTGCCGATATCAATTCGGTTTTAAAAGAATTTGAAGATACCAAAGACATGATGGCGACTCAAGTTCCCTTCAATCCATCTAAAGTACCAAATGTAAGTTCAGTGGATGATGAGTATTTTCCAATGATATCTCCAGATAATGAATTAATGTTTTACACTCGAAAGATAGATCGTAAAAATCTTGGTGATATTAAAAGCAATGTGGTTGAAGAATTTACCTTTTCACAAAGAAACGATGCTTTCACAAAATTCGACACGGGTAAACCTTTTACGAGGCCGTTCAATGATGGTTCATTTTCAAACTACGGCGCTGCAACAATGTCTGTTGATAATAAAGAAATGATTCTATGCGCATGCAAAACGGAGACTGTAAAAGGGCAACAATACAACAATTGTGATTTGTACATTACCACTTATGAGCGCACAGGTGATGGAGGAAATGATTTTGTGTGGTCTGAGTTGAAAAATATGGGTCCGGAAATCAATACTAAAGACGGTTGGGAAGGCCAACCTTCATTATCTGCTGATGGCAACACTTTGTATTACACTGCAACAAGATTAACTACCAGAGACAACGATATATTTGTAGTGGAACGCAACGAAGATGGAACTTGGGGAACAGCACGGCCATTTGATGAAATAAACACAGACGGTAAAGATAAATCACCTTTTTTGCACCAAGATAGTGAAACACTTTATTTTGTATCTTCTGTTTCTGATAAAAGAAAAGGCGCTGGTGGAACAGATATTTTTTATACCAGAAAAGTAAATGGACAATGGTCTAAACCAAAAAATATTGGTATTCCGATAAATACACAAGACGATGAACTTGGTATTTTTGTTAGTACCGATGGCAAACTTGCTTATTATTCAAGCAGACAAGGAGGAGATTGGAATATTTATGCCTTTGAATTGTATGCTGAAGCTCGTCCTCAAGCGGTTGCCATCATTAAAGGGGAATTGAAAGATGAAAAAGGAGAACCTGTATCTGATGCCATTATTGAAATAACTTATGCAAATTCTGATGAGGTTAGTAAAGTTAGAGTGAACGGAAACGACGGAAAATATGCTGCAGTTGTAAAAACTGATACCAAAAATGATGTAATGGTCACAGTTAAAAAAGAGAACATGGCATTTGATTCAAAATTAATTGCAAAAGAAACATTTGACAAACCAGTAGTTTCAGTGAAGCAAAATGATTTACAAGTAAAAGAATTAAAAGTAGGTGAGGCCTATACAATCAATGATATTTTATATGGAACATCATCTGACGTGTTGAGCGAAAAGGCCAAATTTATTTTGAAAGGATTTGCAAGATTCTTAAATGAAAATCCGAATGTAAAAATTTCAATTCAAGGTCATACAGACGACATAGGCGATGACAATAAAAATTTAGAATTATCAGAAAAAAGAGCACAAGGCGTAAAAAACTATCTTATTTCATTAGGGATTGATAGTAAAAGACTCGATGCAAAAGGCTATGGCGAAACCAAACCCAAACTTGCAAACAGTAACGAAGTGAACAGAGCAAAAAACAGAAGAACAGATTTTGAGATAATTGGTTTGTAGGGATTTGTGATGTTTAGTATTTACAGTTAGAGTGTTTATTTAATTGAAAATTTCTTATATTTGACATGAAACAATCAATTAAATTTAACCATTAACGTTTTATACTTAAATTCTGTTTCATGAAAAAAATCCAATTATTACCATTTTTATTGCTTTTAGTGTTATTTGCATGCAATAAATATAGAAAGGAAGGAAAAGTAAGAACCAACCAAAATTTTGCAAGTGAGTTACGGAAGTCTTCAGAATCATTAAAGTTTGGAGAAAATAATGTCACATTAAAAACTTATCCTTATAGAGATTTTATTCCTGCAACTGTGAAAAATAAAGATTTGTTGCGTTGCGCTATAATTTTATATGACACAGACAGTATTGCATTGAGTGATCAAATTCATTTAGTTAAAAATTATGTAGTGAACGGCAATGAAATTTGGACGGCTAAATATAAAGAAGTTACAAATAGTCAGGATTTCAAAATCACTACTGGCGTAAATGGAGGTCCAACTTGGGAGGTAGGTTCTGTTGTGGATGTCATTTCAGAAATAGAGTATAAAGGTCAAATCTTTCGACTATTATCCAAAAACCAAGTAATTGAAGCTACTATGTGAATTTTAAATTTCGACTTACATTTTTTTACTTTATTAACCATTAATATTTTTCTTAACTTTATTCCATGAGTATTAGTGAATTAAAAAGATCTAATATTATTGAGTTATTGAATGGTTCTGTAAATGAAACTTTATTATCTCAAATTTTAAGTTTACTCAAAGACACAAAAGCTTCAGAAGCTGAAAATAATTTACCTGCTGAAGTATTGGAAGGAATTAGAAGAGGGGAAAATCAAATAAAGAAGGTAAGCGTTTGACGCACGAAGAGGTAATTAAAGATATTAAAGAGAAATATCCATGTGCAAATATCTGATGAAGGTAATTTGGTCAGAATATGCATTTACCACTTTGAAAGAAATAGCGAGTTAAATCTCAAACAAATTCACTGAGAAAGAAACGAATAAATTTTTAGAAGAGGTTTTCTTGATTATTGGAACTATAAAAATTTTCCCGGATATCTTCCCAGTCTTAAAAAAAAGAGGTTTCACAAAAGTTCACAAGGCGGTTATACATCCGCATAGTACATTATTTTATGTTAATCGGAATTCACAGATAGATTTATTGTTTTTTTTGGGACAATCGAGATGATCCTTCGAAATTAAAATAAATATCATTAAAAAATACAGATATTCTTCGTTGCATTTTAATTCAACTGGTAGAAGTTATAATAAGTAAAAAGAATTATTTATATTTACTTTACAATCTAATTTATAAAATGTTGCATCAAATACATATTGACGATACAGATTTTGCTGCCAAAGCCCTTTTGGAATATTTAAAAACTCTTGATTTTGTCAAGATTGAAAACTTTGACATTCCCATTTGGCAGAAGAATCAATTAGACATTTCATAACAAAGTGATGATGAAGGTGAAAATAAATATACTGAATGG
>JBBSUQ010000023.1:0-25417 GCA_038234235.1 Flavobacteriales bacterium
ACCTGCAATTAAAAAGCAACTTCGAGAAGCAATCGACAATGAGTATTATGACCTTACGCTTACAGGAACATCTGTCGTGGCATCTGAAGGAACACAGTATTTGGTAAAAAATCTACTGACAAGTTTAATGTTTGCAGTCATCAGTATAGCGATATTAATGGCATTGCTTTTCCGCTCATGGCGAATGGTTATAGTTTCATTGTTGCCAAATTTAATTCCATTGCTTTTCACGGGAGCAATTATGGGTTGGTTTGGTATTCCACTCAAGCCTTCTACCCTATTAGTATTTAGCATTGCATTTGGTATTAGTGTTGATGATACCATTCACTTCCTTGCAAAATACAGGCAAGAATTAAAAGCAAGGAAATGGGATATTAAAGAATGCGTAGTAAGATCAATTAGAGAAACCGGATTGGGAATGTTTTATACCTCCATTGTTTTGTTCTGCGGATTCTCAACTTTTACATTCTCACAATTTGGTGGTACACAAGCTTTAGGATTACTTGTTTCATTAACGCTATTAGTAGCCATGATTACGAATCTTGTAATTTTACCAACTTTGCTTTTAACCTTACAGAAAAAATTAACGAGTAAAAGTTTTCAAGAGCCCTATTTTGATGCTTACGATCCGGATGCTGATGTCGATTTTAATGAACTACAAATTAGACCTAGCGGTGTTGAAGATCCAGATGAAGACTTTGATGAAGACCTCAACAAAGACTTGGATAAATAAATTATTATGAAAGGAATTATTCTTGCCGGTGGTTCGGGAACTAGATTACATCCTCTTACCTTGGCAGTGAGCAAACAACTAATGCCCATCTACGACAAACCAATGATTTACTATCCACTTTCTATATTAATGAGTGCTGGTATTAAAGATATATTGATTATAAGTACTCCCCATGATATACCTCATTTTCAGAAATTACTGGGTGATGGAAATCAATTAGGTTGCAATTTTACTTATGAAATTCAGCATGAACCCAATGGACTTGCACAAGCTTTTGTAATTGGTGAAAAATTTATTGGTGATGAAAAAGTTGCTTTAATATTAGGAGATAATATTTTTTACGGAGTAGGGATGGATGAATTACTAAGAGAAAACTCAGATCCCGACGGTGGTGTTGTTTATGCATATCACGTAAGTGACCCTAGAAGATATGGAGTTGTGGAATTTGATGAGAATATGAATGCGATTTCTATTGAAGAAAAACCACTTAAACCAAAATCTAATTATGCAGTACCAGGATTGTATTTTTATGACAATTCGGTAATCGAAATAGCAAAAAATTTAAAGCCTTCTGCTAGAGGAGAATATGAAATTACAGATGTAAATGCAGAATATCTTAAAAGAAATAAACTAAAAGTTGCCGTTTTAAATAGAGGAACCGCTTGGTTAGACACCGGAACTTTTGCCTCTTTAATGCAAGCCGGCCAGTTTGTACAAGTTATTGAAGAAAGACAGGGTTTAAAGCTGGGTTGCATTGAAGAAACTGCATTTAGAAGTGGATTTATCGACAAAAATCAACTGTTGGCATTAGCGAAGCCTTTGCTGAAAAGCGGGTATGGCGAATATTTAGAAAACATACTTAAATAATAAAATGCAGAACTTGGCTAAATACAGTTCTTTGCTTGAAAAAGCCATTGAAGATTTAAAATTTCCAGAAAATCCTCAAAAACTTTACGATCCTCTTCGTTATTTCATGAAAATTGGAGGTAAAAGAATAAGACCAGTTTTAACAATTTTGGCAGGCGAACTTTATGGTTTAACGATAGATGAAGTTTTACCTGCTGCGCTTTCAATAGAAATTTTTCATAATTTTTCGTTGATCCATGATGATATTATGGACGAGGCGCCACTTAGAAGAGGAAATGAAACCGTACATACAAAATGGAATAACAATATAGCTATTCTTTCTGGAGACGTATTGTTAGTAAAAGCATATCAAGAATTGACAAAACAAAAAGCGGAGCATCTTAAACCTTTGTTAGAATTATTTAATAAAACGGCTGTTGAAGTTTGCGAAGGTCAGCAGATGGATATGGATTTTGAAACGGAGAACTACGTATCAATTGATTCTTACCTTGAAATGATTCGTTTAAAAACTTCTGTATTGTTAGGATGCGCATTGCAAATGGGAGCGGTTATTGGCAATGCAAGTTCGGACGAGCAAAATAGTATTTATCAGTTTGGTCAAAACATTGGTATAGCTTTTCAAATACAAGACGATATACTTGACTTTTACGCTGACCATGCTAAGTTCGGCAAACAGGTTGGTGGAGATGTGGTAGCGGGCAAAAAAACCATATTATATTTGAAAGCATTAGAACTTGCAGATGATGAAGATAAATTAAAGTTTAAAGAAATTTACGCAAATCAAAATATCCAAGATAGGATTTCTGAAGTAAGAAATTTTAATGAGAAATATGATGTTAGAGAAGCTTGTGAGGAATTAAAAAACAAATATTATGATTCTGCTTTAGAATCTCTCAAAAACATTAAAAATGCTTCCGATGAAAAACTCGAAGTCTTAAGTTCACTAGCATCTTATTTGGTAGAGCGTGAACATTAATTTTTTTAACATTTAAAATAAATTAATAAAACGAATGAAATCATTTTGTAATTTTAATGAAAATCAAGTTCTTAAGCTCACAATTTTTAGACTTGAAATAATAATTCTTTAAATATTTTATTTTTTTAATTCATAACCTTAAAATTACTCTCAAAATATTTCGTACAATTGTTGTTTTGATTTAAATTTGTATCGCATGGAAGATGATTTTGTAACTATAGAGAAGGAGGAAGTAGCCTCAATGACCTTCCCGAAAGCTAATGTTTTGGCAAAAGAAATCGATAAGAAAGCTTTGAAAAAAGAATTGGACAGAGCAAATCTTTTAGGTAATTTAGAAAAACACAAAGTCAGAATTTATTTTGCAGACGATAAAGGCAATAAAAAAATACACACAACAATATGGGGTATCACAGATACTGCCATTTTATTGAAAAAAAATGTAGTTTTACCGATAGAAAGAATATTCAAACTAGAAATTTAATTCATTCATGACAAAAAAACGTGCGATCATCAGTTATGATAAGTTGACAATCGATCAGAAAAAACAAATTCTGAAAGATTATCCGGACGGTTATATTAATCATCTTACAACTATTAAAATCCCAACTGGAGAAATCTTAGAGGCTTTAATTTGGGAGACCGATGAAATAATTTATTTAGTAAAAATCAGCAAGACTGTAAAAAGACCTGTTGTCGACGATGACGATGACGATGATGATTTTGAAGAAGATAAATTTGGCAAAGACGATGACGACCTCGAAGCAGATGAAGAAGAGGAAGTGGATTATGACAAGCCAGAAAAAGAAGCCGAAGGAGAGGATGGAGAAGATTAATTTATTTAGTCTTTGCCAGTAATCGCGCTACGTATTTTCCAATAATATCAAATTCTAAATTTACCGAATCTCCAAGCTTGATGCGGTTAAAATTTGTGTTCTCGTAAGTATAAGGAATTATGCATACCGAAAATTCATTTTCCTTTGAATCTACAACCGTAAGCGATACCCCGTTTATGGTTATGGAACCTTTATTAACTGTGGTGTTTTCAGATTCGTAAGTGAAAGTGAATTTCCAACTTCCGTTTTCATCTTGAATTTCTTTACACACACCCACTTCGTCTACATGGCCTTGCACTATATGTCCGTCAAGCCTGTCAGTTAATGTCATACATCTTTCGAGGTTGATAAAATCCCCTTTTATCCATTTAGATAATTTGGTAACATCCAAGGTTTCATGTATGGCTGTAACAGTATAAGAATGCGCAGAAATATCAACTACCGTGAGGCAACAACCGTCATGCGCAATACTTTGATCAATCTTTAATTCATTAACAAAAGGGGCATTCAAAGTGAAATGAACGTTGCTTTCTTCTTTCTCAATTTTTTCTATTTCACCAAGTGCTTCAACTATACCTGTAAACATTCTTTGTTATTTTTAAATTTAATAAATTACTGTAATATTTCCTTGCAGTACCTTTTCTTCAACACCATTTAAGGTTTTAATATACAATCTACATATATAAAAATAAACTCCATTAACTACTGGTTTATTTTTATCATTTTCTCTTCCATCCCAATTGATGTTTAAATCATTGGTTTGAAAAACTTCCTGACCCCAACGATTAACTACTGAAAAATTTAAACTGTCAATATATTTTATTGGAAATATAACATGAAATACATCATTGTTTCCATCGCCATTTGGAGTAACAACATTTGGCAGATTAAATACAGGAACACAATTTTCAACACAAATAGTATCGGAACTTAAACTTTCATTGCCATATATTGCAGAATCGATGGCTGTTACATAAAAACAACCTACCAGCGCACTTGAATCTTTAAAAGTAAAAGTTGTGTCTGAGGCATTAAAATTAACAGCAATCTTTTCAAATGGACTGTCTTTGTTTTCTCCAAAATAAACGTAGTATTTCGTGACATCATCTGCGCAAGAATTATTTGGATTTCTCCAGCTTAATTTAATTTCTGCTTTGCTACAATCTTGCAATAAATTAAAGCCAAGTGGAGCGCAAGGCGCAGTTTTATCAGTAGGCATCGCACAGATTTCTTGTGACCAGTTAATTAAAGGTTGTTCAATATTTGGCAAACTATAGCTCCCAATACTTTTAATTTTATAGCAATATTCAATGCCATTTATCAAATTTAAATCATCGTAATTGTTATCATTGCTTGTTCCAATTAAAATATATATTCCGCCAGAAGAAATTGATTTGCGATAAATTTCATAAAGTGTATTGTTCCAAGGCAAATCTACTTGCCAAGTCAAATTAACTTGATTATCATTTTCTTGAAAATTTAAATAAATGCTTTTAGCGGGAGGTGAAGATCCCAAAACTTGAGAATTATTTAAAAGTTCCAATCGATATTCCCATTGGTCGTTAATAGTATTGATGTTGTTTCGCAGATAAATAGAATCTCCTTGAGAAAACGAGGTAAAAACAGCGCCTGAATAAACATTATTGAAAGCTGAGTTATCATTGTATCTTTCATATAAAAGATATTGATAAGGTCCAGAATAAATGTTGGTGTCTAATTCTTTTGGTCTCGACCAAGCAACAGTATCGGAACCAAGCAATATATCGGTATTATTTATAGAAACCCGTGTAAGCACAGGTAGTTCGAATTTAAGTTGGTCACAAACCTCAGCAGGCAAACAACTTTCAGTACCGTTGCTCGCAACTGCTGTAACCAGGTAACAATATTTATTACCCACCACAACATCTGAATCCACAAAAACAGTATTTGTTTTACCAGAAATAGATGCAATTTTTTGAAACCCCAAACCTTCTGCCAAGCCATTTGCGCAACAATCGTCATTCACAAAAACACTATCTGCTTTTCGATAAACACGATAACCTATTACATTAGGGCAAGATGCAATATCCCAATTAAGGGCAAAATTTCCTGGATTTACTGTTAGGTTTAAATTTTGAACAGCTGGCAAATTAACTTTTATGCGCCATGCAAAAATATCTTTAAGTGCCACGTTAGGACCTTGGTCTTCTGCTTCAAAAATAAAATTGTAGGGCGTGTTTCTTACCGTTGTGCAAGACGGCGTCCAAGAAAAAACACCACTTATTGGATTGCCTGTTGCAAAAGGAACAAATGTAGCCGGATTGGGAGAAAAAGTATAAGCTTCACCAAAAACCGACCAAGTTAAAATGGGGTTATCTGCTGGGGTTGCTGGAGTATCTGACGCGAACAAATTTTGAACTATAGTATCGTTGGCAAAAACACAAGTATCATTAATTAATTGAATTTCGGGTGCATTATTTAAACAAAGTCCATTTACTGTAACCTGCATATCTCTTATAACATATCCAATTTGGAAACCAGCTCTAAATTCTCTAATCAAAATCGCTAAATTATATTCTCCGACAATCATTGGAGAAACCCAATTTATTGTGCCGAAAACAGGATCAATGCTCAACACTCCACCCCCAACGATATCGGGATATTGATATTCGCCAGGAATTGGCATATCCAAACAACCTTCACCTTTACAAGGAATAATTGAATAAGCCAAACTATCGCCATCGGGATCGTAAACACCCATGTTGTATACCCAAGGTTTGCCACTACAAGCAATTTCAGGGCACGGACAATCGCTTATTTGTAAACTGTTATTGGGTTTGCCTAAAAATGGAGAAATAATCAAAAGCGTTTGAACACAAAAGATTTTATCTACTGAATTATTAATATTTAAAATATTACTATTTCTATTGGGATCTTCTACATTTATTAAATAACTACCCGGCCCCGTAAATGTATGGATACCTGTGTAGTAATTTTGTTTTGTGTCGGTTGCAGAAAAGTCATAAAAAAGCGTGCGTGGCAAAGTATCAGTTTGTCCGTCTCCATAATGAATTTCAAGTTTATCTCGGTTTGCTTCGCTGCTTAATTTTGTACAAGTAGTAATGGTAAACTCATAAGTGTTACCGTAGAGATATTTATAAGTGATGTCACCCGAACGATTGTGGGTTGCGTAAAGTGAAAAAGCACAGTATAAAAATACAGTAAATAAAAGCCACTTTTTAAGCATAGTACGAAGATACTACAATCTTAAGTAATGTGAAACTTACATGTTAAACTTACCTCTAAAAATTTATAAAAGAAAAATTATAAGTGAAAACCAAAAAGAAAATTTGAGAATTAATGTTTGTCTTCCAACAGATATTGCCAAGGTTTTAAATTTGGAGCGTGGTCTATAACAGTCTTTATAACTGCAAGAACAGGAATAGTTAAAATCATACCAATAATGCCTGCAATTGATCCCATTAAAACGAGTCCAATTATTATTATTAGCGGGTTTATATTTACCTGCTTGCCCATTACTCTTGGTGTAATTATATTTCCTTCTAGAAATTGAACCACGGCGTATAAACAAATAACACCCACTGCATACAACGAACTATCTTTAGTTGCAAACGCGATTAGAATAGGAATTGTAGCACTAATAAAAACACCAATAAAAGGAATAAGCGTTAAAATTCCAGACATAACACCAATAAAAACTGCATATTTTATTTGCAGAGCAAGTAAACCACAAGTAGTTAAAGCCGAAACAATAAGCACTACTAAAAACAAACCTTTAAGGTATTGGTGTAATACATTTTTGATGTCGTTTAAAATTGAAGTACCAACTCCTACCCGTTCTTCATTAAAATATTCTATATAAAAATTGTATATATTCCGTCTATATAGGAGAAAGAAAAATATATAAATTGGACAAACTATAAAAAACAACACTGTTTCTTTAAGTCCAGAAACCGTACCTTCAACTAATTGCGTTGCACCTTCTTTGAACTGTTCAAGTGCATGCACAACAATAGTTTCATATTTTGATTTTGTTTTGCGAAGTTCTCTTTTAATTTGCCTTGTTGGACCATCTAATAATTCTTGTGGAGCTTTGGCCATTTGAGGCATGTCTTCTGCAATTCGGCTAACTTCTATTGCAACGGCAAACATAATTCCTACCAATATTGAGCATGCAAATAAAACAGAAATCAAAGACGATATCCCTCGACCTACAAGTCTTTCTGTAAAATTAGACATTGGTAATAACAAGAAAGCGATAAAACCAGAAAATATAATCGGCATTAAAATGCTACTACCTAAATAAATAATTGTTAAAGTGAGTCCACTTATAAAAAGAACTTTTGCAGCTCTATCAATTCTAAGGTGTGAAAGTGGTTTCATTCTTCTTCTTTGCCCTTGAAAAATCTGGAAACTAGACCAGAAAGATTTACTTTTGATAACAAATTCTCTATGGAAAAACTAGAAATATTAAAATCTTTGGTTGGATTGGCTTTATTATTTTTAAAAACGCCAAAATAAAATTTAAAACCATGTAAAATGGCTTCTACCCCACTTTTATAACCTTCAAATTTTGTAGATTCTGTTATGGTATTGTGTTGAAGAATATATTTTATATTTTCTCTATGTAATTGTATTTCAAGTGACTTAAGTTTTTTAAGTTCATGAAATTTTTCGGTATTGGATAAATGTGTCATTGTTGTAAAATTAATTAAAAATCATTAACTGCCCTTTCTCTGTTTTTCTTGTCCTGATCCTTAAGATATTCACCTAATTGATGATCCATAAATGGTTTCACAATAAGTCTTTTTCTATAAATTAAGAGGAATAAACATAACAAGGCAAAAAATCCAGTAACGATATATACTGCAATGTCATATCCAATTATTCTGCCTAACAGCATTATAAGTGAGATACCTAACAACCCAAGAAAAATGATAGATATACGAACTATCAAAACGATTGCCACAATTTTTCCACTGGCTTTGGCCGTTTTTTCGACCATGTCCATTTTAAAAAGTTCAACTTCCTTTCTTACAAGGTTTTCTGACTCTGAAAAGAGAGCTCGTATATCTTCATTTAAATCTTTCATGCCACGAATTTATGCTTTTGCAACCTTATCTTCTAATTTTTGTATTTCGCTTAACAATTTTTCACGAACATCTTCTTTGAAAGTTTCTTTAGCTTCTTCAAAATTACCTCTTAAATCTCCTAATTTATTTACCAAATCATCTTTCGCATCTTGAGCTTTTCCTCTAAGCTTAACATACTTTTTTTTAAGTTGTTTTCTAGTTTCTTCACCTTTTGCCGGTGCATACAAAACTCCAACTAATGCGCCTACTGCGACACCTGCCAATATAGCTACTGCTACGTTTTTTCCACTTGCCATTTTTTTCAGTTTTAAAATTATTTAAATTATTATTTGGTAAAAATATAAGTTAAATCTTCTGTCAATTGATAAAAAATTATAAATTACAGTGCCAAAAATCTAAAATTTATTAAAATTCAATATGTAATTTCACTCCAAATTTTATTTGTCAATTATTGTTAAAGTTTATATCAGGCTAATATACTAATATACTTTAAATTAATTTAGCTCTTTATTATTTGTCCAAAATTAAAAATATTAAGTGAAACCCAAAAAGTTATTAGCTTTCTTATCAATAATGGTGGTTGTTTTTGTTATAGCAACTACCACTTTTATTGTGCTTTCACTCAATAAATTAAGCAAGGATCAAGACCGTGTTAGTCATGCTCAAAATGTTCAGAGAGAGATACAAGAAATACTTTCTGCAAGTTATCAAATAGAGAATTCAATAAGAGTAGATGATTATCAAAATACTAAACTCGCTTTTCAAGCAGGCAAGAGTGATTATGAAAGGTCAATAAAGGCACTTGGAATATTAGTGGCAGATAACGAAAGGCAATTTCAAAATCAACAAATGCTGCGTAATGTTTTAGATAACCGCCTTAGAGATATTTTGGAATTTAAGAATGCTAATTTAGATTCTTTGTCAAAAAGAAATAAAACTTTTCAATTAATTGAATATGGGCAATTAGCGCTTAGAGATGTACGTAGAATATGTAAGATAATGTACAATGAAGAGGAAGATCTTTTTGTAATGCGAACCCAAGTATTTAATGCATCTATAAGAAAATCGTTTATTATAATTATTCTTTTCATTATAATAATATCATCTATTTTAGTTTGGTCTTATAATATCATAAAAAGAGAGTACAGTAGAAATGCGAAATACAATGAACAACAAAAACTTGCTTATGATAGCCTTTTTGAAAGCGAACAAAAATTTAAAATTCTCAATGATTCAATATCGGATGTAGTGTTAAAAGTAAATGATGAAATGGAAATTTTATCTTGGAATGCAGCAGGCGGAAAAATACTCGGTTATTCTGAACTGACAATGATTGGCTCAGATTTTCAAAAATTAATAGATAACGATACAAAAGAAAGTTTAAAAGAATTGTTGACAGATAAAAACGAAATAAAAGATGTTTTTATTTTGCAAGCTAATGGTGAAAAAATTCCGATGGAGTTGGTTTCTTTCGACTGGAATGTGGGTGAAAATAAATACACAGGAATATCATTAAGAGACAATCATGTGAGATACGAACAAACTAAATTAATACAAGATTTAGGCTCTCGCTTTGATTTGGTTTTAAAAAGTGCCCATTATGGCGTTTGGGATTGGACCGATATGAGTAAAGAGCAACAGTGGTGGTCTCAAACAATGTATGATTTAATTGAATATACGCCTGAAGAAATTCCTGCCACTCATGAAAATTTTAAGAAATTGGTAAGTAAAAAAGATGTTAATGGTCTCTTTGAGAAACTCGAAACAATAGGAAATCTTCCTTTTACCTTTGAATATAGAATTCTCACTAAAAATAGCGGTGAAAAATGGTTCAGAGCCAACGGTGAAGTTATCGAAAACAAATTACAAGGATCCCAGAGAATGATGGGGGTTATAAATGATATATCTGAAGAAAAAAACCAGACTCTTAAACTCGAAGAATTCAACAAACGATTTACGTTGACTACTGAGAGTGCTGAAATAGGAACATGGGATTGGTATAATATTGAAGAACAGGAAATGTGGTTTTCTGGTATTACCATGCAACTTTTAGGTTTCGAAAAAGAAGAGCGCGTATTCAATATTAATGAGTTTGTAGCCCTTATACATAAAGATGATCTTCCCGATATGATGCAGGCTGTAGGATTAAACCACACCACTGGAGAAATTTATAAAGCAGAATACAGAATATTAACGGAAGACAGAGGATATGTTTGGGTGAGAGCAATTGGAGACTCTGTTATTGAAAAATCTACAGGTCACAAAAGAATGATTGGTGTTTTATATTCTATTGAAGATGAAATAAAACAACGAAGAGCAATAGAAGAGTCTAACAAACAACTAGAGCAATTTGCTTATGTTGCTTCTCATGATTTAAGAGAACCTTTACGTAAAATAAAAGCTTTTGGAGAAAGACTTCAAACACAGTTTAAAAAAGAAGATTTCAGTAAAGAAAAAATTGAACAGGCCGAAGAATATATTACCAGGATGCGAAGCGGTGCAAGTAGAATGGAGACATTGATAGATGACTTATTAAGTTTTTCAAGAGTTTCTTCGTCTCAAAGTGCCCGAAGTGACACATCACTTCAAGAAACTGCACAAAATGTGGTGAACGAGCTTGACTTGTTAATACAAAAAACCAATTCGGAAATTATTTTTGAGGCTTTGCCTACTATAAAAGATGCGATACCTTCACAATTTTTTCAACTATTTCAAAATCTAATTTCCAACTCAATAAAATTTGCATCACCCGATAAAAATCCTATTATAGAAATTTCTGGAGAAATGGAAAAAGGCAGTGAACTTTTGGAAATCTATCCTAACATTGAAGTGGAAGAACAATATTACGTTCTATCGATCAAAGACAACGGAATTGGTTTTGAAGATCAATATAAAGACCAAATTTTTACTATTTTTCAGAGATTACACAACCGTTCTGAATTTGAAGGAACAGGTATTGGTTTGGCCATCTGTAAGAAAATTGTAGAAAATCATCAAGGTTTTATAAGTGCTATCAGTATTGTTGGAGAAGGAACAACGTTTAAAATTGCCTTTCCCAGCAAAACTATAAGTTTAATAGAAATTAAAAATTATAATAATGAGTAATATTCCAAGTTTAAAAATTTTAGTTATAGAAGATGATGAAGAAGACTTTATGATTCTTAGAGATACAATAAATGATTTACAACATCTCAAAACCGAAATAACTTGGGCAGAAAGTTATGTAAAAGGAAAAGAATTAATTGCTTCCAACAGCCATGATATTCATTTTGTTGATTATTATCTTGGTTCTAAGTCTGGTTTAGAATTGATTGAAGACGCCGTAAAGTCAGGCGTAGCCAAACCAATGATTTTGCTTACAGGACTCAATAACAGAGATGTAGACATCCAAGCAATACAAGTTGGTGCCGCCGATTATATTGCAAAAGGAGATTTAAGTGCCGAAATTTTAGATAGATCTATAAGACATTCTCTTGAGAGATACAACCAAAATCTTTTAGTGAAAACTGAACAAAAACGTTATCAAAATCTTTTTAAAAATAGTATTGATGCCATTTATACTACAGATATTAATTGGCAATTACTTGAAGTCAATAACACTTTTTTAAAGAAGTTTGATCTAGAGGAACAATTTGTTTCCAACTATAATCTATCAGATTTTTTCTTAAACAATAGAGATTTTAGTGATTTTATTAGTTTACAAGAATATGGCATTCCAAAAGGTAGTTTTGGTTGTGAATTAAAACAAAATGAGGAAACAAACCTTACCGTAACCATTTCCTTCTTTTCCAGTCTTAACAAATTTAATGAGGTTGTGGGTTATCAAGGTGTGATACACGATTTAACTGATTTGAAAATAGCGGAAGGGCAGTTGGTTGAATTTGAAAAATTTAATCTTAGTGGAAGATTGGCACGAATGATTGGTCATGAAGTTAGAAATCCACTTACTAATATTAATCTTGCTGCAGAACAAATAAAAGAAGAATTGCAGGGAATGGATGATGCGCTCATGTATATGGATATGATTATGCGAAATTCTAACCGTATCAAAGACATGATTGATCAACTTCTTTACAGCACAAAACTAATCGATCTTGAAATTCAAGAAAATGTTATTGAAGACGTGGTAAATGATGCAATTGAAATTTGTTTGGATAGAATTCAATTGAAAAATATTGAATTAGAAAAAATAGGGTTTCAAAATGTAACAATAGTTCCTCTTGATGATGAAAGAATTAAAATTGCTGTTGTAAATATTATTACCAATGCCACCGAGGCACTTGCAGGAACTGAGAAGCCTAAGTTAACAGTTGAAATAAAATTAGAAAAAGAAGAAGCACATATTCTCATTACCGATAATGGAAAAGGAATGGACGACGAAATAAAGAAAAATCTCTTTGATGCATTTTTTAGTAAAAGAGAAGGTGGAATGGGCTTAGGAATGACCACCGTTAAAAATATTATTATCCAGCACAAAGGCGCAATTAATGTTGAAAGCGAATTGGGTGAAGGCACAACTTTCGATATAGTTATACCTAGATAATATGTCAAATGATATACTTTTAGTACTGATATTGCTTCTAGTAGCAATAGTACTTTTCGTAACCGAGATTTTTACTGTAGACAAAACTGCTTTTTTCTTATTAGCAAGTACAATGTTGCTCGGCTTGGTAAAACCAGAAGAAGCAATTTCTGGTTTTTCAGAACCCTCTGTTATCACTATCATGAGTTTAATGATAATGGCGGCATGCATTGAAAGCAATGGAGTGATAAGTCTCGTTGCATCAAAAATGACACGAATGGCGACTTGGCCAATGTGGATTTTCCTTCCATTGATAATGATTATTGTTGCAATTTGTTCATCGTTCATTGCAACAACGGCTGTGGTAATAATATTTATTCAACTTACGAACGAACTGGCATTACAAAATAAAGTTGATAGAAAACAAATGCTACTGCCTATATCATTTGCCGGTATTCTAGGAGGAAGTTGTTCTTTAATGGGGACAAGTACCAATTTGATAGTTAGCGGAATTGCCAACAGATATAAAATTGAAAAAATTGGTTTTTTTGAATTTTCACTGGCTGGAATTATATTTCTTGTCTGTGCTATACCTGTAATTTATTTTTTATCTAAAATATTTTTACCAAAATCTGAATACAAAGACGATACTGAAATTGTAAAATCTTTTGGATTTATAACCTCAGCACAAATTCAAATAAAATCTCCGTTGATTGGTAAAGTTGCTAGTAAATCGCTCATTTGGGCAGAAAATGATTATCGCCTTTTAAGAATTCAGAGACAAGGGAAATTTATAGATAGAAATCTGGAAAAACAGAATCTCGAGTTGGATGATATTTTGTGGATGAATGTAAGTATTGACGATTTAGAAAAAAATGCCAACGAAATGGGAATTTCAATTTTGAACGTAGACAATACTGTAGAAATAATGGGTAAAATTGATTTACATGAAATACTTATTTTACCCAATTCAATTTATCAAGGGTTATCTATCGATGAACTAAACTCAGAAATGCCAGAAGGAATTGCCGTGAAGGCTGTACAATCTGAAGAAAACTATTTGGCAAAACCAATTTTACTCCATAATTTATTTGCAAAAAGAAAATTACAAGTCGGTGACAGAGTAATTATTTCTGCCGATGAAGAAAGCATTTCCAGACTACAAAATAAAAATGGAATTTTGATTCTTAACAGTGTTCATCCAAAAGAAAGAGTTCCCAAGTATAAAAAGGTAATTTCAAGTTTGTCATTTTTGATGGTAATTGTTCTTGCCGCATCTGGCACCTTTTCAGTATTAAAAAGTTCATTGTTGGGTGTTTCTTTGTGTTTGTTTACGGGTTGTTTTCAATTAAAAGATGCTTACAAATCAATTAACTGGCAAGTGATATTTTTATTGGCCGGTATGATTCCGATTGGTATCGCAATGCAAAACACGGGTACCGATAAATTTATTGCAGAAAAACTCAATTATTTACTGGAAGGATCAAGCACTGCATTTTTAATTACCATAGTTTTTGGTTTCGCAATGCTCATGAGTGGTTTCGTTTCAAACAATGCAACAGCAATTGTTCTTGCTCCTATTGCAATTGGTGTTGCTGTTAAAATGCAAATTGATCCAAAACCTTTGCTTTTTGCTGTAATGTTTGGTGCCAATTTTAGTTTTTATACGCCTGTTGGCTATCAAACGAATGCCATAATTTATGGAATGGGTATTTATAAATTTAAACACTTTTTAATAATTGGAGGCGCAGTAAGTATTTTACTATGGATTTTAGCTTCCTTGTTGTTGCCGGTGTTGTACATGTAGGAAATCTGGTTTAATTAAAATTAGTTAGAAACATGACAAGCAGCACTTTGTAAAAAAAGAATTTGAAGGAAAAATTCACGACATTATTCTTTAATAGAAACTTAATATCTCTTTAAAATTATTTGAGTTTTGTTGCCTTACTTTTGATCTCGGAAGGTGATATCCTTGAGGGAAGCGACTCCTGAAACCACAATTCCATGTAGTTTTAATAAATAATAAGATGCTCAAAAATCCAATCCAAATTACCATTAGACCTGTTTGTTATTCGTCAATTTCTAAATTACAAAAAATATTTTTTAATGTTTTTGTTTTATTATTCGGACTAAGTTCCTGCCATGATAAATCAATTGAGAAAAATGTTAAATATCATTATCGCATTTCAGGTTCCGATACCGAACTTGAACTAGTTGCATCGCTTGTAAAGACATACCACGAAAATTCTATGAGTAAAGCGATTTTCGAAATGCACGGCGGAGGCTCTAGTAAGGGAATTAAACAATTATTGAATGGACAAGCAGATATTGCAAATTCTTCTCGGTTAATTACATCTGATGATCTTTTTGAAAACAACGCTTTAAATAAAAATATTGTTCAGGCAATTATTGCAATGGATGCAATTGCCATAATAACTCATACCCATCTCGGGGTGCAAAATTTGTCACTCGCACAACTTTCCAATATTTTTTCTGGTAAAATTACTAACTGGAAAGAAGTAGGTGGTCCTGACCGTACTATTCATATTTACGGTCGCGATAGTAACTCAGGCACACAAGCTTTTTTGAAAAATAAATTAGTAGGTGACGGAAATTTTACTGAAATCAATGTTTTGAAAAATCAAAAAGATATTTTGGAAGCTGTTCGTAAAGATTCATGTGGGGTAGGATATGTAGGCATTGGTGAGATTAGAGATGAAATGGAAAGACCCGATGCAAGTATTTGGGCCGTTAACTTATACATAGAGGGTGGAAAACCTTTTTCTCCTTATGAATTAAGACCAGTACAAACAGGAGATTATCCTTTAAGTAGACCATTATTACAATATTTTAATGGAAAACCAAGAAATGAATTATTGAAATTATTAGAATTTGAATTATCTCCAGCTGGACAAGAATTAGTTCGACAAATGGGATATTTCCCCATCACAGATATTCATAGACAAATTAATACCGAAAATGGACTTGGTTTGTAAATCTATTTTCGAAACTAAATGGTATAATCATTTCAAAATCTAAATGTAACTCCTCCTAAAAATTGAAATGCTTGAACTGGTGTTCTGTACCATCTTTCATAGCGTTGTGCAGCAAGATTGTTGAACTGAACGAAAGCTGAAATTCGTTTGTTGTATCTGTATTCTAAACCTAAATTTACATCTGCAATAAAGCCTAAATCATATACAAAAACGCCGTCTTCAATGGTTACATTTTCACCTGGAGCGTAAACTAGTGCTTTTCTTCCACCTTCGAAATCCATGTCTAAGTTGATCAAAAATTTATCGTATAAATTATAAGAAGTTCTCAAAATTGCCTGAAATGTTGGCAAGTTCCATGCATAAGGATTTGATTTTGGAGTATAACTTACATATCTTCCAATTGCATCAATTTTAATTTTTTCGCGCAATTGGTAAGATAAAGATCCTTCAATTGTGGTGATGCCCATAGTGTCGTAAATAACATTGAACTGATTGCCCAACGAATAAAGTGTATCTGTTACAAACAACGCCTTATTTTTTACGGTTGCAAAACTTGCATGAATATCAAAACTAACTCTTTGACTTAAAGTACCTTTTATACCGCCATAAAAATCTATTGGTGTGTGTTCGTTGTACATAGAAAGATTGGTTTGGATAAACTCATTTCTGGCTGCCAAAGATTTGTAGGTTGTTTGGTTTAAACCTCCTCTTAATCCAGCATAAGGAATAAAAATATCATTAAACAAAGAATATTTAACTTCAATATTCGGATAGATGTATGCTTTAGTTTTTCTATGAAAATCAAAGGTTATGTTTAATCCAAAATCGGCTTTAAACCTATTATTTTGAAGATAAGTAGAAATATTAGGTCGAAGAGAAATAACGGTATTATTTAAAAGAATATTTGTATCAATTGCTGAAAGACTATCTCCAACACTTCCATATTTATATCCGTTATATTTGATATCTACTGCGCCTGAATAAATTTCGTTTCCTTGCTTGTAAAACGCACTTGTTTTAATAGCGAAATAATTTTCTCTTCCTCTCCATTCAGATAATGAATCTTCTGTTGGTTTGCGTGAACTAAAATTATTGTATTCCATACCAACTTTAAAATTCACATTTGCAGAATCTTTTTTATGAGATGAAAAATAAGTACTTAAACCTGTGTCATGATAGCGCTGACCTATGCTATCTCTATCCAAATTTTCGTTTTGAATTCCGTAATAACCAAATCCTATTGAGTTGAAATGGAAATCGCCACCATAGCTGTATTTACTTTCCAATACATTGCCAAAAAGATTAAATTTTGTTCTATCAAATTTTGCGGGAGCATAGTTCGGAATGTTCCCAAAACTGCTTAAATGTTTAAGATGCGCACCATAAAAATATTTTCTAGATCTTGTGTTGTTAAAATATATTTCGCCCAAAGGCATAAACTCAGTTCCCACTCCAAGCTTAACGTATGCATGATACAACTGCGGCAATTTTTCTACTGTTTTGATAGTCGCTGCTTCAATTTTTTCTGTTTCAATTTTGGTGTCGTATTGCAGCGCCAAAAGCGAATATTCAATTTCCGGACTTGGTATAACTGAATCTATAATTTTTGGATCTATTGTTAGTCTGTATGCCCTCTCAATATTTCTGGGAGCATTGGCATCAACAATTACGTCATCAATTGATTGAGTATATCCGATACTTGCAAAGGATATAAAAAATAGTATAGAACTGAACTTTTTCATATTAATTTCCTTCGTTAATTTCAATTATATTTTTCGGACCATTTGTGTTGTCTTTCGGTTGGTTTTTCAACTGTAAGAGTTCATCGTATAATTGCCTGGCTTCATCTAATATTCCATCATCGGTAATAGGATAGTGATCAATAACAGATTTTAATGTTTGCTCTGCCTGAAATAAATCGTTGTTGCGAACAGATATTTTGCTTTGCAACATTAAGGCTTTTGCAATCCAATAATCGTAAGTTGGTTTCATTTTAAGCAAAGCCCTTAGCTCTTTATCAGATTTAACTAAATCGTTTTCATCAAAATATATTTGCGCCAAGGTAAATTTAGATTCGGCACCAATAGCTGTTGTTGTATTTTTAGTTACATATTCCAAAGAAGGCACGGCTGCACTGTAAGTTTTGGTATTAAAATTCGACATACCTTTTATGTAGTTCGCCTCTAGTTTTAATTCAGTCTTCGTCAAACTATTACTCAAAACATTAGTGGCGTAAACTGAAGCATTGGTATAAATTTCAGTGAGATAAAAACTTCTCATCAAACCTACTTCAGAGTTCCAACTAACTTCCGGATTTGAAGTCACTTCAACAAGTCTTTCATAATATGGTATTGCCTCTTCATACGAACCATTGTTGTATAAATATTTAGAAACTCTAATTGCAGCAGTTTCCGTGAAACCATTGTTAGCAGCATTAAGCGTTTCTTTATACAAAACAATAGCTTCTTCAGTTCTTTTAAGATCGTATAATGAATTGGCTAGATAATTTTTCGCTTCTAAAGCAAATACTCCCGTTGGAAATTTATTTAAATAAGTTTCAAAAAGTGATATTGCTTTCTGTAAATCTTTATCATCATAAGCCTTCTTAGCCGGATTGTAGTAAATTGATTGCTGTTCTTCTTGGCTTACATTGGCACAAGGATATTTAGCAATAACAGCATCGGTTTTTTGTGGTTGTTGAGTAACTTTATAAAGTTCAAATAAATTTCTCGCAGCAATTTCACATAAACCTCTGTCGTTGGCAGCATATTTTTCCAAAACAGCAATGTATTTTTTCTCTGCAATATCGTATTGTTTTTTATAAAAATATAATTCTGCAATTGAAAGTTCAGCATTTTTTACCAACTCCGAATTTGGATAATCATTGATAATCATGTTGTAATATGACATTGATTTATCATAATCTCCTCGTTGTTTGTAAATTCCACCAAGTTGTTCAATTGCATTGAGTACATATTTAGACTTTGGATAATTATTTAAAATATCTGAAAGTATTTTTACCCGTTCATCAGATTTACCTGCAAAACCTAATGAGCGACTTAAATAATATAGCGCTTGATCTTGAGCATTACCTTTTACAGCAATTGCTTGTTTGTAATAAGTTATTGCTTTGTCGTTGTTTTTTTGAACATAGGCATTGTCACCAAGTCGCATGTAAGCGTCAAACAGATAAATATTGTTTGGTTTTGGTTGCAAGTTCACATAAATTTCGAAATTATCAGAAGAAGAACTCAACTCATCTTGTTCGAGATAAGCATATCCAATATTGTAGTATGCTCTGCTCTTTAAATCATCTACAGAGCTTCTCGGTTTGGAAATAAATTCTTTGTAAACCGAAATTGCCGAAGGATAATTTGCCTTTCTATAATAAGCATCTGCCATCCAAAATTTAGCTTTTGCGGATATTTCGGCATCAATCGGGTAAGTTTCAACCAATGGCAAAATCTTGATTGCTTTGTCATAATTGGCTTTTTGGTATTGTTCAATCCCATAATTATATGCAATTATTTGATAAGCTGCTTTTAGTTTAGAATCTTTATTGGGCAATGCATCTAAAGCCGAAAGTGCTTTTTCATAATTATTAGTTTGGGTATAAACATTTATAAGATACTGATATACATCATTTTTTCTTTTACTATTTGGGTACCGATCCAAATAAGTTTCAAAAGCCACCAAAGCCTCGTTATATGGATTAAGGTCTAGTTTATAGGAAAGAATAGCAAAATTATACAAAGCATCTTCTTCAACCACCGGATTGTAAGATAAAGTTGAAGCTGTTTGAAAAGCTGACCTAGCCGACGTGGGATTATTGAGTTTTAAATAACATTCACCAATATGATAAAGTGCCACTTGGCCAAGTGCATCCTTAACCCTGGCAACTTTATCGAAAGCTCTAATTGCCTTTTCGAATTGCTTGCTTCTGTAAAGTGAATATCCCAGTTCATATTCGTCGTCTCTTGTAGTTTTTGAAGTTTTTGAATATTCTGCTAAATAATCGGCGGCTTCATCGTATCTTTTTGTGCGGTAATAAGCATCACCAATAATATGGTTTAAATCTGCTTCGTTTGCAATTTTTGTAGAGTCTCCAAATTTTGCAGCATAATCTGTTACAGCTTGATAATTGCCTTGTAAGTAATAAATTTGAGCAATGTAGTAAGGAACAATTTTAGAAAAACGTTCATCATTTTCTAACTTCTGAAAACCTTCCAAAGCTGTTTGGTAGCTGCCTTCATCATACGCAATGTGCGAATAGTAATAAAGAGCTGGCGCCGAATAATTGCTTGAACCATCTTTTATTTCAAAAAACGCACTTTTGGCATTAGACATTTTTTTCAATTGAAAATTGCTGTATCCAATTTTAAAATAATATTCACTCAAATCTTCTGGTTCTACTTCAGATGCAGGTAATTGATTGTACCAAGCCAAAGCATCTTCGAAATCCTTTTTTTGATAGTAGAAATGCCCCAAACGCAAGTAAATTTTATATTTAAAAACACTTTCTGGGTATTCTTTAATAAACAATTGCAATAGATCAAGCGCATCATTATTAAATACTTCAAGTGCACTTAAACCTTCATAGTATCTTGCTTTAATGTAAAACGGATCGTTTTTTTGTGCGAAATTGTCAATGAAAGTTCTAAATTCATATCGTGCCGCACTGTATTGTTCTTTCTCAAAAAGCTCTTCGCCACGGTAATAGCCAGCATATACAGAATTATATTTTTCAGATGTTTGTGCAAATACAGCTGTCTTGGATAGCAGAGCGAAAAGACAAAAACTCAATAAAAAATATTTGCGCATGATACTTTATTTTAATCTAGTAAAATTAAACTTGATATGTCTGTAATATGGAGATCTTTCTAAAAGTTTTTAACGAGTTTCTGTTGAGATTATTATTAGTTTTTTACCGAATTATATTATTCTTTGTTGCATTTTTACATTTACTAGAAATATTATGAAAGTAATTGACATTCAAAACGCAAAGATTTACCAGCAAAATGCGTTGGTTTTAGACGAAGTTAATTTTTCTCTTGAAGAAAAAGATTTTGTTTACTTAATTGGAAGAACAGGTAGTGGGAAAAGTAGTTTGCTCAAAACGCTTTATGGTGAACTTTTCTTAAAAAATGGCACCGGAATGGTTGCAGATTTTAATCTTACTAAACTTCGTAAAAAAGATGTGCCGATGTTGCGCAGAAAAATTGGAATTGTTTTTCAAGATTTTCAATTACTAACAGATAGATCGGTACAAGACAATTTGCTTTTTGTTTTAAAAGCTACAGGCTGGCAATCTAAAATTGAAATGCAAAAAAGAATAGAAGATGTTTTGGAATTGGTTGGGCTTAAAACTAAAACAAACTCAATGCCACATGCACTTTCGGGTGGAGAACAACAAAGAGTTTCCATTGCAAGAGCTTTGTTGAACAATCCAAAACTTATTTTAGCAGATGAACCAACAGGAAATTTAGATCCTGAAACATCTGAAGAAATTATGAAACTATTAATTGCTGTGGCCCACGAACAAAATACGGCTGTAGTAATGGCTACGCATGATATGTCTATGGTCGAAAAATTTCCAGGTAGAGTAGTTCGAGTTTCTGATGGCAAAATTCAAGAAGTTAAATCAATTAATCATTTTGATCCGTTTAGTACTTTTGAATTGGAGTAAAATGGTTGAAAAAATTAATCAATTGTTTTCCAAAAACGGTCTGCGTGCCTAAGGTTTTAATATTCAATCCGTTTTACATGTAGGGTCATGACATACCATGACCCTAAATGTAAAACAAAAGTTACGGTGAAAAAACATGATATCTTCTTTCATAAATCGCTAAAAAACCAACAAAATTTCCTTAATTTCGTAGCTCTTTAAAATATTAGTTTTCACATGAAAATTTCTTACAATTGGCTTAAAAATTACGTTGATACAAATTTATCTCCTGAAGATTTAGGCAAAATTCTTACTGATACTGGTCTCGAAGTAGAATCGATTCAAAAAATAGAAGGTCTAAAAGGTGGTTTACAAGGTGTGATTGTCGCTGAAGTAATTGATTGTTTTCCACATGAAAACGCCGACAAACTAAAGGTTACGAAAGTAAATACTGGAACTGAAACTTTACAGGTTGTTTGTGGCGCACCAAATGTAGCTACCGGACAAAAAGTATTACTCGCTACTGTTGGGTCAACTATTTATCCAAGTCCAGAAGATGCTTTGAAAATAAAAGTTTCTACCATTCGTGGAGTTGAATCTCATGGAATGTTGTGTGCTGAGGATGAACTTGGCTTGGGTAAATCACACGATGGAATTTTAGTTCTGCCCGAAAATATACAAATCGGTACAAGTGCTGCAAGTTATTTTCAATTGGAAGACGATTATGAAATTGAAATTGGTTTAACACCCAACAGAGCAGATGCAATGGGACACATTGGAGTGGCAAGAGATTTAATTGCTTATTTAAATTTTCATGAAGGAAAAAACCTGAAACTTAAATTACCAAAAGTCGATGATTTTAAAGTTGAAAACAATGAATTACCAGTCAATATTTCTATTTTAAATAAAGAAGCTTGTACAAGATATTGTGGCGTTTCTATCGCAAATGTAAATGTTGCTCCATCGCCTGCTTGGTTGCAAAAACGACTTCGTGCAGTTGGACTTTCACCAATAAATAATATTGTGGATGCTACAAATTTCGTGATGCGAGAATTGGGTACACCGCTTCATGCATTTGATTTGGGAAGAATGGAGCATGCAATTGTTGTGAAAAATGCTGAGCCAAATACCAGTTTTACAACACTCGACGGAACAGAGCGAAAATTAAACAAGGAGGATTTGATGATAACTGACGGTCAAAATAATCTTTGTTTGGCTGGTATATTTGGTGGAACACAGGCAGGAATTGTCAGTACTACAAAATATATATTCTTGGAATCAGCAGTTTTTGATGCAGTCACAATTAGAAAATCTGCGAAGAGACATACTTTAAATACCGACGCAAGTTTTAGATATGAAAGAGGTGTTGATCCAGATTTAACTTTGTATGCTTTAAAAAGAGCAGCTTTACTCATTCAGGAAATTGCAGGAGGTAAAATTGCGATGGATGTTGTAGATATAAATTCTTTAAACCCCGAAGAAAAAAGAATCGAATTCAGCATTGAAAAATGTGCGAAAATTATTGGTGTTGAAATATCAAAAGAAGATATTAAAACCATTTTAATTAACTTAGACTTCAATATAATCGAAGAAACTGATTTAATTTTGCGATTATCAACCCCAAAATACAGAGTTGATGTAACTAGAGAGATAGATGTAATTGAAGAAATATTGAGAATATATGGTTTTAATAAAGTCCCGATTCCTTCAAAATTAAACGCTTCAATCACACTTTCAACAAAACCCAACTTAGAGAAAATTCAAAGTACATTGACGAATGTTTTAGTTGGCAAAGGATTTTACGAAATATTAAATAATTCACTTACCTCATCCAATCATACGGAGAAACTTGGTAAAGATATTTTGAGCTCTACGTACAATGTTGAAATGCTTAATCCTTTAAGTCTGGAATTAAATGTGATGCGACAAACATTAATTTTTCCACTATTACAGGTAATTGAATACAATCAAAACCGACAAAATGCCGACTTAAAGTTATTTGAATTTGGCAAAGTTTACAGCAAAAATGATTCAGGTTATCAAGAAAATAAAAGATTAATATTGGCAATTACGGGTTCTAAAAATCAAGAAAACTGGTCAAATTCTAAAGAATCTACTACCTATTTCACATTGAAAGGCGTTGTTGACTCCATGTTAGAAAAGCTTGGTTTAAAAGAATTAATGAAAGGTCAAACTTTAGTAGATTCAATTTTAGAAGAAGGAAATTCATTGTTTGTATTGAAAAACAAAATTGGAAATATTGGCAAAATTACATCAGAGCAAAAAAAATGTTTCGGAATTAAAAAAGATGTTTATATAGCTGATTTAGATTGGGATTTGTTATGTGATTCTCTGAAATTTGCTAAAACTAAATATTCAGAAATACCTAAAACTTTCTCAGTTAGACGTGATTTTTCTTTACTCTTAGATGAGAATGTGAGTTTTGAGTCTATCCAGAAATTAGCATTACAACAAGACAAAAAAATATTAAAAGAAGTAGGATTGTTCGACGTTTACGAAGGGAAAAACTTAGAGAAAGGCAAAAAATCTTATGCCATATCTTTTACTTTTCAAGACGAACAAAATACTTTAAAAGACGATCAGGTAGACGGAGTAATGGAAAAAATTCGGAAAGAACTATCTACTCAGTTGAATGCCGAATTAAGAAATTAAATTATAACCATAAATAGCACTATTAAAAATGTCACAACAATTATTTGTCACAGGAATTGGTACCGATGTAGGTAAAACTTTAGTGTCATCCGTTTTATGCAAAGCGTTGAAGCCTTGTTTTTATTGGAAACCAGTTCAAGCGGGATCTACGCCACAAACAGATTCAGAGTTTATGCAGAAATTATCTCCTGAAACAGAAATAAGAGGAGAAAGGTTTTTACTGCTTAATCCTATGAGTCCGCACGCGGCAGCTAAGTTAGAAAATGTTGAAATAAAAATTTCTGATTTTGTGTTACCCGAAAACGGAGAAAAAAATCTTGTTATTGAAGGAGCCGGCGGAATTCTTGTACCATTGAATGACAAGGGTGAAACATACGCAGAACTTCTTAAAGAATGGAAGATTCCTTGTGTAGTTGTGAGTAAAAATTATTTGGGAAGTATAAATCATACAATGCTTACAATTAAATATTTAGAATCACAAAATATTGAAATTTTTGGAGTTATTTTTAGCGGCGAAAGTAATATTGAAACAGAAAATTACATAAAAAATCAATTCAAAAATCACAGGTATTTTAATGTGCCTCACTTAGAAGATATCAGCGCAAACACAATTGAAAAAATTGCGATGGATTTGAAAAAGCAGTGGAAACTATGAGCAAGCTTAAAAAGTGGGATAAAGAACATGTTTGGCATCCTTTTACTCAGATGCAAACAGCAAAGGAACCCATTTTATTTTTAAAAGCAGAAAAATCAAAACTTTATGACGAAAATGGTCTTAGCTATTTAGATTGCAATTCAAGCTGGTGGACCAACATTCTTGGTCACGGAAACAAAAAAATTCGCAAGGCTGTAAACAAACAATTCAAAGAACTCGATCATACTATTTTTGCCTTTGCCACGAATGTTCCTGCTATTAAATTAGCTCAAAAAATTATAGAAATTACACCAAAAACATTTCAAAAAGTTTTTTTCTCTGACAATGGCAGTACCTCCGTTGAAGTTGCTTTAAAAATGGTTTTTCAATACTGGTCAAATAAAGGCACTCCTAAAAAGCGCATA
>JBBSUQ010000024.1:0-24974 GCA_038234235.1 Flavobacteriales bacterium
TGTACCATTTGCATCGCGAACCTACAATTTATTGTACCATTTACATCGCGAACCTACAATTTATTGTACCATTTGCATCGCAAACCTACAATTTATTGTACCATTTACATCGCGAACCTACAATTTGCCCGCAATCAATTTATCAACCACCGACGGATCAATCAAAGTACTGGTATCGCCAAAATTATTTTCTTGTTGGTTATCGGAATCGCTTTCGGCTATTTTTCTTAAAATTCGGCGCATAATTTTGCCAGATCTTGTTTTGGGTAAATCATCCACAAACTGAATTTTTTCTGGAACGGCAATTTTACCAATTTCATTTACCACACAATCAAGTATATATGAGCGTTCAATTTCTAATTCATTTTCTGAAGAATCCAACTTAACGAAGGCATAAATACTTTGCCCTTTTATTGGATGAGGATAACCAACAACGGCTGATTCTATTACGTTTTCAGCTTTATTTATTGCGTTTTCAATTTCTGCCGTTCCAAACCTATGTCCAGAAACATTTATAACATCATCTACCCTACCAATTATTCTGAACATTCCATTTTCATCTCTTTTTGCTCCGTCACCAGTAAAATAATAATTTTTATAGTTAGAAAAATAAGTATGTCTGCAGCGCTCATGGTCGCCATAAGTAGTGCGCAACATTCCCGGCCAAGGAAATTTTACACATAAATATCCTTCTTGATCATTTTCATTTATTTCGTTCCCTTCTTGATCCAATAAAACGGCTTGAATTCCAGGTAGCGGATAACCTGCAAAGGTTGGTTTTTGAGGAGACAAATTGCCCAAACCAGAAATCATAATTCCTCCCGTTTCTGTTTGCCACCAAGTATCTACAATGGGGCAATTAGCTTTGCCAATATTTTTAAAATACCATTGCCAAGCCTCTTCATTTATTGGTTCTCCAACCGTTCCAAGAACTTTTAGAGATTTAAGTGAAGGATTTTTCGATAAAGTATCGTCACAAGCCATTAAAGCTCGAATTGCCGTAGGAGCTGTATAAAATTGGTTGACTTTGTATTTATCAATTACTTCCCAAAATCGACCGTTGTGCGGAAATGTTGGTATGCCTTCAAATAAAACTGAACTTGCTCCGCAAAGTAGAGGTCCATAAATAATGTAAGAATGTCCAGTTATCCACCCAATATCTGCCGTACACCAATAAATATCTCCTTTTTTATATTGAAAAACGTTGCTAAAAGTGTAGGCTGTGTAAACCATGTAGCCACCACAAGAATGAACCACTCCTTTTGGTTTGCCCGTTGAACCCGATGTATAAAGTATAAAAAGTGGATCTTCTGCATCCATTATTTCTGCTGGACAAATAACACTTTGTTTTGCTAATTCCTTTTGGTAAGAGAAATCTCGGTTAGGAACTTTATTATATGTTTTCTCTGAAATTTCTACCACCGCCACATTTTTTACCGTTGGGCAATTTTTTAGCGCTTCATCTACCAGTGATTTTACATCCATAGATTTCGCACCTCTAAAAAGTTCATTAGAAGTAAACAAAAAAACAGCCTCGGCATCATTCAATCTATCGGCAAGAGCATTGGCAGAAAATCCAGCAAAAACTACTGAATGTATTGCTCCAATTCGGGCACATGCCAAAACTGCAATTGGCAGTTCAATTATCATTGGCATGTACAACCCTACTCTATCCCCTTTTTTAACCCCGTATGATTTTAAAAGATTTGCACATTTTTGAACTTCAATAAATAATTCATTGTAAGTGTACGATTTTTGTTTATCTACTGGATTATTTGGTTCCCAATGATAGGCAATTTCATTTGCTTTTTCCGGTAAATTCCTTTCAAAAATATTTTCTGTGATGTTGAATTTTGCGTTTTTAAACCATTTTATTTTTGGTTCGCTGAAATTCCATTCTAAAACTTTATCCCATTTCGATTTCCAAATAAAATCTTCTGCAATATTTTCCCAGAATTGTTCTGGATTTACGATGCTTTTATTGTATTCTTCTTGATATTCCTTAAAGGAATTAATTTGAAAATCGCTCATTGTATAGTGTTCTTGAAAATTTAATTCGACTCGCTTACTTCGACTTCGCTCAGCAACCGCAGCAACCTCAGCAACCGCAGCAACCTAAGCAACCTCAGCAACCGGCGAAAGCTCAGTGGCCGTAGCTCATCACACGTAAATATAAACAGATTTTATTAAAACTAATAAAAAGTTGTAGATACAAGTTTCATAATATATCTTTGAGAAAAATAGATTACGTACTATCATGAAAAGATTTATCTACTTATCGGTGGTTTGCACCTTTTTAATTATTGATTCATTTAAAGCCCAAAACACAGTTGGATTAATTAATTACAACAACCCAACAGCTGGCTATACTTTATTCACGCCAGAAACTTCTAATTTTGTTTATCTTGTAGACGACTGTGGTTATTTTGTGAATAAGTGGACATTTTCAGATGCGCCAAGACTTACTTGTTACTTACTTGAAGATGGAACAATGGTGCGGGCAAACACCAATTCCATTGAAGCGCGTGATTGGAACAACAATTTATTATGGTCTGCAGATTTAAATACACTAGGTTATGTCCAACATCATGATATTGCAGTCATGCCTAATGGACATGTTTTGCTCTTGGTATTTGATATTAGAACAAGTCTGCAGTCTAAAGCCAATGGTAGAAATCCAGCAAATGCAATTGGAGCTCTTAAATTGGATGCAGTTGTCGAAATTGAAATAACAGGAATAAATCAGGCATTTGAAGTTTGGAGATGGAGTTTTTGGGACCATCTTGTGCAAGATTTCGATTCTAGCAAATTAAATTTTGGAGATGTTGCAAATTCGCCTCAATTGCTGGATATTAATTATGATCTCGGAGAAATGAACGATTATACGCATTGCAATGCTATTGATTACAACCCTGCATTAAATCAAATAATGCTATCCGCAAGACATTTAAGTGAAATTTATATTATTGAACATACAAGTAGCACACAAGACGCTACTGGTCATACTGGCGGAATATATGGCAAAGGCGGTGATTTTCTTTATCGTTGGGGCAATCCAGATGTTTACCAACAAGGCAATCCATCAGACCAAAAATTATTTTTACAGCACGATTCAAAATGGGTGAAAGCAGGATATCCAGATGCAGGAAAAATTTCTGCCTTTAGTAATGGTCCAAAATTCGGAGATTCAATTAGCTCAATCGTTTTGTTCCAACCAGAAATAGTCGCAAATGATTACATCATGAATAACGGTGCGTTTGAACCTCAAAATTTAGATTTTTCATGGTCAGGCGTTATCTATGGCGATACAATGTTTGAAAGTCGAAAATCAGGAGCACATTTTCTATCGAACGGGAATTTTATGTTTACGGAAAATTCAAAAGGAAGAATAACTGAGATGGATAAAAGTGGAATCATTCTTTGGACTTATGTAAATCCACAAGGTTTAAATCTTTATAATCAGTATGACATTCTTCAACAATATTCTACGGCAATTTTTAGAGGTGAAAAATATGAATCAAACTATTTAGGGCTTATTGGAAAAGATCTAAGTCCAAAAGGATTAATTGAAGATCAAAATACACTTAGTGTAACCTGCAATTCTTCACTTGGTATTGATGTTCAAAATTTAAATAAAATATTCGTTGCAAATCCAGTTACAGACCAAATTTTAGCTTTTATTGAACCTTTAGAATTTGTTAACCTCACAATTATGAGTGTAACTGGTAAAACGTGTTATTATATCAAGGATTTTTCAGGCAAAGAATTGTCAGTCCAACTAGATTCTGGAATATATTTCGTTACCTATGAAAAAGAAGGAAAAGTGTATTCGCAAAAAATAATTGTGGATAATTAAAAAATAAATTATAGTCAAAACTTTATATTAAATTAATATATTGTCCAAAATTTTATAGAAATAAATAAACACAAAATGATAAAATTTACTTGTGGTGAGCGAAGTCAAATTAAATTTACTACTATTTTCATTGTACTTTTTCTTATAATTGGATGCAGGGAAAAAACCGAACCTGTTGAAATGAAGGATGATATTGTAACAGAAGATATTGAAATAATGGAATCTGAGGATATGGATTTTTTATTACCTCAACCAATTACATTAGTTAAAGCACTGGAGGAAGCTGGTTTGACTTATGATGAAAAAAACATAAATCCTTATACTAAGAAAAATAAATACATTAAAAAATCAAGTCAAATTTTAAATTTTGGAGTTTATTCAGCTGACTTAGCATATTGCATTATTAATAAAGAAAAACAAACGGCACTCAATTATTTAAAAACACTTAGAGAAATTGCACCATCAATTGGTTTAGAATCTGTTTTTTCAGATAAAGAGTTGTTAAAGAAATTTGAAACGGAAATCGAAAATCCTGAAATGCTTGAAGAACTTGTTTATTTAATGCAGGAAAAAATGGATGATTATCTTGCAGATAACGACATGAAGTACCTTGCTGTTGTAGAATTTGCAGGAGCATGGGTTGAAGGGATGCACATTGGTATGAATGAATTTAATGAAACAACATCAGTTAAATTAAAAGCCGCCCTCACGGATCAAATGAATTTGGTAGAAAACACAATTAAAGGACTTGAAAAATATCCGAATTCTGATGAACTCATTAGCGCTGTAGTTTCAAGATTAAGTGAATTACAAAATACTTACAATAATTTTGAAAGTGTAAAAATTGCAAAAAATTCTGAAAATCACTCAAGCCCTATACTTACTTCAGAGGAAGTTGGAAAATTAGCATTAATAATAAAAGAAACTCGAGAATTAATTGTAGGAAAATAATATTATGATAACATTAAAACACACCCCAATTTTAGCAATATTATTTATCTTTTTAACTTCAGGTCTTTATCAAGATCATTCAAAGTATGAAGCGAAAGTAAATACATACAAAGAAGAATGTAAACAAGATATTAAACCAGCAAGATACGAATCTTCCATTGTTACTTATTATAATACTTCAAAGAATTCTCAAACGAAATCATTAGAAATTTTATTAATTTCTTCTGGCAACTACGTGTTTTCAGTTAATGGCAAACTTTGCAATTCGAATGTTGAAATGAAGATTTATGATAATCCTTCTGACAATAAAAAAAGAAATTTGCTTAAAACGATAGAATTAAAAAATCAAATGGTGAATTTTGAATCCAATGACTTAAATATTGCTTTTCGCAAAATGGTGAAGAATGCTGACAGATTGAAAAAAGTATTCATCGAATATGAAATCTCGGAGGGTTCAGAAAGTCAAGATGCTATAATTCTTGTTTTAGGACTTAAATAATATTGCTAAGACATCTTCCTTATTTTTGAAATAACTATTTTTGCAGTCCAATTAAAATAAGACGATGGTAAAAGTGACGCTTCCTGACGGATCAGCGAGAGAATTTGAAAACGGAGTTAGCGCTCTTGATGTTGCAAAAAATATTTCAGAAGGCCTAGCAAGAAATGTTTTGGCTGCAAAAATTGATGGTAAAATAGTTGATGCTTCTGCCGTTATCAGTAAAGATGTCGATTTACAATTGTTGACGTGGAATGACACAGAAGGCAAAAGCACAATGTGGCACTCATCAGCTCATCTTATGGCTGAAGCGTTGGAATCTTTATATCCAGGAATAAAATTAGCAATTGGTCCACCGGTTACAAATGGTTTTTATTACGACATCGACTTAATGGAATACAGTATCTCTGAAAAAGATCTAGAAACCATTGAAGCCAAAATGAAAGAATTGGTTAAAGATAAAGCTGAGTTTATTAGAAAAGAGGTTTCAAAAAAAGATGCGTTAGCCTATTTCGAAGAAAAACAAGATCCTTATAAATTGGAATTAATTCAAGATTTAGAAGACGGAAACATCACTTTTTATAGTCAAGGAAATTTTACAGATTTATGCCGAGGACCTCACATACCACACACTGGTTTTATAAAAGCTATTAAACTTACAGCAATTGCAGGAGCCTATTGGCGAGGCGACGAAAAAAACAAACAACTTACAAGAATATACGGAATTACATTTCCAAAATCTTCTGATTTAACTGAATATCTTGAACTTGTAGAAGAAGCGAAACGCAGAGATCATAGAAAATTAGGAAAAGAACTTGAATTGTTTACTTTTTCTCAAAGAGTTGGTCAAGGTTTACCACTTTGGTTGCCAAAAGGCGCTGCTTTGAGAGAACGACTTGAAAATTTCCTTAAAAAAGCTCAGAAAAAAGCAGGATACGAACAAGTTATTACACCACATATTGGTAGCAAAGAATTGTATGTTTGTTCAGGTCATTATGAAAAATATGGAGCTGATTCTTTCCAACCGATAAAAACCCCAGATTTGAGTGAAGAATTTTTACTTAAACCAATGAACTGTCCGCACCATTGCGAAATATATAAATCTAAGCCTAGATCTTATAAAGATTTGCCAGTAAGATTTGCAGAATTTGGTACGGTTTATAGATACGAGCAGTCTGGAGAATTGCACGGACTTACAAGAGTTAGAGGCTTTACGCAAGACGATGCACACATTTTCTGTATGCAAGAACAAGTTAAAGAAGAATTTAAAAAAGTTATTGATCTTGTTCTTTATATATTCAAAACCTTAGATTTTCAAAATTTCAAAGCTCAAATATCTTTGAGAGATCCAGAAACTCCATCTAAATACATTGGATCGGATGAAAATTGGGAAAAAGCAGAAAATGCAATAATTGAAGCAGCAGCTGAAAAGAATTTAGAAACCAAAATAGAATATGGCGAAGCGGCATTTTATGGCCCAAAACTAGATTTCATGGTTCAAGATGCCTTGGGCAGAGAATGGCAATTAGGAACAATTCAGGTAGATTACAATTTACCAGAAAGATTTGAACTAGAATATACTGGGGCCGACAATCAGAAACACAGACCGGTAATGATACACCGAGCACCTTTTGGATCAATGGAAAGATTTGTTGCAGTTTTGTTAGAACATTGCGCTGGAGATTTCCCATTATGGCTAACTGGCGACCAAGTTGTAATTTTGCCAATAAGTGATAAATTTAATTCTTATGCCGAAAAAGTTTTAGAATTGCTAAATAATTACGATATTCGCGGCTTCGTTGACGACCGAAATGAAAAGATCGGTAAAAAAATTCGTGAATCAGAGCTGGGCAAAATTCCGTTCATGCTTATAGTTGGTGAAAAAGAAGCTGAGAGTGGTGAACTTTCAGTGAGAAAAAGATTGGAAGGAGACTTAGGTACAATGAGTGTTGAAGTTTTCGCTGATGTAATAAAAAACGCCATAGAAGAAGAATTGTCAACAAATGGTAAATGATTAAATGAGAAAAGACAACAAAAGAAATTTTACGAGAAGAGAGGAAACTGTTCTGCACAAGATTAATGAAAAAATCACTGCAAGAGAAGTCCGCTTGGTAAACGAAGGCGAAGAGCCACAGGTATTATCCACATCAGATGCTATAAAATTAGCTGAAGAAATGGATTTAGATTTAGTGGAAATTTCGCCAAATGCGGTTCCACCCGTTTGTAAAATACTGGATTACAGAAAATTTCTGTACAACCAAAAACGCAAGCAGAAAGAACTAAAAGCGAAACAAAGTAAAATAGTCTTGAAAGAGATTCGTTTTGGTCCGAATACAGACGACCATGATTTCAATTTCAAGTTGGCTCATGCTCGCAAATTTTTAGAAGAAGGCAGTAAGGTTAAAGCTTACGTTTTTTTTAGAGGTAGAACAATTGTGTTTAAGGACAGAGGTGAAATACTTTTATTGAAATTTGCGCAAGAATTAGCGGACGTTGGAGCTGTAGAGCAACTGCCAAAATTAGAAGGAAAAAGGATGATCATTATGATTAATCCAAAGAAAAAATAGGACAAGTATTTTTTTGAAATTTAAATTTAAAATTCAAGAGGAGTCCAAAAGAAGTTAATACAGAGTTAACGATTTAAAATTAACAGAGATGCCAAAAATGAAAACTAAATCTAGTGCAAAGAAGAGATTCACTGTCACTGGAAGCGGTAAAATTAAAAGAAAGCATGCTTTTAAAAGTCATATTTTAACTAAGAAGACTAAAAAGCAAAAGAGAAATTTGACACATGCAGGTTTAGTAGATAAAGCTGATTTGTCAAATGTGAAGTTACAGTTGTGCATGAAATAAAGCACATTGTAGGTTTATTTGTTTAACCCAATAATTTGAGTACATAAGCCTTCTGGAATAGTGAAGCACTTATTATTAAAAAACTAGAAAAATTATGCCAAGATCGGTCAATCATGTTGCTTCAAGAGCTCGAAGAAAGAACTTTATGAAGCTTGCCAAAGGTTACTTTGGAAGAAAGAAAAATGTTTGGACAGTAGCAAAAAATGCTATTGAAAAAGGATTAACTTACGCCTATATAGGTCGTAAACAAAAGAAAAGAAATTTCCGCTCACTATGGATTACGCGTATTAACGCTGGTGCACGTGAGCATGGAATGAGCTATTCTCAATTCATGGGTGCAGTAAACAAAGGTGGAATAGAACTAAATCGCAAAGTACTTGCTGATTTGGCAATGAACCACCCAGAAGCTTTTAAAGCTATTGTTACCCAAGTAAAAAAATAAATTTTGTAAAATCTCTGTATTGATATAAAAATCCGTCCTCTAATTCATTAGGGACGGATTTTTTTTTGGATTAAACTTTTTGAGGCTTGCAGAAAAGTCTGTTTTTCACAAGTAAATAAATAATTGCTACCAATAGAAGCTCATATCTCATTTTCTAATTGGCTAATCGAAACAAAATCTTAAATTTGTAGGCAAATTAATTTCAGTTAATGAAAGCCCTATATTTTAAAGAGATTCGTAGTTTTTTAAATTCTATAATCGGATACATTTTTATTCTTATTTATCTGATTACCTCAGGTTTGTTTCATTGGATTATTTCCTATCAAACCAATTTGCTTGAAGGTGCAGAAAGTGATATGATTCCGTTTTTTAATATGTCACCGTACATTTTCCTGGATTTGATACCCGCAATAACAATGAGAAGTATTGCCGAAGAAAGAAGAACAGGCACCATTGAATTATTGTTTACTCGACCAATTTCGGATTTAAACATTGTTCTTGCCAAGTATTTCGCCGGTATAACTTTATTATTAATTGCAATTATTCCAACTTTCATATATTATATCAGCATGTACAACCTCGGAGATCCTGTTGGGGTTATTGATGGTGGCGCAACACTAACTAGTTACATCGGGTTGTTTTTAATGGGGTCTTGCTTCGTGGCAGTCGGTATTTTTTCTTCATCTGTCACAAATTCTCAAATTGTAGCTTTTATTTTAGCAATGTTTTTAAGCTGGATTTTATTGGATGGACTTTATTTACTCGGATCTTACAATCTGTTAGGCCGATTTGATGGTGTTGTTCAATATATCGGTTTTCAATACCATTATGACGCTATCAAAAAAGGAGTTATTGAAACCAAAGACTTAGTATACTTTTTCTCAATAATTGTTTTGTTTATTCTTGCATCTTTAACTGTTATCAAATCTCTCAAGAAATAATGGCTACTAAATCTAAAAGAACACAAAATATTTTTGGTTGGACATTTTTCATCATTGTGGCCGTCGGACTTGTATTCCTAAGTATCATTGCTTACGTAACAAATACGCGCTTTGACATGACAGAAGACCAACGTTTTTCAATTGCTCAAAGTACCAAAGACTTTCTATCAGATGAAAAAAACTTTCCGAATAGATTGAACTTTAAAATTTATTTGGACGACGATTTACCAGCTGAAATTGACAATTACCGTGATGCCGTAGAAGATAAGTTAAAAGAATTTAAACGCTATGCAGGAGACCGAATAGAATTTGAGTTTAAAGCTACAAATAGTGGCACAGATGAAGAAAACAGAGCTCTTCAAGAAGGAATATACGGAAAAGGAAGAGGAATTATTCCATTAGATGTACTTTACCAAAAAGATGGCAGTCAAACACAAATGCTTGTTTGGCCAGGTGCTACTATTGATTATGAAGGCACAACAACAGGAGTTATTCAACTTTTGCCCGGAACAAAAAGTGGCAAACCAATTCCTTTCAATCAGCTTTCAAACATGATTGAAAATTCTACCCGAAATCTTGAATACATGTTAATTTCTGCCATTCGGAAAGCAACTCAAACCTATAAAAAACGAATTGGGTTTTTGCAAGGTCATGGTGAATTAACATACCAAGAAACACAAATTGCGCGCAATGTATTGGCTCCATTTTTTAATACCAAAGATATTTTTCTCAACGATAGTTTAGGTGCGCTAGATGGTTTGGATGGATTAATTATAGCTAATCCACGTCAGAAATTTAGTAACAAAGATTTATTTTTGATAGATCAATTTGTAATGAAAGGTGGAAATTTAATGTGTTTTATGGATGCACTAGATTTACCGGTAGATTCATTAGCTACCCAAGGACAATCGCATACTACAAGAATTGAAACAGGATTAGACAATATGCTTTACGATTATGGTTTAAAACTCAATGACAATTATGTAATTGATGTCAACTGTGCCCCAATCATTGTTCCCTATGCCAAACAATCTTTCGTTCCTTGGTTTTTTTATGTGCGCAGTACAGCTACCAAACACCCAATTTCAAGAAATTTAGAACCTGTATTATTAAAATATGCCAGTGAAGTTCAATTTGTTGGTGATGGCAGTTTGGTTCAATCGCCAATTTTAACTTCCAGTACAAATTCTAATGTCACTGGATTGGCACCGTTGGTTAGTTTAGGGATGCCAATGAATTATGGACAAAATCCTAAACTAGTAGATAACATTGATAACGAAGAAAATAAAAAATGTTTGGCAGGTTTATCAGAAGGGAATTTTAAATCTTATTTTGATACACGATTGGAACCCACTTATGCAAACAACCCAATTGCTAAGATTTTAAAAAAGAGTATAAAAGAAGGAAAAGTATTGTTGGTAGGGAACGGAAGATTTTTGCGAAACTCTTATGACTCAATTATGAAAAGAGACAGTACAGGTTTTTTGTATCGTCCTAAAATTGCATCAGAACTTGTAATGGATCCTGAATCTGGAAAAAATGGATTTCAATTATACACTGGCAATCAAGATTTTATTCAAAATGTAGCGGATTATATGTTGGGTGAAAGTTCAGTTTTAGATCTCCGTAGCAAGCAAATTGATATTCATAAATTAGACAATGAAAAAATAAAAGAAAATGCTGGTTTTTACAAAACAATAAATATGCTTTTGCCTTGTTTGATTATTGTGATTTTAGCATTAGTTTTCGCGGTGATTAGAAAATATCGCTATGCTCAAACTAAACAAATAGCCAAAAAACCAACTAAACAAGTAAAAAATTAATAATGAAAAAGACAATATATTTAGTAATAGCAGCAGTGGCTGTAATTGTAATTGGATTTTTTGCAGTTAAATTGCTTTCGAATAAAGGAAAATCAGATACCGAATTAATTGATTTCGCGGTAACCGATATTGAAAAAGTTGACAAAATTATTGTAACAGATTGGGCCGCAAATAAAATGGAACTTGTTAAGAAAAATGGACTTTGGGAAACACCGGATGGTACATGTATTCAGCAAGGAAACGTAGATTTAATGCTCGATGCCATAAAAAATATTCAGTTTAAGGGCTACTTGCCAAAGGCAGCACAAAACGAACAATTAAAAAGAATGGCAAGTCGGACTTTAAAAGTCGAAATTTTTACAGAAGGTGATTGGAATAAAACCTGGTATATTGGCAATTCAACAGCCGATCATTACGGACAAATAATGCTTCTAGATTCAAAGGCAGACGGAAAAAGCACATCGCCAGTTATAATGAAATTGAAGAATTTAAGCGGATTTATTGAGCCGAGATTTTATGCTGATATTAGAAAAATGATGTGTGTGGATATTTTGAGTTTGCGCATAAATGACATTCAAAAAGTGGATGTAAATTTTACAGAAGCAACGGCACGTAGTTTTTCTGTTGAGCGCCAAAAAGACGATTTCCTTGTGAAGCAAGAAGGTAAGACATTAGAAAATGTTGATCAATCAATGGTAATTAGATACTTAAGTCATTTTAGAGATTTAAATTTTAGTTCTCCTAATTATGTTCTCAATCATAAACAAGTTGACAGTGTAAAAACCTCTAAACCCTTTTGTATACTGAATGTTTTGGAAACAAATGGAAAAAACAATAAATTTAAATTGTTTATTATAGATTCTGGTGATGAAATTGAAAATGAATTTGGAACCCTTCAACAAGGCGATGCTGGAAATTTTTGGTGTGAATTGCCTAATAAACAACTGGTGAAATGCCAATATTTTCATTTTGATAATATCCTACGAGGACACGTATATTTCCCCATGGATATGAGCAGCTTGATGAAGCAGTAAAAAAAGTTAAAATTTGTAAGTATATTTGCTACAATATTTGAAATAAAAAATAGAAATCCGTTATGAATTTCATTACAACAAGTTCGGTTTTATACCGCCACATACAAAGTATTCAAGGTGTACTTACAACAAATACATCATTACCAATATTAGACAATTTTCTATTTGAAATAAATGATGGTAAATTAGATATTTCAGCTTCTGATTTAGAAACTACCATGAAAACAAACATGGAAGTTGAATCTAACAGCGATGGTAAAATTGCAATGCCTGCAAAATTACTATTAGAAGTTTTAAAGAATTTACCAGATCAACCCATTACAATTAGTGTAGATTTCGAAAAATTATCTATCGAAATTGCCTATGATAATGGTAAGTCTAAAATGGTGGGTTACAACGGTGATGATTATCCTAGAACACCGAAATTAGAAAATAGCGAAAGCATTAAAATAAGTGGTGAAATTATCAGTAGTGCAATTAATAAAACTTTATTTGCAACTGGAAATGACGATTTAAGACCGGTTATGTCTGGCGTATTTTGTCAGTTTACACCGCAAGATATTACGTTTGTAGCTACAGATGCTCACAAGCTTGTACGATACAGAAGAACAGATAGTACTGCAACTGGCACATCCTCTTTTATTTTACCTAAAAAAGCTTTAAACCTACTAAAAAGCAATTTAAGAGGTGATGAGGAAGTTCATATTCAATATAATGAATCTAATGCAGTGTTTACATTCAACGATATTGAATTGATTTGCAGATTGGTTGATGGAAAATATCCGAATTACGAAGCAGTAATTCCGAAAGAGAATCCTAATGTTTTAATAATTGATAAAAGTCAAATATTAAGTTCATTGAAAAGAGTATCAATTTTCTCAAGTAAATCTACACATCAAGTGGTAATGAAACTTGCCGGATCTGAACTTTCACTTTTTACTGAAGACACAGATTTTTCTAACGAAGCGAGCGAAAGACTTACTTGCAATTATGACGGTGACGATATTGAAATTGGTTTTAACGGCAGATTTTTAGTAGAAATGTTAACCAATATCGATAGTAAAGAAGTGCGTTTAGAAATGAGTGATCCTGGACGTGCAGGTTTGCTAATTCCAAACAATCTGTCCAACGAAGCAGAAGATATTTTGATGGTGGTGATGCCAATTATGGTTAATAGATAATTGCTCCTAAAAAAGCTTTAAAAAAGCCATTATGAAAATGAGCGCCTTATTTAAATTTCCCTTCTTTGTTTTTGCAATTATTTTACTTGCATTAAATTCTTGCGGACTGCAATATATCCCCACAGAATTGCCTGAAGATGTAACAGGAAACCGAAGAGTGGCGATAGAATCACAAATTTCACGAGATTTTCAAAAAAGTGAATATCAATATTATTCTGTGGCATTTGGGACAACAGAGGTTGTGAAACCCTTTAGTTATAAAAGACTAGATTCTTTATACCAGAAAAAATACGTTAACGAAAACCGAGGTGTAACCGACAACGCTTTAGAACAAGATATTGCACAGCAAAGATTAATTGTGGCCAACGATACCAACCCAATTTATTATATTGAAACGCATGTTTTTGAACTTAGAAAAAAAGATACTTCAGAATTTTATTCAGCTAAAATCACAACAGATATAAAAGACAATATAAAAAAGACAGAAATATTAGAAAGTGTAATAATGCCCTCTAAATATTCTGAAATGTACAAAACTTATGTTTACCAAGAATCTTTTTTGAGACCGGGAACAACGGCAGGAAGAGCAGAATTGGATTTTTACACCATGTTTAAAGACCAATCTAACACGTTAATTGGAGAAAAACGCGACAGATTTGTGGTACACAGTTTAGGCTTAATGAAATTAGCCCACGATAACAAAACGCTACAGACCGTTGAAGTTCTTAAATTTCAAGTTCTCAAGACAATTAAAGAGAACTATCAGGTGGATATTGCGAATCCTATTTTTAACAAAATAGAAGAATTGACCAATGAGCAAAATGATGTTGTAGGTTACAATGTAAATGTTACTTTAAACCTTACTGAAAATGGCATTACCAGTAACAGAAATTTTTATTTACAGCTCAATGAGTATATGGAAATAGAAAAAATTGATGAGTTGTAGTATGGTTTAAGCATAAGATAAAATCTTAAATTGCATATTCTTCGTAACCACTTAGTTTTTCCATTTTAACTCCCCCTTGCTTTTGGTACATTTCAAAGAGTTCAATGCGTTTATTTATTCTCCAGGTTGTGTTATTGTAATCAATTTGTAAAATGTGTTTAGACGTCATTAAATTCCATTTTTTATTTCTGATATTTAGTTCCAACCTTTCTTGCCTTTCCATTCGGATTAACTCAACCTCGCAAGGAAATAACTTTTGATAATCACTTACAATTCGTTTTGATTTTTTTTCTTGATATTCATTACCTTGATAAAGAAAAACAGCTTTGTCCTTTTGTTTGATTAAAACACAGTTGAAATCGCTGTTTGGAAAATAAACTTCATCAGTCGACATGCGTTGCCACCTATGGAATTGCGCATAGAAAATGAAAAGTGCCAAAATTCCAAAACTCACAAATTTATAAGTACGTTTTTTATAATAAAAACAAGCGAAAGTTGCTCCATAAAAAATTATGAGCATCCAAATACTAATAGAAAATCCTCTGGCGACACTGCCCGGTAGATTTTGCACATAATAACTTGTTTGAATTATTAAAGTCATACCCAAAGTGAAAATGACTGCCAATAATTTAGAAATCCATGGAATTTTTGCCAAGATTAAAAGAAGCACGCCACAAATTAAGACGAGCGAGGATAATAATAAAACCGCAATATTGCTCAGAATAAAATAGTTAGGGAATTGATGAAAATAATACATGGATAAAGGTGCTGTTAAAATTTGAGCGGCGATACCAATTGAAATTCCTGCCCACAAAAAATTAAAAACGAAATATTTACTTTCTAAAAATTTATATAATTTCTGGTAAAAAATAAAAATGCTCAGTACTGCTATGTAAGATAACTGGAAACCAACATCAAAAATTAAGAGTGGTTTAAATAATAAAATTATGAAAGCTGAAAGCGCTAAAGTATTGTACTTGTTTTGCTGTCCGGAAAGAAAACTACTTAAACCTATGATACTAAACATAATTACTGCCCTCAAAACCGAGCTCGAAAATCCGGTTAGAAAAGCATAAAACCAAATTAAAATTAACGCTGCAATTATGGCTTTTCTGCGTGAAATCCAACGACTAAAAGCAAACCTTAAAATGAAGATAAACATTGCGTAAATAATACCAACATGCAAACCTGAAACGGCCAGTAAATGAATTATGCCCGAATCGCTGAATGATGTACTGGTTTCTTGTTGCAAATCACCTCTATCTCCAATTATCAATGCTATTGCGACCTCTCTAACCTCTCCTTCAAAAAATTGATTAATTACAGAAATAGAATAATTTCTTACAGCCAAAATAGAAGTTTGTAAAAAATTAGCTTCATGACTTATTAAAGTAAAATTGCTTTCAGAAACAAACGCCATGTGACTTATTCCTTTTGATCGCCAGTACCATTCACCATCAAATTCGCCAATTGTATTGTTGTTTTTAATTTTCAATATTTCAGTTTGAAGCAAAATATTATCTCCAATTGCCATTTCAGATCCAGGTTCAAAATAGAGTAAGATTTCGCCAGAACTGTTGTGACCAGCACTTCCTTGAACTTCACCTTTAGAACCGAAAATGCATTTCTGCCACTTATCGTCGATGGATCTTGACGCTTCAGTTATTTCTCCTTGCAAAATATCGCCTTCTAAGAAAGTATCATTTATATTGTTTCCAAATAAATATTGAGTTGAAAAATCTACTGCAACTAGTCCTAGGGAAAAGAACATACAATGAATATACAGGAGAATTCCGATATTGTATTTTTTAAATTCTTTTTGGAAAATTATAAAAATCAAAACCACACAAACATTCAGCGTGACGGAAAAACTAATATCAGTAAAAAAGAAACCTACGAAAATTCCGACTATTAATGATACCGTGACATGAAGAAAAGGAACATTAAAGAAGCTGAAATTATTTGTAGCGTTATCGTTATCGAAAAACATGAACAGGCAAGTTTATCTTATTTGTTAGCTAAAATTACAATAATTTAATTTCCGAATGGTACAATTTTGAGTTTTAGTGGATTTATTCTAAAAACTAATACCAAACCTACTTACTCTATCACTGGAGCAGATAGTTCTGAATTTAAGCCAAGTTTATCTAACACTGATGCAAGTTCTTTAATTCTATCCTGGCTTAGATTTTTCTCTCTACTCAAAACATCTATCCCGGCAGGTGAAAAAAGCGATTTTTGAAATTGAATTATCATTGTTTGTTTGTCTTCACTCATGTAGACAACTTCCCATTTTGAACGTACAAAAAACAATAATCCTCTGCCCCTCCACCTAAATTTTGAAAAATCTTCGTTTAAAACTTTGTCAACTCCTTTAATTGATTTTTCTTTTCCATTTTTCTGGTATTTTACCTCATCTGAAAGTTTAGTTGCATTTTTTAAGGAATAATTGAATGTTGGATTGGATATTTCAGGTTTTGTCCACTTTGGAAAATTAGTTAATTGCACATACCAAGTACCTAAAATATTTTGTGAACCTCCAACCTGTGAAAATGCATTCAGTAAAAAGAAACAAGTAAAAATTGAAAGCAAGTACTTCATAAAAACTCAAATTTAAGAATTTAATTTACTCATCTTTCTAATTTAGAGAAAGTTTGGCAAGCTAGATTTACTTACTTAATTCGCAAATTCCTACCCGCTTGAATTACGGAAGTAGCCCGAATACCATTCAGCTTGCAAAGTGCACTCACCGAAGTATGATTTCTGGCCGCAATAGCCGATAGTGTATCACCTGAACGAACTTTATAATACTTTTTGGCCGACGCACTAGTAGCTACAGCAATTGCAGTTATAGTCTCGCCATGTTCTTGGCTATCGGTAGGTTTAGCACCTGGACGGAAAAGAGAGCTAGTGACAAATAGATTTTCGTCTTTTAATTTTTGTTTGTCAAAGTCAATTAATTCTTCAGGATTCATCGGTGCATCGTAAAATCTTACTTCAAAATGCAAATGCGATCCAAAAGAATGTCCTGTATTGCCGCCAAGACCAATTGGCTCACCTGCCTTAACTTCTTGATTTGGAGCAACCAAATGGGCACTTAAATGGGCGTAAAATGTTTCTAAACCATTTGGATGACGAATGATGACAAGATTACCAAAGCCACCTTCATTAAACTTTGCATAGCGCACTTTACCTCCCCAAGTTGCTCGAACGGTATCTCCTGTTTCTAAATTAATATCAATTCCATTGTGGTATCTTCCCTTTCTAAATCCATATCTTGATGTAACAACACCATCAAATGGCATGTGAAAATCGCCTACAGCATCATGCGTTGTGCACAACCACAAAGTATCTTTAAGTTTGCTCAGGTCATTTTTAAGATCACTTGTGTAACACATGTCATTGTCCCAAGATTGGAAAAAATCTAAATCAGGATTTGAATTCATGTATTCAAACACTTTGTCGTTCATAATACCATCAAATTCTTTGTCTTCTAGATACTCCCAAGTTCTATTGGCATAAACCAGCATTGTTCCTTGAGGAGTCATTATTGTGTCAATTGCAATTTGGGCAGAAATAGAATTAGCATATAAAAAAGTGCTAAATAAAACAATAGAAAGCGTTTGAAACTTTGAAAATAAGAAGTTCATATTCATTTTTTTTGTTTCGACAATGGAGAATTGTCAAATGGGTTCGTCGCCAAAATTATAATAATATTTGTTAAATGCAAGTAAATTGTGGGTTAGAAATTTGTTAAAACTAAAATTTGTTTCAAATAGTTTTCCGAATTGAAGTTGTTTTTCAAATAATCAATCTATCTAAAAAAGGCAAATTGATTATTTTTTAATTTTATATATACAATTTTAATGATAAATTTAAGAATTTTTATTACTTTAGCGGCTTACGACTAAAAATTATAATATGAAAAAAAAATACCTTAATCATCCTTGTCCAGTTTGCAAAGGAAGAGTTTATGCTTTAAGAATTACTAGAATTTATTGTGGCGATGATTGCAAAGCCAAACACCATCGGAATGCCAGAAATCAAATTCAAGATCGAGTTGAATATGAATATTTAATGGATAGAGAATATCTCCAACTTTTTTCAAGAAACTTGTATGTCTTTGAATCGGTACTTGGACCCAATTACAATTCAATGAGTGTCAACATCGGTGAATTTAGAAGTCACAAATTTCAATTAACAGAATGTTCTTATAAAACTATGGTTGATAATAAAGAAGTTTATTATTTAAGTAATTACAAGTATTGGACAGAAGGAGAAATTTTGCATGTCGAGCGCACATCACCTAGTCCGAAATACAATGACAGTGTTGTTGGAAGATGGCTTTTGTGCTATCCCGAACTTGGAGATAGAGCTGGGTTTAGTAAAGGGGAATTGGAAGTTTTGAAAAATCGGGTTTTGGAACTTGGGATGGTTTGGAGAGAATAAAAGTTACGGTAAAAAATATTGACTAACAGTTGATTAACAGAATTTAAATTGAATTAAAAAATTAGTTTTAACCGCTAAAATTCAAAATTATTCTCCCCAACTAAAAAAAAATATCAAATTACCCGAAAATATTCGAAAATTTACCTTCAAAAAAAGTAAGTTTCCATAAATTTCAAACAAATAAATGCTTCACAATTTTGCATTCAGCCCAAGTTATGCCTAATTTTTACAACTCACTTAAGCACATATAAAATTGTAGACCAGCATTTTAAAACATCATTCTCGACAAATAAAAGTATTTGATCATTTTCCATCTCTGAAAAGATACAATTTGAAAAGTGTAAAAGTAATTAAGACAAATGTCGTTTTCAACAAAATATAAATGAGAGCACAATTTGTCCAAGTTAAAAACAAATCATGCCCCCATTTACGCTATAAAAACTACGTTTTGAAGTTATTTAAATATTATACAACTTTTTAAAGTATAGCTATCTCCACTCTCCTGTTATACTGCTGACCTTCTTCCGTATCATTACTTGCAGCAGGTTTTGATTCGCCATAACCTTTTGCTGTCAATCTGCTTTTATCTATTCCTTTTGAAAGCAAGTAAGCTCTAACAGATTCAGATCTTGATTGAGATAGTTTCTGATTGTAATCATCGCTCCCTTTGTCATCAGTGTGGCCACCAACTTCAATTCGCATTTCGGCATTTTCTTTCATGATTGTCACCAATCTGTCAAGTTCGGCATAAGAATCTGTTGTTAATGTTGCTTTATCGTAATCAAAAAAGATATTGTTCAACCTCACAACCTGACCTTTCTCAATGGGTACCAAATATAATTTCACTTCTTTTTTAGCGAAACTTTCCAATTTTGTTAAATCTATATTTTCTGAAACAGGTATAAATCCATTTGCTTCAGCTCTAAAACCATAATTACCGCCTTTTGGTAAAGCCAATTTAAAACCATCTTCTTTGGTTGAAAATGCAACTCCTAGCTTTTTAGCAGAACTTAAATCTTCATAAACTATATCTGCATTTATAAGTTCACCTGTTTTTTTATTGTAAGTTTTACCAGAAATCATAGTAACGGGATCTGGTCTGTTACTTTCTCCAATTTTTATTCTATATAAATCTGTTCCACCAAGACTGTTGTCGTTGTTTGCAACCATGTACGCATAATCTCCTTGAGCTGAAAGATTGTAATAGGCATCCCAATCTGGTCCGTTAATTTCTGGTCCAAGATTTTCAGGTTCAGACCAACTTGTCCAACTATCATCTAATCTTTTTGTAACATAAATATCACATGAGCCATAACCTTGCAATCCATCTGAGGTGAAATACAAAGTTCGACCGTCAGGTGCCAAAAATGGTGCGAATTCTGATGCATACGTATTTATTCTTGAACCAAGATTTTTCGGTGTACTCCATTTGCCATCGTCTTGTAAATCGCTAACATACAAATCTGTATCGCCATAACCACCTGACTTTTCAATACTCATAAATAGATGCAGACCATCATTAGAAAGGAAAAAAGTTACATATTTATTATCATTAGAATAGCCGATAATTTCTTGCTTTTCAGGCAAACTCCAAACACCATTTCTTTTAATGGAAACAGAAACTCCAGCGCCTTTGGACGATCCATCCGCATTATAGGTATTGCCGAGCAAAGCTGTATTGCCATCAGGCGAAATTGAAATTAAGAAATTGTGCCCCTTGTTGTTCCAAGCACTGTTGTTTCTTTCTGCTTTACTCCAAGTATTGTTATCAGGATTTAAAGTTGATGAGAATATATCACTTTTATCAGTACCTCCTAAATTAGTCGGATTACCTTCATGTGCGAAATAAAGTGCATTGCCATCAGGAGAAATTAATGGAGATTTTTCTGTATATTTTGAATTAACATTTGCTCCCATATTTTCTAACACAAATCCATTTTTAGGATTGGCAACGAGGTTCAAGACTTGTTTTTTTCTTTTAATTTTTATGTAGTCAACTTCTGCAGTCATATCGGTAGAGGTCATGACACCAATATAAGTTCCCACGTATTTAATATCCGTAGTAGAAGCTACTTCTTTATCGTTTACATAATATTTAATTCCTTTGCTGTCTTTATCAATTCTCAATATATTATATTCTCCAATTGGATTTATTGTTTTTTTCTTTTGCTCTGTCCAATCTAAATATACTTTTTTCACATCTGCTTTATATCCCTTCACTGTAACAAACTTATTAGTAGAAACATTGAAATAGTAATAATCATCTGTAGTTTCATAACCCCAGCAAATGCCATAACCATAATCTTGCGCTCCGCCGGTTTGTCGCATTTTTATTTCTATTGAATAGTCATTGTTATTATCAATTGGCAAGTAGCTTTTAAATATGTAAGTTGATTTGCCGGTAGAGCTAAGTTTATACATGCCATCTTCTACCTTGGAAACTGCATCTCCACTTGATATTAACCAATTTCTAGAATTGTCGTTAAAATCTTCCATGATTGTCTCATATTCTTGAGCCATTATAATATTAACAGGAAGATTAATAATTGCTGCAATAATTAAAAAAAGAAAGTATCTCATAGTTTTTAAATTTTTTTACAAATATACTTTATAGAAGTACCATTTAACTATAAGGCAATTGACGTATTTTTAAAATAAATTTCAATTTAATAATAAACAAAAAGCCCCAATTTTCATTGAGGCTTCCAATTTTTAAAAGTGTAATTTATTTGTTTTTCGGCCTATTTTTCTGCTTTATAAAATGGCAATTTAACCACTTGTGCCTTCACTCCTTTATCTCGAATGTTAATGTAAATCTCCGAATCTGGTGTTGTAAGTTCAGTTTTTACATATCCCATACCAATTGCTTTTTTAGTACTCGGACTCATTGTTCCACTCGTTACCCTTCCTATTTTATTGCCGTCAGCATCCATTATTTCATAATCATGTCTTGGTATTCCTTTATCAATCATTTCAAATGCAACTAATTTTTGTTTTACACCTTCTTCTTTCTCTTTTTTCAGTTTATCGTCGTCTGTAAATTCTTTGGTAAATTTAGTAATCCAACCCAAACCTGCTTCTATTGGAGAAGTGGTATCATCAATATCATTTCCATAAAGACAAAATCCCATTTCTAAACGCAAAGTATCTCTTGCTGCCAAACCAATTGGTTTAATTCCGAAAGGTTCTCCCGCTTCAAAAACTTTTTTCCAAATTTGTTCTGATTCCTCATTTTTACAGTAAATTTCAAATCCGCCACTTCCTGTATATCCTGTTGCTGAAATTATTACATGTTCTACTCCTGCAAAATCGGCAACTTCGAAATGATAATATTTTATGGCGCTCAAGTCTATTGACGTTAAACTTTGCATTGCTTCTACCGCCTTTGGACCTTGAATTGCCAGTAAAGAATAATTATCTGACAAATTTTTCATCTCTACTTCTTTGGAATTGTGTTTTGAAATCCAATCCCAATCTTTATCAATATTAGAAGCATTTACAACTAAAAGATATTGTTCTTCTTTAATCTTGTAAATTATCAAATCGTCTACAATTCCACCCTTACCATTTGGCAAACAGCTGTATTGTGCACGACCGATAGTTAAAGTGGAAGCATCATTTGTTGTAACTCTTTGTATTAAATCAAGTGCATTGGGTCCGCTTAATAAAAATTCGCCCATGTGAGAAACATCAAAAACACCCACAGCATTGCGCACAGTTTCGTGTTCTGCGTTCACTCCTTCATATTGCACTGGCATGTTGTAGCCAGCAAAAGGCACCATTTTAGCTCCGGCGGCTATGTGCAAATCATTTAATGTTGTATTCTTCATGTTGGAATTTAAATTTTCTGAATACAAAAATAATCTTTCTAATGAATTTTAGATGATTCTGACGGATTCTAACTCATTTCTGTCGAAAATATAGGTTTGTTTCCTTAAAATTTCACCTTGTTTGCTTACCTTTGATTTCCCAAAATTTCATAATTACAATTAATACATAAGAAATTTTGGAAATTTAATTTTGAAAAGCATGGAAACGATGGAAAATACAAATATCTCTCAAAAGATCTCAAATAACTTTAGCGGACAAGATTTAATGAATTTAGAGAATGAATATGGAGCGCACAATTACCATCCGTTACCAGTAGTTTTAGCCAGAGGAGAAGGTGTTTATGTTTGGGACGTTGATGGCAAAAGATATTTTGATTTTCTTTCCGCCTATTCTGCCGTTAACCAAGGTCATTGCCATCCACATATTATAAATGCCTTAATAGAACAGGCAAAAACACTTACCTTAACTTCCCGTGCGTTTTACAACGACAGTTTGGGGAAATATGAGCAATTCATTACTTCTTTCTTCGGATACGATAAAGTTTTACCGATGAATACGGGTGCTGAAGCTGTAGAAACTGCCATAAAAATTGCTAGAAAATGGGGTTATGAGAAAAAAGGAGTTGCCGAAAACCAAGCCAAAATAATAGTTTGCGAAAACAATTTTCATGGCCGCACAACAACAATAATATCTTTTTCTAGTGACCCAGATTCTCGAAAAAATTTCGGACCCTATACTGCTGGTTTTTCAATAGTACCTTACAACAATATTGCGGCACTTGAGCTCGCATTAAGACAAGAAAACGTAATAGGATTTTTAGTAGAACCAATACAAGGCGAAGCTGGGGTTTTTGTTCCAGATGCAGGCTATTTATCAAAAGCAAAAGAAATTTGTGAGCAAAATAACGTATTGTTTATTGCCGATGAAGTACAGACGGGCGTTGCAAGAACTGGTAAACTTTTAGCCGTAGATCACGAAAATGTAAAACCAGATATTTTAATATTAGGAAAAGCACTTTCGGGAGGTGTTTATCCAGTATCGGCAGTTTTGGCGAGCAATGAAATAATGAATGTTATTAAACCCGGACAGCACGGCAGCACATTTGGAGGAAATCCGTTGGCAGCAAAAGTCGCGATTGCTGCATTAGAAGTGATAAGAGATGAAAACCTAGCAGAAAATGCCGAAAAACTCGGGCATTTATTTCGTGCAGAAATGCAAAAAATAGTAGATTCTACAGATCTTATAGTAAAAGTAAGAGGAAAAGGCTTGTTAAATGCAATAATCGTCAACGACACTACCGACAGTACAACCGCATGGGATTTATGCATGAAGTTAAAAGAAAATGGCCTCTTAGCAAAACCCACCCACGGCAACATCATAAGATTTGCTCCACCATTGGTAATGAACGAGGAACAATTGATGCAATGCGTAGGGATAATTCGCAAGACGGTTGAGGAGTTTGGGAGGTAATTGGATATAAACTACTTTAAAGAAAAATCCTAATCTTCGTATTATAATAAAACCAGCCTACATTGCCAAATGTTAATTTCACAATTAAAAATATCCAATTTCTAATATTTTTGTCTGCAATCGAGATGCAGAAAATTTTAATTTGATAATAATTTCAATCCTGCCATCTTACCCTCGTAAACCTCCCTGTTTTTATCAAACTTCGGTATACCGAAGTTAGAATGATAGAATTTCAGTGGGAGTTGCTGGGGAACATTACTTATTCCCATATCATTTTATTTAAAAATTCTAAAAAATTATATTCAGTTGAAATGTTCAATTTTACGTTATTTTGATTTTCTAAATTTTTCAATTTTAAATTCTTTAGATTCATTCCATTTTGGATAAAATAAATTTGAGAATAAATGATTTTGTTTTCAACTTGAAGGATTTCTGCCACTAATAACTGATTTTTAACAATGATATACTTTTTTAAAGGATAACCATTTAAGTCATATTCAACAATAAACTTTAAATCAGCATTGTTTATTTTTCCGTCTAACGAAACAAAATTTATTAACTGAAAAAAGTACCCATCATTCTTTAAAATAATACTTTCAACAAACAACGGATCGTTTTTTTCAGTTCCGTTTTTCAATTGATAAATAAAACAGCTTTTTGTACTGTCAACACCATTTAATTTTGCTGTCGCAAATTTTAAA
>JBBSUQ010000025.1:0-24518 GCA_038234235.1 Flavobacteriales bacterium
AAATGCAAGAAGTATTATAAGTAAACGAACAAACGTTGGTGTAAACCAAGCCTATATGTTTTTTATATATACCAATAATCGCATTACATTGGATGTGGTAACAAATAACGATCGATTCGATTCCAATCCCTTTAGTTTAGCTGCCAATACAAATTACATTATGTCTGCGAGTTTCGATGGAAGCTTGGCGGCATCTCAACGTTCAAAAATATTTAATGGACAAACACTTTTGGCTACGTCTATTGAAACAAGTACTGCCATGCCGGATTACTTTTCACCATTAGTAATTGGCGCGACAAATGTTGGTGACCCAAGACCTTTTGACGGTCACATGGGCGAAGTTATTTACTACCGAAGAACGCTCAATACAACAGAAAAAATTGCAGTGGATAACTATTTAAGTTCAAAATACAACATTCCAATAGCTGTAAATGATTTTTATTTAGGTGATTCTCCTGCCAATGGTGATTTTGATAGAGAAGTTGCGGGAATTGGACAAGTTAGTGCAACGGACAATCACAATGCCTTTTCAAGTTCAGCCTCTGGAGGGTTTGGTATTTCTTACAATTCTGGATATAATAATGGAGATTATGTTTTTATAGGTCACAATTTACCTGCCAATTCAGGAAATACTACAGATGTTGCAGTAGTTTCAGGTGGACCAATTCAGTTGAGATGGAATAGAATTTGGTATGTTGACGTCACGAATACAGCTGCTTTAATTAATACTACTTTAACTTTTGATATCAGTGATGGTGGCATGGGGTCAGGTGTAGTTGCAGGTCCACATTCGAATTATAAATTGCTTTATAGAGCGGTGAATGCGGGAGTTTGGACAATTGTATCTACAGCAACAGGTTCAGGTGGTGATCAGGTATATTTTAATTACAATTTTTCGAATAACGCCGATGATGGATATTATACAATTGGTACTTTAGATATGTTTGTAAGTCCTTTACCTATTGAACTCTTGAGTTTTGATGTAGAGTTAATTGAAAATAATAAAGTAGATTTAACTTGGCAAACCGCTACCGAAATAAATAACGATTATTTTAATATTGAAAAATCGAGAGAGGGATTAACTTGGGTTAATATTCAAAAAATAAAAGGTGCTGGAAATTCTACTAATACTTTGAATTATGCTACAACTGATGAAAATCCATTTTCTGGTATTTCTTATTATCGTTTGAAGCAGACGGATTTTGATGGGAATTTTAAATATTCTGAAATAAGAAGTGTTTATATAAATAAAGGAGGAAGTGAACTAAGGATATATCCAAATCCTACAGAAGGGATAGTTTATTTGGAACTTGAGAATATTAATATATCAGAAGTTAATATAACCAATACTTTAGGAAAGAACATTACAAGCAAAATTAATCTCATTCAAGTTTCAGATGATAAAATTTCGGCTAATTTCGAATTGTGTGCAATAGGAATTTATTTCATCAGTGTAAATGACAAAGTAATAAAAGTAGAAGTGAAATAATACGAAGCCGACTTGACTGTAGAAGTTCTAATTCTAATAATTCAACAACTCTTCCAGTTTTACTTTAACTTTATCTGCATTTGTTAATAATTCTGCTTCTAAAATTGAATTTAATGGAATAGCTGGTGTATCAACTGAACCAACAATACTTATTGGCGCATCAAGAAATTTAAAATTATCTCTTTGTAATTTTCCAGCAAGGGACAAACTAAAAGTACATTCAACAGATTCTTCAGTTACAATCATAACTTTACCATGCTTTTGCACCAACTTGTTCATCATTTCATGATCTAAAGGATTTAGCGTTCTCAAATCCATAATTTCTATTCTACCTTCAAAAGATTTAGCAGCCTCCAAAGACCAATAAATTCCACGACCATAAGTGATAATCCCACAAGATTTTCCTGCTTTAACACAGGCATCTTTGGCTTCAATAACTGTTCTACCTTTTCCAAAAGGAATGATATATTCTTCATCTGGTTCAATAGACATTGCGCCTTCTGTACCTGGAATTTTAGACCAATAAAGTCCTTTATGTTCTAAGATAACAACCGGATTAGGATCATAGAATGCGGATTTTATTAAACCTTTTAAATCTGCTCCGTTTGATGGATATGCAATCTTAATTCCTCTTATGTTTGTTAGAACCGATTCAACACTAGAAGAATGGTAAGGGCCTCCAGAACCATAGGCTCCAATTGGCACACGAATAACACAACTCACAGGCCACTTTCCATTAGAAAGATAGTAGGAGCGACTAACTTCTGTAAATAATTGGTTTAAACCCGGCCATATATAATCTGCGAATTGAACTTCAACAAATGGTTTTAAACCAACTGCCGACATACCAACAGTAGAACCTATAATGAAAGCTTCTTGAATAGGAGTATTAAAAACCCTATCGTCTCCAAATGTTTGAGCCAAGGTTGCTGCTTCTCTAAAAACACCACCTAATCTACCTCCAACATCTTGTCCATATAATAAAGCTTCGGGGTGTTTTGTCATTAATTCCCTAACAGCAAATAATGCACTGTCAACCATTACAGTTTTTTTCTTTCCTTTTGGTTCGCGTTCTCCTTTTTCTTCAGTTACAGGAGTAGGGGCAAATATAAAATCGGTGATAGAGGAAGGTTCAGGTTCTGGAGCGTTTAATGCTTTTAGATATTCTTCAGCAATATATTGTTTAGTACTTTTTTCTATTTCTTCAATTTCACTGAGTTTAATACCTTGCTCAAAACACAAATTTATTAGTTTTGGGTAAGGATCTCTCTTTGCAGCTTCTTCCAAATCATCTCTGTACCATTCTTTTCGAACTCCTGAAGTATGATGCCCTAAAAGCGGGACTTTAGCATGAATTAAAAAAGGACGTCTTTCTTTTCTTACAGTTTCAAATACTTCTTTTACGGTATCGAAACTCAACTGAAAATCTGTTCCATCAATAGTGCGTACTTCAATTCCTTTAAAGCCACGCATGTAATGTGTAATATCTTGCGCTCTGGTTTCTTCGGCATTTGCCGAAATATCCCAACCGTTATCTTGTACCAAATAAACTATTGGAAATTGTTTTAAAGCTGCCATCTGAAAAGCTTCGGAAACTTCACCTTCGGTGCAACTTGCATCACCTAAAGAACAAACAACTACTGGATTTTCACCGTTGTAATCATCAGAAAGTCCTTGGTTTTCTTTGTATTGAATTCCCATCGCAATTCCTGTTGTAGGAATCGCTTGCATACCAGTAGCTGAAGATTGGTGAATTATTTTTGCTTGGTTATCTCTATTCAAAGAAGGGTGAGAATAATAAGTTCTTCCTCCAGAAAAAGGATCGTCTTTTTTGGCAAATACTTGCAACATTAATTCATAAGGTGTCATTCCCATTCCTAGCAAAATACTGTCATCCCGATAATAAGGAGAAACCCAATCTTGAGGTTTAAGTTGCATGCCCACCGCAAGCTGAATTGCTTCATGTCCGCGAGAAGTAGCATGAACATATTTGGAAGTTATTTCTTTGTTGGCTTCGTAAATTTCTGCCAGGGTTTTAGCCTTACACATTAGTCTTAAAGCTTCTAAAATTGGAGCTTCTGTTTTTTGCTTTTGAGTAGTTTTTTTAGCAACTGTCGAATTCATTTCATTTACCTTTGTGAAGTCCAAAGATAGTTAAAACTAGCTAAAAACTTTGCGGTTTGCCTTTTGGTAGAAGTAAGGAAGCGTTCATAATTTATTTAATTACAACAATAAATTGCTTCAAGGCTAATAAACAATGGTTTAATTTAAAGAGTTCAATCAATGTAAATATTGTAACTTTTTAGAAAATCTTAGCATCTTTGCAGAATGATTAATATTTTGAAAACGGGTAAGTATAATTTTGTCTTGGTGCTTATATTCCTCCTTTTTGCAATTATTTATTCGCTTATATCAATTCCCAATCATTATTTATATAAAACAAACGCTTTTGATTTGGGTGTTTTCAACAATGCCTTACATAGTTTTTCAAGATTCCAAGTAAATCATACACCTTTAGCGATTGACGGGTTACCTAAAAATTATTTTGGCAATCATTTCTCGCCAATCATCTTTTTGTTTGTTCCATTCTATTATTTATTCGGTTCCTATACACTTTTAATAATTCAAATTGCTGCAATTTTATTCGGTGGTTTTGGAATATACAAAGTATCCGAATTAATTTTGAAAAATAGATTGTATTCAATATTGATAGTGATACAATTTTTTTCTGTTTGGGCAATAAGCTCGGCACTTTCATTTGATTATCACGATAACGTTTTAGCAGCTATGCTGGTGCCATGGTTGTTTTATTTTCATCTTTCAAAAAGACGTAATTATTTCATGTTAATCTTTGTTTTAATATTGCTGTGTAGAGAAAATATGGCATTTTGGATGTGCTTTGTTTTAATAGGCATGTGCTTTCTAAACAATGGTGAAAAGCCTTGGAGAAATTTCAAACAGTTATTACCTTATATGTTAATCTCAGGCATTTATTTTATTTTAACCCTAAAAGTGATTTTACCTTATTTTATTGAAGAAAATTGGGGCGATCCACTTACGAGATACAGCAATATGGGTGACACTATTTGGGAAAAATTGAATTTTATCTTTTTTAAGCCGCAACAGTTGTTCAAGTATTTAATAGAAAATCCAACAACTGAGGTGTTTTACAATGGATTAAAATCTGAGTTCCATTTCATGATTTTAGTATCTGGAGGTATTTTTTTATTTAGATTTCCAAAGTTTTTGTTGATGGCCGTTCCTCTTTATTTTCAAAAGCTTTTGACCAATGATTTTGGATTTTGGGGAATAAACGCACATTACTCAATAGAATTTGTACCAATAATTTCTTTAGCATTAATTTACGCAGCTCTTCATTTTAAACGATACGCCAAATATCTTTTAATTTTTGTTTGTATATCAACATTAGGGTTTCATATTAAATCTTTATATGAGAGACAGTCATTGCATTATAATCAAGAACATAATAATTTTTTAATAGCCGAACACTATCAGGCCAATATGAATTTATCTGATGTTAAAAAGGTTATCAATGAAATTCCAAAATATGTTTCAGTTTCAGCTTCTTCTGAATTGACTCCTCATCTTGCAAACAGAAAAAATATTTATCTTTTTCCAATAGTGAAAAATGCAGAATACATCGTTTTATTAAAAAAAGGGACAAATTATTATCCAATTGGTGAAAAAGATTTTAATTTAAGAGTTAAAGAATTAAGATCGAATTCTAATTATAAGATAACAAAAGAAAATAAATCGATTGTTGTTTTTAAGAGAAGGTAAAATTAAAGTTGAATTATAACTCACGATTTTAGCATTAATTTGATTTTACTTATTTTCACAAGAATGAATTAATACTTTTAGTAAAGAGTTAACATAATTGTCAGAAATTTAAAAAATGAAAAACATAATTTTTTTATTGCTTTTACTTAGTTACACATGGTGCTTTTGTCAGCCTCCACAAAGAAAAATTCCTTGGGAATTAATATGGGAAGACAATTTTAACACACTCAATACTGATTATTGGTATGTTCAAGATAATTTTGATCATTATGGTGGCGAAGATCAAGTGTTTTTGACTGAAAACGTATACATTGAAAATAATTCCCTTGTCTGCGAGTTGAAAAATGAAATATATAGTTGTCCCGATTGGGCTGTCGATTCTCAATATCATTGCATAAGACAATTTCATACAGGCTTACCCTATTCTTATACTGCCGGTTGGGTTGAATCTAAAAAAGATTATAATTTTAAATATGGTTATTTCGAAGCAAAAATAAAATTTCCTTACGGAAGTGGGTTATGGCCAGCTTTCTGGACATTTTTGGGACAGGATATCCAAAATCCAATAAATGTGGCGGAAATTGATATTGCAGAAATGCTCGGTGAGCTAGGTCCAGGATCAATCACTACAAATTATCACAAAAGTTATCCTGATGACTATTTTGTTGTTTATTATCCGGAAAACGGTTATAAGTGGGACGAATGGCACACTTACGCTTTAGAGTGGACTCCTGAAAAATTAGTTTTCTATTTAGATGAAGTACCTTTCAATATTAATCTAAACCATGGAATTGAAGATCCTGTGAGACTAATTTTGAGTATTGGTTTAAGACCTAATTCTAAGTTCGAAGAAATGACTTTTCCTTATAAAATGTACACAGACTATGTGAGAGTTTACCAAGAGAAGAAGACGATTGAAAAACCTGTAAATACTTGGAATCCGTTAATACCAAATTACACAGGTTTTAAACAAAGGTATGGGATAAACTTTAAAATTTAATGACAAAATTTACTTGATTTTATGGAAGTAATTTCAAATCATTTTTCTAAAATAGCATTATTTATAGTTGCGATCGCTTTTGTACTTTTTAGGTTTTCGCATATTCAAACCAATGAAGCAAACGGTTACAATGCTACATCTTGGGATGCATTTGGATATTATATGTATTTGCCTTCTACCTTTATATATAATGATGTAAGTGAACTGAAATGGGTGCCAAAAATTGATTCAATTTATCATGTAACTGGGGGCCAATTTTATCAAGCTATTCCGTTAGAAAACGGCCAATACACAAATAAATACCTCGGAGGTGTTGCCATCTTACAAACTCCTTACTTTTTAATAGGTCATTTCATTGCAAAAAATTCTAAATATGCTGCAGATGGTTTTTCTGCACCTTATCAATATTCCATTCTTTTTGGAGCAATTCTCTCCGTCTTTTTAGGACTTTTAATTTTACGGAATGTACTCTTACGTTTTTTCGAAGAGAATGTTGTGGCATACACTCTTTTATTTTTAGGTTTAACATCCAATTTAATTCAATATACTTCCATAGATGGCGCCATGAGTCATGCATTTATTTTCCCTCTGTATTCAATATTGATATGGGCAACTATAAAATGGCACCAAAATCAAAAACTGAAATTTGCGCTACTTATCGGTGGAGTTATAGGATTGGCAACAATTTGCAGACCTACAGAATTGGTTATGATATTTATTCCTATTCTCTGGAATACGACAAACAAAGTAATTAGAAAAGAAAAATGGCAAATCGTTGGTAGAAACAAATCGCACATTATTTTCGCCGCCTTGGCTGGTTCTATTGCCATGTTGCCCCAAATTTTATATTGGCACCACACAACAGGTAAATTTATTTTTGATGTGGGGAGCAAATGGTTTTTCTTTAATCCGTGGTTTAGAGTTTTGGTAGGCCCAGAAAAAGGTTGGTTTTTGTATACGCCCGTTGCTATTTTAATGATACTTGGGTATTTTAAAATGAGAGGAGAAGATTTTAAACGAAGTATTTTAACCTTCGGATTAATAAATATTTGGATAATAATTGCCTGGTCTGATTGGAGATATGGCGCAAGTTACTCCACACGAGCTTTGGTGCAAAGTTATCCCGTTTATGCTTTCGGGTTGGCATGTTTTATACGTTATGTATGGAATACCAGTTGGAGATGGAGTATAGTCGTTTTACTCTTTTTATTTACTGTTTTAAACTTTTATCAACTTTCTATTTACAACAACGGAGTGTTCGAGGATTTCTCTCCTTTTTTAGCAAATAAATAGCAGATTAAGATCTTAACTTATTAAAATTCTTTCTAATTCTTCTCAATAATATAAGTCAATATCTTTTCAATCAAATGGACACGGTCTTTGCCCGAAACATTATGCTTATGCATCGGGTAGGGGAAGAAATCCATTTGTACGCCGTTTTCTATAAATTTTTGAACCAAAGCAAGGTTGTGTTGCATTACAACAACGTCGTCCACTGTTCCATGAATCAATAGTAAATCTCCTTGTAGGTTATTTACATATTCCATTAAACTATTGTTTTTATATCCTTCTGGATTTTGTTGAGGTCGGTCCATGTATCTTTCACCGTACATTATTTCATAATATTTCCAATCTGTAACTGGTCCGCCTGCAACACCAACGTTAAATGTTCCGGGTTTTCTGAGCATTAATGAGGTGGTCATAAATCCTCCATAACTCCAACCATGCACCGCTAATTTATCTGGATTTACGTAAGGTAATGTTTTCAAAAATGCGACACCTGTGAGTTGATCTTCCATTTCTAATGTTCCCAATTGACGGTGTATTTGACTTTCAAATGCAAATCCTCTTTCTCCAGAACCTCGATTGTCAACGGTGAAAATAATGTAACCTTGCTCTGCCATCCAATGCATCCATAAACTAGAACCATCAAGCCATGAATTTGTAATTAACTGAGCATGTGGTCCGCCATAAACATAAACCAGAACTGGATATTTTTTCGACGGATCAAAATTAGATGGTTTTATAATTCTGTAATATAAATCAGATCCATCATTTCCTTTTAATTTACCAATTTCGGTTTCGCCAATTTTATATTCGTTTAGGCTAGTGTTACCTTTCATTAAAACTTTAATTTCTTTCCCTTTATTTGTCAAAATTTGATTTACAGAAGGAACCGAATGGTTAGAATAGGTATCGTAAATGTAATTGCCGTCACCGCTCAAACTGCAACTGTGTGTGCCTTCAATTTGTGTAACTAATTCTTGATTTCCACCAATTGAAACTTTGTAAAGCATGGTATTAAGTGGCGATTGACCAGTTGCATAAAAGTAAATATTTTCTCCTTTTTTATCTGCAGAAACAATGTCTTTTGTCACGAATTTATTGGCCGTTAATTGTTTTATCAATTTTCCATTTAAATCATAATAATATAGATTATTGAAACCATCTTTTTCAGAAATCCAAACAAAATTATTTGATGTTTCACTTGGAAAAAAGGCTGGATGTTCAGGCTCTACCCACTTATCATTGGTTTCTTCAAAAAGTGTTTTAACAAATTCGCCAGTTTCAGCATTAAACAAATTTAGCCACATGTGATTTTGATCTCTGTTTACTTCTGCCACCAAAACAAATTTTTCATCGGGCGTAAAACTTAAGTTAGATAAATAATTTTCTTCTCCATTTCTTGCCGAAAAATAATTCAGTTTTTTAGACTCCAAATTATACAAACCAACTTTTGCACGTTCTGAATCTTGACCAGCCATCGGATATTTTATAGAAATCAATTTTCCTGGGTACGTGTTGTTATCAAGTAATGGATAGTCTGCCACCTTAGATTCATCTTTTTGATAGAAAGCAAGAATTTTTCCATTAGGACTCCAGAATAAGCCTCCAGTTATACCAAATTCGCTTCTCGCAATTGCCTGGCCGCTAACAATGTTTTTATCTTGAATACTTGTTATCGCAATTTCGCCTTTTTCAGTAGTTAGGTAAACATTGTTTTCTTTTGTAAAAGCTGTATTTCCTGTTTTCGGGTGCAACAAGCCATTTTCAGCATTTTCTGTTAGTTCGTATAGTTTTTTACCTGATTTAGTCACTGTATTGTAGCTGTAAAAATTAGCGCCATCACTCAGGTAAAATTCATTTTCATTTTTAAATTCTAGGTTATAGAAACCTTTCATGTCAGCTCCTAAACTAGAATTAAATTCTGTAATAGAAAGAATAGATTTTGCATCAGTATTTCCAGCAGATGCTTTCATTAAGTTTGTTCCTTTGTCAATATAAACATAACAATCGGTGTTTGGAATCCATTGAAAATAGCGTATTTGATTGGGTGCAAAATTTCTGTATTGTTGCAAAACAGCATCAGAAAGTGTGAGTTCTTTTTTTTGTGCTAAAGTTGTAAATACTAATAATAGCGAAAATATAAATGTTAGTTTTTTCATGCCTTTTCTGATTACCTTTTGTGATTACTTTATTTAAATTTTATTTTATTGCTTCGTTAAAAAATTCTTGTATGGGTTTGCTCGTTTTGTATGCTTTGATTATTGTATCGCTTAATTTCGATTCTGTAATTAAACTGGCTGGAAATTGAGTTCTAAAATACCAGTTTTTATTGAAAATTAGCGGTTGTTTTTCTGCGGCTGCTTTCAATTCCTTGGGAATAATTTTATTTTTATCGCCTAAAATTTCCCCAAAGGTTTTCGTGAAATCTTTATCGTTTATAAGCTTGTCGAATTCTTTAAGATTGTCGGCTATTTTGTTCCTAATTCGCAGTGTATTTTCTTTTTCAGTTTCATAAACACCTGCGTAAATTGAAACAAACTCTGGTCCGAGTTCGAAATAAACTCCATTAATTGCTCTGTCTTTTTTACCATTAGGAGAAACAACTGCAGAAACCATCATTTTATACGGAGTTTTATCTTTTGAAAAACGAATGTCTCTGTTTATTCTAAAAATACAATCTTTGGCTTCTAAATCTTTGAAAGAATTATCAAGTTTAGAAATTTCAGAAATGATATGTTGCACAAATTTTTTAAATGGTTCTCTAATATTTTGTTCATATCTGTTTCGATTTTCATCAAACCAATCTTTATGATTATTTGGAGCTAAGTCTATGAAAAACTGACAAAAATCTTTATTAAAGTGTTGCATTTTATTTTATAAGGAAGATCAAATATAAAAAAATTAAAGGAGGTTGTTTTACCAATTCGTTTTCTCATAGTCAATCTCTTCACCAAAAAACTTAACTATTCAGATTAAAACTAGTAATTTCGAGAAAAATATAATAACAAAAAATAAAAAGCATGAACCAGGTATCGCTTTCAAGTATAGAAAAGGCAATAGATATTGTTGATAATTTAAATGACGATCAGCTAGAAGAAATTTCAGAAAAATATGCACTTCAACAACCAGATTTGTGTGGTTATGCCATGTCCGCTGCAATGGAGTATGAAAATGAAGAATTAGAAGGATTGATTATATATTATTTCGTTTTGATTAGTGAAGCATACGCTCAAGAAAATTTAAATATCGGATTAATTAACGAAGAAATGATTGACGAGTTCAGCGAACCTTTCAATGAAGTTTTGGATGCTTATTTTGATACAGAAGATGAAGACGTGCTCGAAGATTTTTGTGATCAGGCTCATTTATTACAATTCATGTCAATGGAATTAGGTGTAGAAGATGAAGATGGTTCTAAATTGTCTGATGAAACTGCAACTCAACTTTTTATTGTGGTGTTGGCAGTTATAAGCTTGTTGTCAAGAGCCATAAAAGAATAAACTTATTTATAAACTGCAAAATTGAATTTAGATTATTCCATAAAAGATTTTATTCAAATAGTTGAAGGTGAATTGTATGGTAATTCTACAGTTGAAAAAATAACGCAGATACATACCGATACAAGAAAAATTTTAATCACTGAAAATTCTGCTTTTTTTAGTTTAAAGGGCAATTTTAGAGATGGCAATGAATTTGTTTTCGCAGCTTTCGAAAAAGGTATTCGCGTTTTTATTGTCAGTGAATTACCAGATTTAGAAATTTATAAAGATTGTATTTTTGTTCTGGTTTCGAATGGATTAGAAGCGCTCCAAAAATTGGCAACCTATCACCGCTCACAATTTCGTTATCCCGTTATTGCCATCACAGGAAGCAATGGTAAAACTACTGTAAAAGAATATTTGTATCATTTTTTAAAGCGAAAATATAGAATTGTCCGCAGTCCGAAAAGCTATAATTCGCAACTAGGTGTAGCACTTTCTTTGTTGGAAATGACCGATAATTATAATTTGGCATTAATTGAAGTTGGTATATCTCAAGAAGGAGAAATGGAAATTCTTGAAAAAATGATTGATCCAACTTATGGTGTTTTTACAGGTTTCGGTCAGGCCCATCGGTATAATTTTGCCGATTGGAAAGTGCATTTAACAGAGAAATTAATTTTATTTCGGAATACTCAAAAAAACTTTTTTACAGCGAACCTCGATTCTGATTGTAAGATAATTATTGAAGAAACACTGGAGAATGTTAAGTTTTCGTCTAAAGAAATTGAGATTGAAAAGAAAAATTATAATTCTATTCAACTCGAAAATTTAAAAACGACACATTTAGTTTGCGAAGAGTTTGATATAACCAGTGCCGAATGGGAAGAATCTATAAAAGATTTACCAATTCTCGCCATGCGAATGGAGCAGTTTGACGGTATTCAAAACAATTTAATTCTTAACGATACTTACAATATGGACAAGGATGCGCTTTTGCAGTCTTTGGAATATCAGCTGTCAATTGCAAAAAATAGAAAACGTATCGTAATTTTAGGATTAGATAAGAACACTCAAAAAGACCAAACAGAAATCACAGAACTTGTAGACGCATTTAAACCAGATCAACTAATATTCTTTGACAATGATGCTATTTTACCAATTGATTTTAAAGATTCAGTCATTTTAATTAAAGGTTCTAGATCTTTACAAATGCAGAAATTAGCTCAGCAATTTAGAATTAAAAAACACAAAACTTTTATTGAAATTAATCTTTCAGCACTTCGTCATAATTTAACATTCATAAAATCATTACTCAAGCCAACAACTAAAATATTAGCGATGGTTAAAGCTTCGGCTTATGGCAATGGAATTGAAAAAATTAGTGGATTTTTAAAAAATATAGGAACTGAATATTTCGGAGTGGCTTATGCCGATGAGGGCGTAGAGCTTAGAAGTTTTGATTCGGAAACTCCAATATTGGTGATGAATGCAGAGTCAGAAGCTTTTGAGGATTGTATTAACTTTAATCTTGAGCCAGCTATTTACTCATTTGATCAACTCAATGAGTTTGTGGAAGAATTAATTGTCTCTCAAAAAATAAATTATCCTATTCATATAAAACTGGATACTGGAATGAACAGATTAGGTTTTCTGCTAGAAGATATTAATGAAATTGCAGAAGCAGTTTTAAGTCAGCCAGAAGTATATGTAAAATCTGTTTACTCGCATTTGGCTGACTCTGATAACCAAGAAAGTACTGGTTTTACCTTAGAGCAGTTGAATTTATTCGAAAAAGCTGCCAATAAATTAGAATCTTTACTAGGATATAATGTCACCAAACATATTCTCAATTCAGAAGGAGTTTTGAATCACAGACAAGGTCAATTTGATATGGTTAGGTTAGGAATTGCAATGTATGGTATTTCAAATTTACATGCAGAAAAATTAGAGCCAGTTATTTCTTGGTATTCGGCAATTAGTCAGATAAGAGAAATTAAAAAAGGAGAATGCGTGGGATACAATTGTGCATTTGTGGCAAAGCAAGATATGACAATTGCAATAGTTCCCGTAGGTTATGGAGACGGTTTTAAAAGAACTCTAGGTGAGGGCAAAGGTGGCGTATATTTGAAAAATAAATTCTGTTCGGTTTTAGGCAAAGTTTGCATGGATATGATAATTGTTGATGTTACAGGTTTAAATGCTGAACCAAAAAATGAGATTGAAATTATAGGAGAATATCAGAATATTATAGAATTTGCCAAACGAGCCGGAACAATACCTTATGATATCCTCACCGGATTTTCGCAAAGAGTTCATCGGATATATATCGAAGATTGAAAATAAACGTTACTAGAAAAACCTATAATTAAAGCCTGTTTCTCTATGAACCTTTCCCGAAAAGTCCGTCCAATTTCAAGTCAGCGCCACTTATTGTTTTGGTCTTTTCAATATCGAATTTTTTAGAAAAAATGCCAACGGCACCTTTTAATTTACCCGAAATTTTTAACTCAACACTAGGTTTCTTAACCAAAGTTAATAGTTTTAAAAGTTGTCCGCCTTCAAGTTTCAATTTCAATGGTGCCGCATAAACTCCCGAACTTCTTTTTTTAAGTTTAACTTTTTTCAATAAAAAAGCTTTACCTAAATAATTGCCATCTGCAAAAATATCAACATCTGAAGGTTTAAGCGTCAAATTAAATCTATTTGGATTTTCAACTTCGAAATTAGCCGTAAAAAAAACTTCATTGTTTTCAAACTTATCAAACTGAATGCCTTGAAAATTTTTAAAATTCAAGTCTTCAAAGTCGTTACATGCTGAAAAAACAAACAATAACCCTACTAAATATATAATTTTTTTTAACATTTTATTTTGAATTTGCTTCCGTGAAATATTTGTAAAAGTAAGGAATTGTTTCTATTCCCTTGTAATAATTTGCTATACCAAAATGTTCATTTGGTGAATGAATTGCATCGCTGTCCAAACCAAAACCCATCATTACAGTTTTTGAATTGAGTTCTTTTTCAAACATTGAAACTATAGGTATACTTCCACCACTTCTTACAGGTATTGGTTTTTTGCCAAAAGTTTTTTCATAAGCTTTGCTTGCAGCTCGGTAGCCATCAGAATCAATCGGCGTAACAGCTGGTTCGCCACCATGGTGAGGTGTTACTTTAACTTTTGTTCCTTTTGGTGCAGCATTTTCGAAATAAGTTTGAAATAATTTGGTGATTTTATCTGACGCTTGATTTGGCACCAATCTCATAGATATTTTGGCATAAGCTTTACTTGCAATTACAGTTTTTGCCCCTTCTCCGATATATCCTCCCCAAATTCCATTAACATCCAAAGTTGGTCTAATAGAATTTCGTTCCATTGTTGTATATCCTTTTTCGCCAAAAACAGCATCAATTCCTATCGACTTTTCATAAGCTTTTTCATTGTAAGGCGCTTTTGCCATTTGGGCACGTTCATCGTCACTCAAATTAACAACATCGTCATAAAATCCAGGAATAGTAATGTGTTGATTTTCATCGTGTAAATCTGCAATCATTTTAGCAAGAATATTTATAGGATTGGCAACTGCACCTCCATACAATCCTGAATGCAAATCTCTGTTGGGTCCGGTTATTTCAACTTCTACGTAGCTTAATCCTCTTAAACCTGTAGTAATTGAAGGTGTATCCATTGCCAACATGCCAGTATCGGAAATCAGAATTACATCATTTTTCAATTTCGCATGATTTTCCTTTACAAAATTTCCGAGATTTTCACTTCCCACTTCTTCTTCACCTTCTATCATAAATTTAACATTACAAGGCAATTCATTAGAAGTCATCATTGCTTCGAAAGCTTTTATGTGCATAAACATCTGACCTTTATCATCACAGGCACCTCTAGCAAAGATTGCTCCTTCTGGATGGATTTCTGTTTTTTTAATAATTGGTTCATAAGGTGGTGAGTCCCAAAGTTCAACCGGATCTGCGGGCTGAACGTCGTAGTGTCCGTAAACCAAAACTGTCGGCAACGAAGGATCAATCATTTTTTCACCATATACTATTGGGTAACCTTTGGTTTCGCATAGTTCAACATTATCAGCTCCTGCTATTTCTAAATAATTCTTTACTGCATCTGCAGTCTGTTTTACTTCTTTTGAATAATTTTTATCTGCTGAAACAGATGGTATTTTTAATAATTCTATTAATTGATCAAGAAATTTTTCTTTGTTATTTTTAATATATAATTGTGTATTTTCCATAGAAATATTAATTTTCTTACAAAAATGCTAAATAATTAAGTAAATTAGAGCACGAAAAAAAATTTTTAAAAAAGATTTATACAAAAGCAACCTTTTAATAAGTATCTAAGTCTACATTAAAGCAACAAAAAAACAATTATGAAAAATACACTATTTTATCTGTTAACATTAATTCTTTCCACCACCACAGTATATTCTCAAATTACAATTCAAAATACGCAAACTCCTGCCAATTTGGTTCAGAATGTTTTGCTTGGTTTTGGAGTAACTGCTTCAAATATTACAATAAATGGCAATCCAGGAAATGCAAACGTAGTGCAGGGAAACGTTACATATTTTGATGCAGCGGGAACAACTTTTCCAATTCCTAATGGCGTATTATTGACAACTGGAAATGGCATTGCTGCAATTGGGCCAAATAGTCAAGGGTCTTTTACAGATAATAATCCAGCCACACCTATTGTTTCATATGATGCAGATTTAAACTCAATTGCTTCTGCTACAGTTACTAACGGAGTAGTTTTAGAATTTGATTTTATTCCGTCAGGAGATACAATTTTATTTAATTATGTTTTTGGCTCTGATGAATACCCGGAGTTTTCACCCTCATCTTATAATGATGCATTTGGATTTTTTCTTTCGGGTCCAGGTTTTGCTGGTCCTTACCAGTTTGGAGCTGTAAATTTAGCTGTCGTTCCTGGCAGTACAACTCCTGTAACAATAAATAATGTTGGTCCATCATCAAATACTGCTTATTATGTAAATAATTTAAACGGCGCTGCTTATGGAAACGCAATTGAATATGATGGCACGACAACTTTATTATCAGCGAATGCTTCAGTACAATGCGGACAGACTTATCATATTAAATTATGTATTGCAAATGTAGGAGATCAGGCATACGATTCAGGTGTGTTTTTACAAGCAAACAGTTTTGCATCAGAAGCAATTGAAATTTCAGTAGCGCCTACAGTTGCTGGTGATACTTCAGTTTTTGAAGGTTGCACATCAGCCGATATAACTTTTATCAGACCTATTTCACAATCAGGAGATACATTAATTGTAAATTATACAGTAGGTGGAACTGCAACAATGGGGACAGATTTCGCTAATCTTCCCAATCCAGTTGTTTTCTTGCCTGGTCAAGATTCAGTTACTTTAACTATCAATCCTTTTGCTGATGGTATTCCTGATAATGGAGAGTTTATTATTTTTACTGCAACAACTATTTCTTCTTGTGGTGATACCTTAGTCTCAACCGGAATTTTATATATTTTAGACTCAATAATAGTTACCATAGATGACCACGATACAATTGTGCCATGTGTGAATGATTCAATTCTACTTAGCGCATTTGCCACTGGTCAGTTTGGACCGTTTACCTATGTCTGGCAAGATGGTCAAACAGGAACTTCAGCGTATTTCCCTACAGTAAGTCCTGGCCCAACTGGCAGTATTGATTATATTGTTACGGCAACAAATTCTTGTGGTTATTCAGGAACTGACACGGTTACTTTGACTTTAAATCAAACACTGATAATCGACTCCATACTCACCGGACCAGCAACCTGTGATCCGAACGGATATGCTACAGCTTTCGTTAGTGGAAATACAGGTACTATTCAATATATGTGGTCTGGACCAACTCCTGATACAACTACAATGTATCCGAATGCAAGTGTAATTACTAATTTAGGGGGAGGCTGGTATAACCTTACAATATCTGATAATGTTTGTATGGTGAGTGATAGTGCTTTTGTAGATACTGAAGATGTTCCTGTTGCAGATTTTACAGCAAACGTTACAGGAGGGTGTAGTCCCCTATCAGTAGTCTTTACAAACAATAGCCAAAATTCAAATACTTATTTCTGGGATTTTGGAAATGGTAATTCAACTGTAACAAATGATTTAAATAATGTTACCCAAACATTTGTTACTAGTTCAGTAGTTCAAATGGTAGCTTCAAATGGTGTTGCATCTTGTAACGACACTGTTTCTCTTGCTATTAGCATAAGTATTTGTGGATGTACAAATCCTATTGCATTAAATTATGACTCTACTGCAACAATTGATAATGGAACTTGTATTTTACCAATAGTTCCTGCTCCAATCATCGTAAATATTCCCAATATTATTACTACTAATGGAGATAATAACAATGATATTTTCTTCCTTGAATTGATAAATGTTGAAACTTTAGATTTAGTAATAATCAACAGATGGGGGGAAGTTGTATTTGAAGAGAAAAGCGCCAACCCTGGTTGGGATGGCAAAAATAAAGGAGGTGATCCTGTTAAAGATGGAACGTACTTTTACAAATATGAAGCAACTGGCTTTAATGGAGACATTTTAACAGGACACGGATTTGTACAAGTTGTAACCGAATAAGATAGAAAGTTTATAGAATTAAAAAATGGACGGCTTAAGGTCGTCCATTTTTTTTAGAAAATATTTAGTAAGTATTTTTTACAAGGATTTTTGCCAAGAATTATTACTAAGATTTGTATTTAAAAAAGAAAATCGTTGTAAGGATAACGAATTTTAAATATGCGTTTCACTTCTTCGTAAAGTACATCTTTCAGTTCTTCAAAATTTTCTTTGTTTTCTGCAGATATAAATACAACAGGAGTTTCACTCATTTTAGACATCCATGATTTTTTAAGATCTGAAAGACTTGGTGCGCTTTTTTCATCTGCATCATAATCATCCGGGTCTATTTCAATTTGATTGTCTGAATAGGCATCAATTTTATTAAAAACGAGCATGTGTGGTTTTTCAGTTTTATCTATTTCCGCCAATGTTTCATTTACCGTATTGTACTGATCTTCAAAATTAGCATGAGAAATATCTATGACATGTACAATTAAATCTGCTTCTCTAACTTCATCAAGCGTAGATTTAAATGATTCAACCAATTGATGAGGTAATTTTCTTATAAATCCAACTGTATCGGTCAAAATGAATGGTAGATTATGAATTACTACTTTTCTTACCGTAGTATCCAAAGTTGCAAAAAGTTTGTTCTCAGCAAATACTTCTGATTTACTCAAAGCATTCATCAAGGTACTTTTGCCCACGTTTGTATATCCAACCAATGCAACACGAACCAACTGACCTCTGTTTCCTCTTTGAATAGCCATTTGTTTATCAATAGAATTTAATTTCTCTCTTAATAAAGCTATTTTAGTTTGTATAATTCTTCTATCTGTTTCAATTTGAGTTTCACCTGGACCACGCATTCCAATTCCACCCTTTTGGCGTTCCAAATGCGTCCACATTCCTGTTAGTCGGGGAAGTAGATATTGCAGTTGCGCCAGTTCTACCTGCGTTTTAGCATGAGATGTTCGGGCTCTGCTCGCAAAAATATCTAAAATGAGATTGTTTCTGTCAAGGACTTTAACTTCTAGTGTTTTTTCAATATTTCTGAGTTGTGAAGGAGACAATTCATCGTCAAAAATAACCAGTTCAATGGCTTTTTCTTTAATATACTCTCTAATTTCTTCTAGTTTTCCTTTTCCCACATAAGTTTTAGGATTTGGGTAAGGTAGTTTTTGTAGAAAAATTTTGTCCGTTATTGCACCAGCGGTTTCGGCCAAAAACGCCAGTTCCTCTAAGTATTCTTGGGCAATTTCTTCATTAATTTCTTGAGTAATAACACCTACGAGTACGCAGTGTTCTTCTACCGCATCAACGGTTACATGTCCTTCTTGCATTTATTTTCTTAAACTTTTTACGAATTCAACAAGCGAATCCATTTTGGTAGGTGTGTTTATTGTGTAGCCGAATGGCGGCATTGCACCTTTCCCTGTATTTATAATCTTAACAATTCTTTCGTCTGAGATTTTACTTCTTGATAAATTTTTAGCACCTGATGCTCCTAGCTTGCCATCCATTCCGTGACAGGAAGAACAATTTGTAGCAAATAAATCTTTACCAGAAACTGGTGGAGTATATTTTTCTTCTAAACTAGAGTTGTAATTTGCTGTTTTTCCAACCTCAGTTCCACAACTGATAGTCATCAATATAGAAAACACTCCAAAAATATGATATTTAAATTTTTTTATTACATCCATGTGCCACCTAGATTAGCCCGGAACGGCCAAGGAATCATAGCTAAAATTATGACAAGACCAATTAAATAATAAACCATTATTTTTCTATGCTTCGCGTTTATTGCAATTGTATTTTCCGCTTTTTTCCTTCCAATAGTTATTAAAACGATTGCGATTAACATTCCTAATAAATGTTCTAGTCCATAAAATCTATATATTCCAGGTTTTTCCGCAATCCAACCAGCATGATAGCTAACTTTAGGAGAGGTCATTAATAAAAAAGCACCTATAAGAAATTGAAGATGCAAAATAACCATTGCAAACAAATTCAGCATTTTATCTTTTTTCTTATAATAACCTGATTTTAGTGAAACTGCCGCATTAACAATTGCAGCAATTAAAAGAATTAATGCAACCCAGCGCAACCCAGAATGTGAGGCTCTTAAAATGTTATAAAATACGTTTTCTTCCATTTTTAATATTTGTGCCAAAATTAAGCTTTTTTCTTTCTTTAATACTTGTAAAAAAGTTTAAAACTATTTCTAGCTCAAAATAAATTTAACATATTTTAATTTAACATATTTTGGTAACTTTACAACTTAATTTCATGAAAGATACCTATGGTTCGGAGTTCAATTTGTTTTTTGTTATTGTTTTTCTTTAATACATTATTTTCCCAAGAAATTCTTCAACCTCAAAATGGTTTAAAAAATTCGGAATATGGTAAATATCTATTAACCAATGCATCTTATTACAATCAGTTAGGAGAATTAATAGAAGGTGTGCAAATTTTGGTTCATGGAAACAAAATAGTCTCCATCGGAAAAAAGCTTATCAAACCAAGAGATGTTATAGAAATTGACTGTTCTGAAAAGTATATTCTTCCATCCTTTATTGAACTTTATACTTCTATTGGAATAACTCCATTGATTTACAAATCACAAGGAAATAAGTCACAATTAAATTCTACGAAGGAGAAAAGTTTTTATTGGAATGAATCGATTCACCCAGAAAATAATGGTGCGGAATTATACAGTGTATCTGAAACTGAAAATAAAAGATTTTCTGAAATGGGATTTGGTTATGCTGTTTCTCATCAAGACGATGGTATTGCAAGAGGAAGTGGAGCATTGGTTAGTTTAGGTTTTAATGAAGTCTCCAACCAAATTTTAGTTTCCAATGCTTTTTCGTTCTTCTCGTTATCAAAAGGTAAATCCAACCAAACTTATCCATCTTCGCAAATGGGAGTTATTGCTTTGGTGCGACAAATGTTTTATGATTTAAATTGGTACGAAAAATCCAAGGACATAACCAGCAATTTATCTTTGGAGGCTTTAATGAAGCAAAAAAACTTACCTAAATTATTTAGAACCGACGATAAGTACGAAACATTGAGAGTAATGAAGATTTCAGAAGAATTTTCAATCCCTTTCGTGATTTTTGGCTCTGGACAAGAATATGCTTACTTAGATAAATTAAAATCTACGGAAAAAGGGAGTACGCTCAAAAATCAAAAATTAGTGCTGCCGCTAAATTATCCTCAAAACTATGATGTCGCCGATCCTTACGTTTCGAGACATATTTCACTAAGAGAACTGAAAGAATGGGAATTGGCACCTTTTAATGCTGGTTTGGTTAAAAATGCAGGTATCGAATTTGTTTTTTCTACTGATAAAATTAAAGATGCTAAAACCTTCTGGTCCAACATTAGAAAAACAATTAAATGCGGACTTTCAGAAGCCGAAATGGTAAAAGCACTTTCCATAAATGTTGCCAAATTATTAGGTCAAGAAAAATTATTGGGAAGTGTAGAAGAAGGTAAATATGCTTCGTTTGTAATTTACGATAAAAATCCTTTAAAAGAAGAAGCGAAAATTGCAGAGAATTGGTTATTGGGACAAAGAGATGTAAAAATCAAAAATCAAAACATTGATATCCGCGGAAAGTATAATATGTTACTTGGCAATATTCAATATCCGCTAATTGTTGAAGGAACTGTAAATGAACCGAAAGCAAAAGTTCGCTATTTTAAACAAACTAGAAACGAGAAAACAGGAGAAGTTAAATTAGATACAGTCTATTCTGATGTTAAATTGAAGTTGGTGGAAAATGACATTAGTTTGCAATTTTTTATTTACGACGAAAACCATAAAGGGAGCATTAATTTACATGCGAAAGTAAAAGATAAATTCGGGCTTTTTGAAGGAGACGGAACCTTGGCGAATGGCGAATGGGTAAAATGGTCTGCTATAAAAAACGAAAAATTCAAAGAAAAGGTTAAACCAGATTCTGACGCAAAGAAAAATGAACTCGCTAATGACTCACTTTTTCAAATACCTAATTCTTGGTTTCCAAATATGGCATACGGTCGAGATTCTTTAGTAGAGAACCAAACAATTGTAATAAGAAATGCCACTATTTGGACAAATGAAGAACAAGCCGTAATAAACGACGGTACTTTAATTCTTAAAAACGGAAAAATAGAATTTGTGGGTAACAAAGATTTTGTAACGCCCAACAACGCAATTGTGATTGATGCAAAGGGGAAATTTGTTACATCAGGCATCATTGATGAACATTCGCACATTGCAATATCTAAAGGTGTAAATGAAAGCGGACAATCAATTTCTGCGGAAGTGAACATTGGTGATGTGATTGACCCTGATGATATAAATATTTACAGACAATTGGCAGGTGGAGTAACGGCAGCGCAATTATTGCATGGTTCGGCCAATCCTATTGGCGGGCAGTCTGCACTTATTAAATTAAAGTGGGGATATGACGGTGAAAATATGCTCATAAAAAATGCGCCGAAATTTATAAAATTTGCGCTTGGTGAAAATGTAAAACAAGCAAATTGGGGTGATAACAATACCATTAGATTTCCGCAAACAAGAATGGGTGTTGAGCAAGTTTATTATGATGCTTTTGATCGTGCATTGAAATACCACGAACAAAAAACCAAGCAAAAGAATGATTCTGAGGGAAATGGAGAAGGAAATGTAAAACGAAGAGATTTGGAACTTGACATACTTTATGAGATTTTGCAAGGAGAAAGGTTTATCACCTGCCATTCTTATGTGCAGTCAGAAATTAATATGTTTATGCACGTTGCGGATTCACTCCATTTTAAAATTAACACATTCACTCATATTTTAGAAGGTTACAAGGTTGCAGATAAAATGGCTCAACACGGAGTTGCCGGATCAACTTTTAGTGATTGGTGGGCTTACAAATTTGAAGTGAATGATGCAATTCCTTACAATGCAAAATTAATGTACAATCAAGGAGTTTTAGTTGCCATAAATTCTGATGATGCTGAAATGGCTAGACGTTTGAATCAAGAAGCGGCAAAAACAATGAAATATGGTGGGATGCCAGAAATGGAAGCTTGGAAATTAGTGACTTTAAATCCTGCTAAAATGTTACACCTAGACGATAGAATGGGAAGTATAAAGGTTGGTAAAGATGCAGATATTGTAATTTGGTCGGCAAATCCTTTAAGCATAAACGCCATTGTTGAATATACAATTGTCGACGGACAAATACTTTACAGTTTACAATCTTATCAGGCTGCACTTATTCGCAATAGAGCTGAAAAGGCTAGAATAATCGCAAAAATGCTTAAAGACAATGATGGGGGAGCAGAAAAACAGAATTTCACTAAGAAAAAAGAGAAATTTTTTCACTGTGACACAATAGGAGAGGAAGGAACGAATGAAGAAAACACGCATTGATATGAAATTAATTGGATTAATAATTTTTGTGTTCATTGGAAATTTAGTTTTCTCACAAAATGGAAAAAAACTGTTTTTGAATGCTTATTTGCATGTTGGAAATGGGAATATTGTAGAAAGTGCTGCAATCGGAGTGGAAAATGATATCATTACTTTGGTAAGAAATTCTTTAGCTTTTTCTTATAAACAAGAAGATTGGGATACAATTCTTGATTTAAAAGGAATGCATGTTTATCCCGGATTCGTGGCTCCAAATAGTACTTTAGGTATCACAGAAATTGAGTCTGTTCGTGCTACCAACGATTATGATGAAGTTGGACAATTTAATCCGAATATTAGAACTCAAATTGCCTACAATGCAGAATCGAAAGTTATTGCGACGGTGAGGTCTAATGGTATCCTTTTAATACAAACAACTCCGAGGGGCGCAAAAATTTCGGGCAGTTCTAGTATCATGAGGTCTTACGGCTGGAATTGGGAAGATGCAACAGTTGTGGCAGATGATGGCATACATTTAAATTGGCCTACAGATATTAGCGGTGGAAATTGGTGGGAAGAATCTTCCAGTAAAAAAGGAAATGATAAATATGCGGAAGAGAAAGATAAGATAAAAACTTTTTTCAATGATGCAAAAGCATACTCAGATGCTAAAGAACCAAAATTTGATGCACGTTTTGAAGCCATGAAAGCATGTTTTAATGGTGTTAAAAGAGTTTACATTCATGCCGATAATATTCAGCAATTATTAGATATCATTGATTTCAGTAAAAACATGGAATTAAAATTTCCAGTAATAGTTGGGGGTTATGAAAGCCATTTAATTGCAAGAAGAATTAAAGATGCCAATATTCCAGTAATGGTTACAAGAACACATTCATTGCCAGAAAATGAAGATGATCCCATTGATATTCAGTTTAGATTACCGTATTTGTTGCAAAAAGAAAAAGTACAATTCTGTCTGCAAAATGAAGGCAATATGGAAACAATGAACGCCAGAAACATTCCATATTTAGCAGGAACAGCAATGGCTTACGGGTTAACTGAAGAAGAAGCAATACGTTCTATTAGTTTATCGGCCTGTGAAATATTGGGTATTGATAAAAATTACGGAAGCGTAGAAGAAGGCAAAAAAGCAATGTTTTTTGTGAGCCAAGGCAATATGTTGGATATGAAAACAAGCATTGTAAAATTCACCGTGGTCGATGGTAAAATAGAATCCATTGGCAATCACCAATTGGATTTATATTTCAAATATTTAAAAAAATACATGTAGGGACGCCGATTTATCGCGTCCAGAAATGTATTTTTTATCGCGTCCAGAAATGTATTTTTTAGAACGTCCAGAAATGTATTTTTTAGAACGTCCAGAAATGTATTTTTTAGAACGTCCAGAAATGTATTTTTTAGAACGTCC
>JBBSUQ010000026.1:0-24238 GCA_038234235.1 Flavobacteriales bacterium
ATAGGAATGATTGCTTTGGAGGATATTTTCTCTACAATTTTAGTTGTATCTGAAAAAGGATATGGCAAGCGAACTTATTTGAATGATCCAGAAGATAAGGAACCAGTTTACAGAATTACAAACAGAGGTGGAAAAGGTGTTAAAACTTTAAACATTACTGATAAAACAGGACCGCTTTTAGCAATTAAAAATGTAACTGACGAAGAAGATTTGATGATCATCACCAAAAGTGGTGTTACGATTCGAATGCATATTGATACAATTAGAACTATGGGTAGAGCAGCACAAGGTGTTCGACTTATAAACTTAAAATCAAATGCTGAGATTGCGGCCATTGCTAGAGTTCCAAGAAGTGAAGATGAAGACGAAATGGAATTTGATGAAGACGGAAATCCAATTTTACCAGTTGAAGGAATTGTAGATGGTGCTATTGAAACAGGTGTTGAAGGACAGGCTGAAAGTACATCAAACGATGCTTCTGAGGGTGAAGAAGATAAAAGTGGCACAGATATTGAAAACGCCGATGTGGAATAATTAATATTTTTGCATCAATAAGTTTAAAATGATATATATGAATAAAATAGGGATAATAGGAATTGCACTTACAATTTCAACGGTTTCATTTGCTCAAAAGAAAAATGAAACGTCAGCAGCGGTAGAATATAAAAATCAGTTTCCTAGCTATATGGCTTCTGGTGATATGGTGGCAGCGAAGGCTTCTTTACTTAAAGCAAAAGAATACATTGATTTGGCAATAGCACATCCAGACACTAAAGACAGTCCGAAAACTTTGTATTTAAAAGGAGAGATATATTCTTCTATTATGAGTGTAGGATTAAATTCTCAGGATCCTGAATTTGTTAAAGTGATTGGTGAAAATGGATTTGATGAAGCAATAGCTGCTTATAAAAGGTCATTTGATGAAAGCAATAAATTTGATGAAGACATAAAAGCTTCAATAAACAACGGCAGAATCCAACTTGACGCTATGGCAGGAATGCTTTATAACGCAAAAATGTATAAGGAATCTGCTGAAATTTATGAAACATCAGTAAATTTTGTTAATGCGATTGGCGAAATTGATACAAATTCATTATTCAATGCAGCACTATCTTATGACAGAGCCGAGCAGTTTGACAAAGCAGCGATGAACTATGAAAAAGTAGCTGCTACTGGTTACAGAGGTGCAGAAAGTTACGCACTTGCTGCAAAAGCTTACAGAAAAGCTGGTAATAATGCTAAATCCGAAGAATTATTGACTACTGGTAAAGCTAAATATCCTGCTAGTAAAGATATTTTATTGGAAATGGTTCAAACTAAAATTGATGCCGGAGACAATGAAGGAGCAGAAAAAGCTTTGAATGAAGCAATTGGTCAGGATCCGAATAATAAATTATTGTACTATGTAATAGGAACAATTTATATGGATTTAAATAAAGATCAACAAGCAGAAGAATCTTTGAACAAAGCCTTAAGTATTGATCCTAATTATGCAGATGCTCAATATCAGCTTGGAGCGCATTTGGTAACTTGGGCTGGCGATATGAGAACTGAAGCAAGTCAATTAAAATTTGGAGATCCAAAATATGATAAAATGATGGAACAAAGCAATCAAATTTATCAAAGAGCTTTAATTCCACTAGAAAATTACATTAAAACTTATCCTGAAGAAAAAGCAGTATTGACAATTTTGTACCAAATACACAAAAGTTTAGGAAACAGCGCTAAAGCTTTAGAATACAAAAAATTATCAGAACAATAAGCGTTCAAAATTTAAATATTATTAAAAAGCTACTTCCGAGTAGCTTTTTTTTATGAAATATGTCGAACGAATTAAAAAAGTCACTATCTTTGCACCCTTAAATTAAAGCTGTTAGCTCCGATTAAAAACAGCATATTATTCATTCTCTCTCGTTTTTGGAGTACACGAGATACAAATTTAAAAAAGCCAAAATGGCAGAAAACACAGGGCAGGGAACTGCAGATTTTGATTGGGAAGCGTTAGAATTAGACGGTTATACCAAAATTGAAAGATCCGAACTTTCGGATAGATATGAGAACACATTAAGTTCTATCAATGAAAAAGAAGTTATTGATGGTACGGTTGTTACTCTAAACAAAAAAGAAGTTGTAGTCAATATTGGCTACAAATCAGAAGGTGTTATCCCAACATCTGAATTCAGATACAATCCGGATTTACAAGTTGGTGATATAGTAGATGTTTATGTTGATGTTCAAGAAGACAAATTTGGTCAGCTTGTTGTTTCTCATAAAACAGCTAGAATGCACAAAGCATGGTTGAGAGTTAATGATGTTTTAAAAACTGGTGAAGTTATTACTGGATTTGTAAAATGTCGTACTAAAGGTGGTTTAATTGTAGATGTTTTTGGAATTGAAGCATTTTTACCAGGTTCTCAAATTGATGTTAAACCAATTCGTGACTATGACATCTATGTTGGTAAAAACATGGAATTCAAAGTTGTTAAAATTAATCAAGAGTTTAGAAACGTTGTTGTTTCTCACAAAGCATTAATTGAAGCAGAATTAGAAGAACAAAAGAAAACAATTATTTCAGGTCTTGAGAAAGGTCAGGTATTGGAAGGAACTGTTAAAAACATTACATCTTACGGTGTATTCATCGATTTAGGTGGTGTTGACGGTTTGGTTCATATTACAGATTTATCTTGGGGTCGTGTAAATCACCCTGAAGAAATAGTTGAATTAGATCAAAAAATCAATGTAGTTATTCTTGATTTTGATGATGATAAAAAACGAATTGCCTTAGGTATGAAACAATTGCAGCCTCATCCGTGGGATGCATTGAGCACAGACTTAAATGTAGGTGATAAAGTTGAAGGTAAAGTTGTTGTTATGGCCGATTATGGTGCATTCGTAGAGATTGCTCCAGGAGTAGAAGGTTTAATCCACGTTTCAGAAATGAGCTGGTCGCAACATTTACGTTCAGCACAAGATTTTATGAATGTTGGTGATACAGTTGAATCTGTAATTCTTACTTTGGATCGTGAAGAGCGCAAAATGTCATTGGGTATTAAACAATTAATGCCAGATCCTTGGAATGCAATTGAAGGAAAATATGCTGTTAGTACTAAGCACAAAGCAAAAGTTAGAAACTTTACAAACTTTGGTGTATTTGTTGAATTAGAAGAAGGAGTTGATGGACTTATCCATATCTCTGACTTGTCTTGGCAAAAGAAAATCAAACATCCATCTGAATTCTGCAAAGTAGGAGAAGAAATGGAAGTTGTGGTTCTTGAAATTGATAGAGAAAACAGAAGAATTTCATTAGGACACAAACAATTGGAAGAAAATCCATGGGAAGTGTTTGAAACGATTTTCGGAGAAGGATCTGTTCACCAAGGTACAATCATTGAAAACAAAGATAAATCAGGAATCGTTTCATTGCCTTATGGTGTTGAAGGAATTTGCCCTGCTAAACATCTTAAAAAAGAAGATGGTACAAATGCTAAAGTTGAAGATACATTAGATTTCAAAGTTATCGAGTTTAATAAAGAATCTAGAAAAATCGTTGTTTCTCATACAAGAACTTTTGAAGAAGGTGATGACAGACCGTCAACTCCTGTAAAAAGTTCGGGAACTGCTGCTAAAAAAGGTGGATCTGCAACTTCACAAGCTGTGAAAGCAATAAACCAAAATTCTGAAAAATCTACTTTAGGTGATTTAGATGCATTGTCAGCATTGAAAGAAAAAATGGATAGCAAGAAATAAAATTAAGCTACTATAAATTTAAAAGGTTGTTTATCGTAAGGATAAGCAACCTTTTTTTTGTGATCATTTTTAAGTGGACTTTAATATAACTATTTAGGCTTGGAAACTTTAATGTGGTTCCAAAAATTGACGATTGTAATTCTATAAATGTTATATTTGTTGAAAACACATAATATGAAATTAGTTAGACCATTGGCTGTATTTGATTTGGAAACAACCGGTGTAAATATTACGCAAGATAAAATTTGTGAAATTGCAATTCTTAAAATTCATCCAGATGGTTCGGAAGAAAAATACCACGAATATGTAAATCCAGAAATTAAAATTCCGAAAGAAATTTCGGAGATTCATGGTATAACGGATGAAATGATAAAGGACAAACCAACTTTTAAAGATATTGCTCCAGCTGTTTCTAAATTTATTGAAAACTGTGATCTTGCAGGTTTTAACTCTAACAAATTTGATATTCCGGTTTTGGCCGAAGAGTTTATGCGTGCCAACATAGATCCGCAACTGAACACTCGGAAATTTGTGGATGTACAGAATATTTTTCATAAATTGGAACAACGAACTTTGGTTGCGGCATACAAATTTTACTGTCAGCAAGACTTGGAAAACGCACACAGTGCAATGCATGACACCGAAGCCACTTGGAATGTTTTAAAGGCACAGATTGATAAATACGACGTTTTAAGTGACGATGTAGATACGCTTTCTGAATTTAGCAAAACAAACAAAAACGAACTTTTGGATTTTGCCGGTAGAATTGCTGAAAACGAAAATGGTGAGGCAGTATACAATTTTGGGAAACACAAAGGCAAAACAGTTAGACAAATTGCTAAAGATGAGCCAGGTTATTATGGTTGGATGCTTGATGCAGATTTTCCTTTGTATACCAAAAAAATATTGCGTGAAGAAATGACAAAGATTAAGGCAATTAACCAACAATACAAAGAAAAAAAGACCGCTGAAATGGATGATAAATTAGAGGCTTTGAAAAATAAATTTAAATAATTAAGTTTCAATATATAATTTAAGAAATGAAAATAATCTGTATCGGTAGAAACTACGCCGAACACGCCAAGGAGATGAATTCTCCCCTTCCCACGGAACCTGTGTTTTTCATGAAGGCAGATACTGCTTTATTAAAAGATGGCAATGATTTTTATTATCCAGATTTTACTAAAGAATTACATTATGAATGTGAATTGGTTTTAAAAATAGACAAGGCCGGAAAGAATATTCAGGAAAAATTTGCGGATAAATATTATAGTTCCGTTAGCTTAGGTATCGATTTTACTGCCAGAGATTTACAACAAAAGTGCAAGGAAAAAAGTTTGCCTTGGGAAATTGCTAAATCTTTTGATAACAGCGCCCCTCTTTCCAATGAATTTATCAAAATATCCGATTTAGCAAGTGAAATTGATTTTAGACTGGAGCAAAACGGAAAAATTGTTCAAAAAGGTTCGACAAAAGATATGATTTTTAATTTCAACCAAGTTATTGCCTACGTTTCTCAATTTATCACGCTTAAAACGGGCGATTTAATTTTTACGGGAACGCCTTCGGGTGTGGGTCCGGTGCAGGTTGGCGATGAGTTGGTAGGATTTATTGGTGACAAGAAGATGTTTAAGTTTGGAGTTTTTTAGATGTTGGGATTTTGGGATTCTGGAATTCTGGGATGTTAGGATTTTAGGATGTTGGGATTTTAGGACTTGATTATTTTGTGTGAAAATTAAAATGAGTAAAAAGTAGGAATGAAAGAATTTATTAAGCGAATTTTCAAAAAGAGTCAGACAGTTGATTTTAAAGAGTTGTGGGATAATGGTGCGCAAATAATTGATGTGCGAAATCCGGGAGAATTTAAAGGTGGACATATTGAAAATTCGGTAAACATTCCACTTAATATTTTGACTGCCAATATACCGAAATTAAAAAAAGACCAAGCGGTTATAACATGTTGCGCCTCTGGTGTCCGGAGTATTTCTGCAAAGAAAATATTACAGGCAAACGGATTTGTGGAAGTTCACAATGGCGGCGGATGGAGAAGTTTGGCTGGAAAGATTAAGTGAGGGGAATATAAATAATCTTAAATTTGAATGCTTAAATTATTCAAAATGATAATCTTATAAAAAATATTCCTAATAGCAATTTCTGTTTTTTCTATATATTATTCCTTTGAATTTGGATTTTTAATTACTGCATATCGGCATGGTGGACAATTATTGGGGATTCCCTTTTCATTGGCAGTTGAGGTTTATAGTTCTTTAATTATTTTTTCTAAGTCAAAAAATACCAGACAAATTTTTAGAATAATCAATTATACATATCTTACGTCTATGTTCGGTTACATTGTCACGGTTAAAACGGTTAAATAAAAATAAGAAAGCCTGGCTAATTCAAAATTTTAATCGTTTAAAACGGTTAACAACCCATTTCTAAACTCTCCATAAAATCCAATATTTCTAAATATTTCAATTCAAATTATTCTCCAAAATCTACAATTTTTCACCATTAACATTATCTTAGCAACATGAAAAACATCATTCTATTTACTCTGATTATAACAACGTTCAATCTTTCTGCACAAAAACGTGAAATTCCTGTGGATACTATCGTTGTTACAACTCATTCGGCAACCATAAATGGAACTAAATTATCATACACAGCCACTTGCGGCATGCAACCCGTTTGGAATGAAAAAGGTGAACCTATCGCAACTTTATTTTATACTTATTACAAAAAATCGGGAGGTAATAACGCTGAACGTCCACTCGTAATTTCTTTTAATGGCGGACCGGGTTCTGCCTCAGTTTGGATGCACATTGCTTATACAGGTCCTAAAATTTTAGCAATTGATGATGAAGGTTATCCAGTTCAACCTTACGGAATTAAAGACAACCCCTACTCTATTTTGGATCTTGCGGATATCGTATATATTGACCCTGTAAATACCGGTTATTCTAGAACAATTCCTGAATCTGGAAAAGAGGTTGAACGGGATAAATTTTTCGGAATAAATGCCGATATTAAATATTTAGCAGAATGGTTAACAACTTTTGTTACGAGAAATGAGCGTTGGACTTCACCGAAATTTTTAGTAGGTGAAAGTTATGGCGGAACTCGAGTTTCTGGTTTGGCTTTAGAATTACAAGAAAAACAATGGATGTATCTCAATGGTGTAATTTTGGTTTCTCCAGCAGATTATAATGTATTTAACTCTGACACACCGATTTCTTCTTCATTAAATTTGCCTTATTTTTCAGCAACCGCATGGTATCATAAAAGTTTATCAGCAGATTTACAAGCAAAAGACTTAAATGATTTTTTACCTGAAGTGGAAAATTATACTTTATCTGTCTTAATGCCCGCACTTGCAAGAGGAGGTTCCCTTTCTAGCGACGAGAAAATTACAATAGCCAAACAAATGTCTATTTACACCGGTTTAAGTGAAAAATCTATTCTACAATACAATCTGGATGTTCCTACTAGCTTTTTTTGGAAAGAATTGCTTAGAGATAATTCTGGTTTTACAATTGGCCGGTTAGATTCTCGATATTTAGGTTTAGATAAAACAGAAACAGGCACTTCCCCAGAATATTCAGCCGAATTAACATCGTGGTTGCATTCATTTACTCCTGCGATAAATCATTATTTGCGACAGGAATTAAATTTTAAAACCGATGTAAAATACAATATGTTTGGATCAGTTCATCCTTGGAACACCGAAAACAACAATACACGCGACAATCTTAGACAAGCAATGGCTGCAAATCCATATTTGAATGTCTTTTTTCAAGGTGGATATTATGACGGTGCCACAACCTATTTTAATTCGAAATATACAATGTGGCAAATTGATCCAAGTGGAAAAATGGCTGACCGACTGAGTTTTAAAGGATATAGAAGTGGACACATGATGTATTTGAGAAAAGAAGATTTAAAAACCGCGAATGAAGATTTGCGACAATTTATTATTCGTTCCTTGCCTGGAGAAAAGTCGGCAAAATATTGAAATATCGAAGCAATAATACTTTACCTCATTATATAAGAAAATGAAAAGTCTTTTGATTTTATTTGGAATTTGCGTCACGATATTTTCCTTTGCTGAAAATGATTCCACTATTGCACGTATTGAAAAAATAAAAGATATAAAGTCAAAAGCCAGTCATTTTAATGAAGCCACAGAATTATCTTGGAGAAGTGGAAATTATAATAACGCAATAATATATGCCGAATTGGGATTAGTAATTTGCGAGAATGATAATTTTCCTAATTTAAAATCTTCGTTACTAAACAATCAAGGAAGAGCTTATTATTATTTAGGTGATTACTCGAAATCTCTTACTAATTATTTTAAAGCATTACATATTCAAGATAAAATGACTGAATCTGTGTTGAAAGCAAATATTTTAAATAATATAGGTTTAGTTTATTCAAATCAGCTTGAAGGAACTAAGGCATTAGAATATCACCAAAAATCTTTAAAAATAAGAAAACGGATAAATGACTCAACCGGCATCTCTGCTTCATATAATAATATTGCTATCGTAAATGAATTTCAAAAAAACTATCCTGAGGCTATAAAAAATTATTCTGAAAGTATAAAAATTGATAAGGCCATTGGCGATAAAAGTGGACTGGCTGATGATTACAATAATATTGGATTGTGTTATATGAACATGAAAGACTATGATGTGGCAATGAATTATTACGAAAAATCACTTCATATTCGTGATTCTCTGAACAATCAAGTTGCAATTTTTGATAGTTATCTTAATATCGCATCACTTTATTATAAAAAAGCACAATATCCAAAATCCCGAGAAATTTTTCTTTCCTTAATTCCATTAGCAAAGGATCAAGGTAGAAAAGAATCACTCCGCTATATTTATGAAAATTTAGCAAACATTGAACAATTTTTAAAAAACCCGAATGATGCATTATACTTTTATAAATTATTCATTTTTTATAGAGATAGTCTTGAAAACACTGAAAATACTCGAATCCAAACAGAAATGGAAATGCAGTATAAATTCGACAATGAAAAAGAAGCCACTCGTTTAATTCAAGAAAAGAAAGAAGCGCAGGCAAAAACAATTTTATACTCGGTGATTGGAGGTCTTGTTTTAATATTAGTTTTTTCCATTCTCTTATTCAAACGCTGGAAACAAACGCAAGGTCAACAGCGCATTATTGAAGAAAAAAATGCACTTGTAGAACAGAAAAACGAAGAAATTATGGATTCAATTGCTTATGCCAAACGAATCCAGACAGCCATTTTACCTTCCTCACAAGTTATCAACGAGCTCATACCTAACCAGTTTGTTTTGTATATACCTAAAGATATTGTTGCCGGCGATTTCTATTGGCTTGAAGAAATAAACGAAATAATATTTTTTGCAATTGCTGATTGTACCGGACACGGTGTTCCAGGTGCCATGATGAGTGTGGTTTGTCACAATGCCTTAAACCGTTCTGTGCGTGAATTTGGATTGAAAATTCCAGGTGAAATCTTGGATAAAACAAGAGAAATTATTGTTTCTGAATTATCCAAAAACGATCAATCTGTTGCCGATGGAATGGATATTTCTCTTTGTGTTTTGGGTAAAGACAAAAATAAAATAACTTGGGCAGGAGCAAATAATCCTCTTTGGATTTTGAGATCTGAAACCAAAGAATTTGATGAATACAAACCCAATAAACAACCAATTGGCTTGTATCAAGATTACCATCCGTTTACAACCCACCAAATTTCAATTAATAAAAACGACCGCATTTATTTATTTACAGATGGATTTGCAGACCAGTTCGGTGGACCAAATGGCAAGAAATTAATGCGCAAAGCCTTTCAAAATTATTTAAGAGAGACAAGCTATTTAACAGTCGAAAATCAGAAAATTGCTTTGGAAAATTTCTATCTTCAATGGAAGGGAAACTTAGATCAGGTAGACGATGTTTGTGTGAGTTGTATTGTGGTATAGAGAAAAAAAGGCGAAATGAATAATGCGTTATTGATATTAATTATAGAAATTAAATTTAAAAAAATCATTAGAATATCGTAAATATTTTAAAGGTCATAAAATAGAAAACTAAAATATAATGGCAAAAAATAAAACCAATGAAACAGAAGTAAATGTTGAGGAATTTATAAATTCTTATGTTGAAAATGACCAGAAAAAAGTCGATAGTTTTCAATTAAATAAATTAATGACGGAATGGTCTGGTTTTGAGCCAAAAATGTGGGGACCGACAATAATTGGGTTCGGATCTTATCATTATAAATATGCCAGTGGACATGAGGGCGATGCTCCAATCATTGGTTTTTCACCCAGAAAGGCCGAAATTTCATTATACGTTTATTCTCCCACCGAAGAAAGTGAAAATCTTTTAACCGATTTAGGGAAATTTAAAATGGGAAAATCTTGTATATACATTAAAAAATTGGCTGATATTAATTTATCTATTTTAGAAAAATTGAGCAAAATCAGTATTGAATTTATTAAGGAATACCATGAATGTGCGTGCAGACCTCAAAATTAAACAGATGAAAATTAAATAAATGAAAATTAATATTCTAAGTATTGGCAACCTAATTTTCTTACTTCTGAATTGCATTTTTTGAAAATAAATTACAAAAGTTAACAACAAAATGAAAACAGACAACGCTCATAAAATTCAAAAATTAAGAGATTTAATCACTGAAAAATTTGCGCATGAAAGCACGGGTCATGATGTCTATCACATGGAAAGAGTTGTGAAACAGGCACTTTATATTGCAAAAATTGAGAAAGCTGATGAATTAGTTGTAGAACTCGCAGCGCTCTTACATGATATTTCTGACCATAAATTTAATGGCGGTGATGAATACAAAGGTTCTGAAGAAGCCAGAAATATTTTAAACGATTTAAATTTCGAAACTGACATTGTGAACCATGTCTGCCAAATTATTTTAGAAGTTTCATTCAAAAATGGGACTAATAAATATTCTCCTTCCACCCTAGAGTCTGAAATTGTGCAAGATGCCGACAGACTAGATGCCATTGGCGCAATTGGAGTAGCAAGAACATTTGCTTATGGTGGTTTTGTAGGAAATCCTATTTTTATTCCGGAATCTCCAACCTCTGGAAAACATACGATTGCTCATTTTCACGAAAAATTATTGAAGCTAAAAGATCTTATGCATACAGAAAGTGCCAAAAAAATTGCAAATCTTAGGCACGATTTTTTATGCAATTATTTAGAACAGTTTAAAACCGAGTGGTATGCTTAATAAAATTATGATTAATAAAATATCAATAGGCAAAATAAGCGCTCTTATTTTTACAATGCTTTTCCTATTTATTTTTAATACCAATGCTCAAACAAAAATAAAATTACCAGAAGGATTATGTTTTAATTTACCCAAAGATTGGAAAAATGACGAAATTAAGACAATAGGAAAATCAAAAGCTTACACCTACAGTCAAAAAGAATTTAAAATAGAAGATAAGACAATTGTACCGAGAATATTGATTGTTATTGAATCTTTAGACTCTGCTGTCAATCTTGCGCAATATACAATTCAGAAAAGAATAGATTTTAGTTTTAGTACAGACGAAGTATATTTTGAAAGCGATGTAAATTATCCTCTTAAAATTGACAACACTATTGCCTACAAAGCTTATTATACTGACAAATCGATGATAACTCACAGACTTCTAATTATTCATTCAGTTCAAAATAAAATGGGAATTCAGTTTATAATTGATATTGATGAAATTGGTTATGCAATGACTGAAATGGAATTATGGAAGATATTTCAATCGGTAAAAATGAAATAAAATCAGGTTAATTTTATAATAATCTCGCTTTCTTTGGGATAAACTTTCAATAATTCTTCTTTTGTAAACAATTTAAAATCTCGAAAATCAAAGCCGGGAGCAACAACACAACTAACCAACGAAAACGAATTTAAATCACTAACACTTGAACCAAAAATAGTGTTTGCTGGTACAACATATTGAGGGTTCTCACCTTTCGACAAATCATTTCCAAGTGAAAAAGTACTATATCCAATATCATTTAAAGAATGTACAATTAATGGACTGCCAAAATGGAAAAACCACAATTCATCGCTTTTTATTTGATGAAATTTGCTTACGCTGTCAGAATCTAACAAAAAATAAATAGAAGTCATCAACGAACGATCTAAATTTTCCAGTTTTAAATTTGATCTATAAACTTCTGCATACCAACCGCCTTCAGGGTGAGCCTGCATGTTAAATTTATCTATAATTTCTAGCTTCGTCAACATTTATTCTATCGGACCTTTTGGTTGAGCCTTTGACTCCTTTTTTCTATATGGAAAAAAATATTTCAAATCTAAAGCGAGATACGAACCTTTATAAGAACCGCTTGCTCTGGTTATTTGTGTTGAACTTTTTGGCGCATAACTTGCATAAAATTCAAATACTTTCTGTAGCGGAATACAAACGGAGCCTCCTAAATAGAAAAAACCTTTGTCCTTTGTTCTCAATTCAAAACCCAAATTTGCATTAAAATCTATATTTACATAATTTGGAAAACCTGTATGGTTAAACTCATTTTTTCCAAAAGGATTTGAATTAACACCTGCACTACTCGGATTAAATCGAATTTGAGCACCCAGTGAAGCGTTCATAAAATATTTTTCACTTAATTGAATGTATGTGAGTAAGTTTAAAGGAATATCAAAATTTACAAATGAAAAATTTACAGTTTCATTTATATTTGAGTCGGGATATTGATAATTAACTTGAAAGTTTCTTTTTGTATAATTAATACCAGTTTCCAACGCTAAAAGTTTAGTAAATCCAGCTCTAACATTGGCACCATAAGAAACGCCATTTTTTAGCATCAACAGACTTTCAAAATTTCCATTTGTATAATTCACTTTATTTTGACCAACTAACGAAGATCCAAAAATCGGACGGATTTGAAAGCCAAAATAAGTGGGAAATTTTTCCTTTTTAAGACGCGTGTTTTGTCCATAACTACTTAATGATAAGAAGATAATAAATAAAGATATGTAATATTTAATTGTTCTCATTTTACTTTAAGAGTTTTATATTAATATTTTCTTTACTTATCAGAATTATCGCATTTATGGATTTTGTGATAAGTGATTTGGCGGGTTTCAGCACATTTAATGGTACACCCCTATTTTCTGTATTTAAATTTCTATTGGCTTCATCAAGCAATCTTTGGTTTTTACAAAACCCAATTATCGAAATTACAATCAAAGTTAAAGTAACTATAATTAATCCATATCTCAAACCTTTTGTAGGTATCATTGGCGTTCGGAACTGCGCTTCAGTTAAGAAATTGATTTGTGTCACTTTTTTGTAATCGTTTTTATGAATGGCAAAAAGATGAACTGTTCTTGTTTTTATTTGATCTTGTTCTCTTTCAAACCAAATAGTTTGATCGTTCAATGTTTCTTCAAAATGATTGGCTCTATTTTCATCAACAAAACGAAAAACAACATAATCAGCATTTTCTGGATGCCTGATATAATTTACCAGTCCCAAATCGATGGTTTTGTCTATTGGGTTCTCCATTCGCTTATGTATTCAATAGGTTTTCGTTGCCCTGTAGGCCATTCTATTTCTGGGTAACCAATAAAAAAAAGTCCGAGACATTTATCATGAGCATCAATTTTAAGATATTCATTCATTTCTGATGTATGTATAAGTGCTGGTGTGGCCCAAAAGGCGCCTAGTCCATAAGCGGTGCAAGTTAAATGCATATTTTGAACAGCACAAGCCACAGCAGCAATTTCATCTTGTTCAGTAATTTTGCCTTCTACTTGCCTTTTCATTATAATTGCAATTACAACTGAAGATTTTTTTGGTCTAGAAATTAATTTTGCGAGTTTAACATCGTTGATAGCGTTTGGATCGGTTAATTTCACATAAGTTTTTCCCAAAAATTGACCTAAATCATCTTTGGCTTCATTCATGAAAACTGTGAAACGCCAAGGTTGAGTTTTACCGTGTGTAGGAGCCCAAATTGCATTGTTAAGAATCAACTCTACCTGTTCTTTATGAACTTGTCGTTCACTGAATTGCTCAGGATAAATAGTCCTTCTGTCTTTAATGATTGCTGTTATTTCCGATAAATTATATCGCATCTTTCACGTTGTTTGCTTAGCTGTAAAAATACGAAATATAGACCAACAGTTAAACTTAAAAAATTCTTATGTAAGTTCTATCTATTGTCCAAGCTTTTATTGGCTCTAATCTGTTTTTGAATTTCAAAAAAAGTCTTGTCAATTGTCTGGTAAACACCATTTGGTGAAGGAGCCAATGCTGGAGCAGAAACAACATACGCATAAGGATCTATCAAAACATAACTTGGAAAAGAATTAATTTGATATTTTTCAAAGATTGTATTGTCTTCTGAAACCATGGTTTTTTTCCAAGGAATATCATTTAAAATTGCTAATTGACTTTCACTAAGTTTGTCTCTTTGCCTTACAACAGTGAAAAATTCAACTTCATTGCCATATTTTTTATAAAGTTCTTTTAATAATTCTAATTCATTTAAAGAAATGACATTGTCTAAATCAACAAACTGAATGTAGAGAAATTTCTTTTTAAAATTATCCAAAGTCAACATACCGTTTGTTGTAGGCAGCGCAAAATTTGGTGCTTCTCCTCCATTGTTCACTTCTGTTAATCGTTTATAAATGTTTTTTGCAATAATCTGGTTTGCAGCAAATAAACTTCTGTTTGCAACACTGTCTATCACCGTTAGTATATTACTCTGCGGATAATCTGGACTGTAATAACTTTCGGAAAGTATTTTAAGCATTACAATTTCACGAATTCGCAAATTAGAAAGTGTAACTTCTCCGTCAAGTGCTTTCATAATTAAAGTAGGACTACTTTTAAGTAATCCGAGATAAACCCTGTTGTTTACTTCCTTGGGTAACCTATCCATTGATTTTTCATAGTAATCTGAAAGATAATCCATGTAAACATCATTTTGGTAATAAACCGGAAATTGATGCAGATAAAATGCATATTTTTCATACTTCGTTTTCCCACCTTTAAACTGAATATTATCCATCGCAGCAACAGAATAGAGAACATACGTTTTAAAATAAGAGGAAGAATCATTGAAAAAATAAGCGTCAACAACTTTGCTTAAACTATCCAGTTTTTTGGAGAATTTTTCTGGTGAATTCTTATACGGTAGAATTCTCACAAAATTTTCATCAAAATACCTGTTAAACTTCAAAATTTTATAATTAATATCATTGGAATCTAATTCGAATAAGGTAAATTCCACCTGATTGCCCGACATTTTTTGAGCGGTATATTTATCTGCTTCCGGATAATAAATTCTATAAGAGCTATTCGGCTGAACATATAAAAAACCTGAATTTTGACGACATCTTAAAACAATTTTTCTTGTTTCATCAATACTAAAAGTGACTTTAAACAAACTATCATTTCCTACTTGAGTTGTAGCTATTTTGCTTTCTTTAAAACTTATATAATCATCTATTTGATAAATACCAACCTCTGCGCCCAAAAATGCAGGTGCATAACCTTCTATTGTAACCGTTCCGGATTGAGAGAATCCTAAGAATCCTAAACATAATGAAAGTATAATAAAATAACTTTTCATAAAAATATATTTAATTTAAGTACAAAGATTTATGTGCACAAAGCTTATACATAGCATATATTGTACCTCAATATCAAACGAGTTTTTCCGACAAGGTTACAAAATGACTTATATCGCCATTATTCTTTGAAATTTCACGTACAATTGTTGAATTTATAGGGGCGTATTTTAATTCAGTTAGTAAAAAAACAGTCTCAATTCCACCGAGTTGTTCATTGAGAAAGGCAATTGATTTTTCATATTCAAAATCTCTTGTGTCTCTCAAGCCTCTTAATATAAAATCGGCATTTTGCTCTTTACATAAATCAACGGTGAGTGAGTTGTATGTAACAACTTTAATCGCGGGTAAATCTGCAAAAAGTGCTTTAATATGGTTTAATCGTTTTTCTAAGTTGAAAAAACTGACCTTACTTTCATTTACACCAACCGCTATAATAATTTCATCAAACAGCCTTGCTCCTTTTTTCACAACTGCTTCATGACCTTTTGTGAATGGATCAAAACTTCCAGGAAAAACTGCTGTTTTTTTCATTATTTTTAAACTTAATATTTAAATTTCTTTCTTAAAAAAACTAAAACTTACATTACCAAAATTACGCATTGTTTCGAAATGAGGTTTTTCTTTTAAATTTAATCGGTGACTGTGTTCTATGATTAATACACCATTTTTCTTTAAAAGGTTTCTATTAAAAGTTTCTTCTATAATTTCATCATAAAACTTAAACTCGTAAGGTGGATCGGCGAAAATTATATCAAATTGAGCATTTGTTTGCTTTAAATATTTTATAATTTCACTTTTTATGGTAGTAATTACCGAATCAATTTCAAATTTCTTACTTGTTTCTTGGATATATTTGATACAATTGTAATTTTGATCAACTACCGTAATTTTTCCTGCTTCTCTTGATGCAAATTCAAAACTGATGTTTCCAGTTCCGGCGCATAAATCCAATATATCTAAATCTTCAAGATCTATCTGATGTTCTAAAATATTAAACAATCCTTCTTTGGCAAAATCGGTTGTGGGCCTCGATGGAAAATTTTTTGGAATTGAAAACCTTCTCGCTTTCAACAATCCGCTTACTATACGCATAGTTTCTGATTTTCGAAAGGGAAATTGGGAGCTTCCGTTATTTTTAATTTTTGTAAATGTGATATTTTTACTGAATTTTCAAGCACGTTTTTTATTATTTCCTTATGATTTTCGGCAAAATCTGAAAGTATCAGTTCACCACTCTGCTCACCCAGTTCCATTTTGTTTAAGCAATTACTCAATAAATAAATTATATCATCTGCATTTTGAAATTCATAAACATTGGCAAGTAATAAATTATTTTCTTTACTCACAACCATTGCAAATTCGGAATCAAATAAAGTTAAATGAATTTTTAATTTAAATGTAGAGCCAGAAAATATTCCTCTAAGTTGATAGCTCAATTCATGCTGCATAACTATTCTTGGGAAACGTATCACAAAAAAACTTTTAATCCAAAGAGGCATTTCAAAAACATTCACCAATGATAACTCTGAAATACGATTGTAATCTATATCATTTGAATTGTGCAATTCATTGAACGAAAATTTAAAAAACTCTTCAGCAGTATTGCCTTCAAAAATTGCATTGGGAATTAGCGTAAATTTTTCAGAAAAATAAGAAAAGGAATATTCATCAAACTCAGCTTCGTTATTAGTAATATCTTTAAAGAAAACCGAAAGTTCTTCCTTAATTTCTGGTTCTCTTGAACTATTGTAATGTAAGCTCTTGAAAGACCAAAGATCATTTCGCAAAATGCCTGCTTTTACACCGCTTTTGCTAATTAATACTGCAAGTTGAGAGGGCAAATTATATTATTTTTCCCAAGAACCACCAAGGTTCTTTGAAGATAAAGTTTTATCACCGAAAAATAGAACAGGACCTTCTTTGCCTTTATCTTCTCCATAAGGTAATTTTCCACTTACGTAAATAGCATTAATTTTTTCATCACCTAAGGCAACTCCGTTTTTAACTTCCAATTTCCATTCTTTCTTAGATTCTGGAATGTATGCAAGAGAATCTATATTAAATTTACCCAAACCAGCTTTTATTCTAGAATCTAAATAAGTTGACTTGTTAAATTTACTTTCGTAAAAACTTTGTTCTAGTGTATCTCTTTTAAAAGTCGCTAGTTTTGGATCTGCATTTGGCATTTTAGACAATCTCCAAGCTTCTAACTCTGTCATATTTTTATCCAGTAATCGATTATCTCCATATAAATAAGCTCTTTCTTCAACTGTAATTGGTCTAAAAAGCACAGAACCCTCGGCAACAACATAAAATGTTTTACCATTTTTCACAAAATCGATTAATTCATTGAAATTAGTAGCATACGCTCCGTTTTTCTCAGCATAAGCCTTTTGTATTTGACGAATGTCTGACAATACAAATTGCGACTTTGTCTCCAACTGCTCAAAATTTCTTTTGAAATCTGCCGAAATTTTAATTGTTCTGAAAACTACAAATAAAACCAACATGGCAGCTATACCAGAAATAATACCTAAAATAATTAAAACTTGTCCTCTTAATTTACCTGAGCTGAATAGAAAACTGAAAATTGCTGCAATAAACATTAACAACGCCGATATATTAAAAATCATCGGTTGTTTTTGGGTTATACCTATTATGGCAATTATTATTGCAATAATTAAGAAAAGCGCAGGCGCTGAATATTTTTTAATAATGTTTCCGAAATCGTTCATTTCTTTTGTTATTATTTTTATGACTGAACAAAACTACAATTTTTTGAATTGAATAGATTATCAGTGGCTAGTTTTTTTATGCCTTTTACTCAATAATTTTTAACAAATGAATATTGAGAAGATTTTTTAATACCTATTTTGCTCATATAATTTTAAGTTTTCATTATGGTTTTCTCACAATTATATTTAATCGATTTGTCTTCTGAGTGAGTAAACAAGTAGGAATTACTATATAGTTATCAATTGTTAAATACTCCAAAAACCTGAGTTTACAGATAGATTCTGGCAACTGAACTAAATTTCCAGCCCTCAGTAAATTTAATTCTTTTAATTTATTTAATTCTCCAATACTTTCTGGAATTTCAGTTAAAAAATTCCTTTCGAGGTATAAAAATCCTAAATCAGTGCAAGAACCAATATTTTTTGGTAAAGCAACAAGTTCATTAAAATTTAATTTTAAAACACATAATTTTTTCAATTTTCCTAAACTATCTGGCAAATATTTTAGTCTGTTTCTATCTAACCATAATTGTTCGAGATTTTCTAATTCACCAATATAATTTTCTAAAGTATCGAGTTCATTATATTGAAGCGAAAGTAGTTTTAGTTTTTTAAGCTTAACAAGTTGACTGGAAAGTTTTATCAAATCGTTTTTGCCCAAATAAAGTTTTTCTAAATTAACCATAGTTCCAATTCTATCATCTAAACTATCAAGATGATTACCGTATAAATTTAAAACTCTGATATTTTCGGGATTTTCAAAAACAAAATCTGGAATGGATGTTAACCCCTGCTGGCTCAGGTTTATTTTATCTTTTGGTTTAATTAAATTTACTGCGAAATACGATGTGCAAATGAGCCAAATTCCAAATAAAGAAAAGATTTTAAAAATATAGAAAGATTTATTTTTTGTTTTCAAGATATAGCTCGTTCTCAGATTAACTCTCTAAAACTAGTAATAAAATCTTAAGAATTAACATTTATCAATCCTCAAGACTTATCAATTTCTATTTAAATAACAGAACTAATCCAGTTTTCTGGCAAAGACTTTCCTGAATTTCTCGACTTTGGGTCTAACTATAGCCTGACAGTAAGCATTTTCAGGATTCAATTCAAAATAATTCTCATGGTAATCTTCTGCTGGAAAATAATTAATTAGCGGACTAATTTCTGTAACCACAGGATTTTCGTAAACATTTTCTTCGTTTAGTTTTTGTTTGTATTTAAGTGCAGCATCTTTCTGTTCATCATCATGATGAAACACAACACTTCTATACTGCGTGCCTACATCATTGCCTTGTTTATTGAGTTGCGTAGGGTCATGGACAAACCAAAATGCTTCTAACAATTCTTCAAAACTTATTAACCGATCATCGAATTGAACCCGAACTACTTCTGCATGGCCCGTTTTGCCATCGCAAACTTGCTCATACGTGGGATTGTTTACTATTCCTCCTGAATAACCTGACTGGACCGATTCAACTCCTTTTAAATCTATAAAACAAGCTTCAACGCACCAAAAACATCCGGCTCCAAATGTTGCTTCTTTAATCATTTTTATTTTTTAAACAACAAACATATAGAATTTATACAATATCTCAAACCTGTTGGCTCTGGACCATCATCAAATAAATGTCCTAAATGTGAATTACATCTTGCACATTCAACTTCATCTCTCGACATACCATAAGATTTGTCTGATTTAACGAAAACATTATTATCGTTTATTGGCTGGTAAAAACTTGGCCAACCTGTGCCCGATTCAAATTTGGTTTGACTACTAAATAATGGAAGATCACAAGCTTTGCAGTAATAAGTCCCTTTTTCATGATTGTCCCAATATTTTCCGCCAAATGCTCGTTCAGTTCCTGATTCTCTTAAAACCGCATATTCATCGTCTGAAAGAATTTTTTTCCATTCGGCTTCTGTTTTTACCACTTTAACAATCTTGGTAGTATCTTCAGGTGATGATGCATTATTGGTGGCATTATTACTCATGTTTGTATTATTGGTAGAACAAGCTAAAAATAGCAGACTTGCAAAACCTATTGTAGAAAATAATTTAATCATCTTTAATTGTATTTAATTAATAATATAAAGTTAACAAAACAGCGGTTATAAAGTTTATTGCCCTTAAATTTGCCGTCATTATGTTTACGTATAGTAAGAATTTTTGGATTGTTTGTGTAGGAATGTTTCTTTTTATGACAAGCTTTAATCTTATTTTACCTGAATTAAATTCATTATTAACAAAACAAGGTGGCGAAAAATATTTAGGACTTATTTTAGTGCTTTTTACTTTATCATCGGCCATTGCCAGACCATTTTCAGGAAAACTTTCTGATATTGTTGGAAGAAAGTTAGTAATGTTAATAGGAATAGCTATTTCAATTATTACAACCATACTCTACCCCATTTTTGGCGGAATATCTATTTTTCTTGCGTTAAGATTTATTCATGGTTTTAGCGTTGGATTTTTACCAACTGGAGCTACTGCCTTAATGACTGATATTTTGAAACCCGAACATAGGGGCAGTGGAATGGGCATTTGGGGCACTTTTATTTCTTTAGGAATTGGCGTTGGATGGTCGTTAAGCTCCTACGCGGTTTACTTTTTTGGAGTAAATGGTATGTTCGTGATTTCAGTTTTATTAGGTGTTGCAGCGGCATATATGTTTACATTGGTAGAAGAAACTTTGCCACAAAAACTCCGCTTTAAATTATCACAAATGAAATTGGGATGGACCGAAATTTTTGAACCAAGAGTTATTCCATCAGCTATTGTTACTTTTTTAAGTGCTTTTTGTTCAGGCGTAATATTCGTTCTTACGCCCGAACACGTGAAATTTTTATCAATTGAGAACAAAGGTTTGTTTTTTACTTTTTATGTTGGTTGTACCATTTTCGTAAGACTATTTACTGGTAAACTTTCAGACAAATACGGTCGAAGAAAAATGATATTAATAGGCATGGTGATAATGGCATTTAGTATGTACATGATTGCTACATGTGAAAATATTTATGAATTTATTTTTTCGAGTATTCTTTTTGGATTGGCCACAGGTATTGTGAGTCCTACAATATTTGCATGGACAGCAGATTTATCATTGCCAAACCGCAGGGGAATTGGTGCTGGAACAATGTTTATTGCTTTGGAATTGGGCATAATGGCTGGTGCCGCAATGACATTATTGATTTACGATAAAACTTGGTTAAGCATAACTCATTCTTTTTTAATTGCGATGTTAATGTGCATTGTAAGCATTGTATACCTCACGCTACACCTAATTTTTAAAGGAAAAACGGAAATAAAATCCTATTAAAATAAAATTTTTTGAACACTAAATAAATTTATTTTTAATTGCTTGAGATATTAAATTTTATTTAAAAGTTGTTTTTACGGTTACTTTTTATAATATTGCCATGGTAAACTTGAACCTTTAAAATAATGTCTATGAAAAAGTTAATTTTATTCTTCCTGATATTATTTTTAAGCGTTGGAGCAAACTTACAAAGTTCTTCTGTTTACATTTGCGTTAGTCCTTCAGCCAAGAAATACCATTTTTCAAAATCTTGCAGTGGTTTGCAAAGATGCACCCATGAAATTTCATATGTTTCTAAAACCGCCGCACAGAATAAAGGTTATACAATTTGTTTGTTGGAAGATTAAAAAAAATAATTAAACTTAAACTTTACTATAAAAGCTAGTATATAGCCCGGATAGAAGTGGTATCACCCGAATTTATTTTTTATTATTTGATGCGCGGTATCTTTAAAAGAAGTTTAACTGACCAGTAATTCGGGTATAAAACGGAAAGCCGGAAATAGCTCCTGAAAATTGAAGAAAATGGCGCCTCAAAATCGTAAATGACTTATATTCTTGAAATTTAATTCACTTTTACACAGTGGTTATCAACAATTACCTACAGAATGTGAGAAACTAAGTTAAAAAAAGTGAGGTTACCCCGTTAAGTTCAATTAATTTTGTAAAAACATTTAACTAATAAAACGTTAAAGAATAGAAATTATATGAATGTGTTTGGAAAACAAGGTAAAAATGCCGATTTGAAAGCCACCATAGGTTTAGACAATTTAGGAAATGAATTTTGGAATTTATCTGCCGCTGATTTGGTTGAAGAAACCCTATTAAATGCACAAGGTGTGCTGACAGATACTGGCGCACTGGCAATTAATACTGGAGAGTTTACAGGAAGATCGCCAAAAGATAAATTTATTGTAAAAGACAACAATACAAAAGATTCTGTTTGGTGGGGAGATGTAAATATTGCAGTTACTTCAGAGCAGTTTGATGGTTTGTATAACCGAATGAAGGCGTATTTGAACAACAGAGATGTTTATGTAAGAGATGCTTATGCTTGTGCGGATGAAAATTTCAGGCTTAACCTAAGAGTTGTTACCGAATTTCCGTGGAGCAACATGTTTGCATACAATATGTTTTTGAGACCTACTGATGCAGAACTTGAAAACTTTGAGGCAGAATGGAATATTGTTTGTGCACCAGGTTTTATGGCAGACCCAGCAATTGATGGAACCAGACAAGCCAATTTTGCAATGATTGATTTCACCAAGAAAATGATAATTATTGGTGGAACTGGGTATACTGGCGAAATTAAAAAAGGAATTTTTTCTGTGTTGAATTATGTTTTGCCACATGAGAAAAAAGTTTTATCAATGCATTGTTCTGCCAATATTGGAAATGATGGTGATACTGCAATATTTTTCGGACTTTCAGGAACTGGAAAAACTACTTTATCTTCAGATCCTAATAGAAAATTGATTGGTGACGATGAGCATGGTTGGTCTGATGATAGTGTTTTTAATTTTGAAGGTGGATGTTATGCAAAAACAATTGACCTTTCTAGAGAAAAAGAACCGCAAATTTTTGATGCAATTAAATTTGGAGCTATTTTAGAAAATATTGGTTTTAAAGAAAATACATCAATTCCGGATTATACTGATAATAGTATAACTGAAAACACTAGAGTATCTTATCCTTTACATCACATTGATAATATTGCTGTACCGAGTGTTGGGAAATCTCCAAAAAATATATTTTTCCTTACTTGCGATGCTTTTGGTGTTGTACCTCCAATTTCTAAATTGACTAACGAGCAAGCAATGTACCATTTCATGAGCGGATATACTGCAAAAGTTGCAGGAACTGAAATGGGAATTACAGAGCCAACGACAACCTTCTCGGCTTGTTTCGGAAAAGCATTTTTGCCTTTGCACCCTGCCAAATATGCAGAACTTTTAGGTGAAAAACTGAATGGAAACAACATAAATGTTTGGTTGATAAACACTGGCTGGACTGGAGGACCTTATGGCGTTGGGCACAGAATGAGTTTGAAATATACCCGTGCAATGATAACTTCTGCCTTAGAAGGAAAATTAGAGCATGTTGAATTTGAGAAAACGCCAATTTTTGATTTTGCTATACCTACTGTATGCGAGAATGTACCAACTGAATTGTTGAATCCAAGAAATACGTGGAGTGATAAAAGTGCCTATGATGACAAAGCTCAAAATCTTGCAAATCAGTTTGTAAAGAACTTTGAGCAATATGCTTCAGAAACAAATCAAGCGATTTTAAATGCAGCACCAAAAGTAATGGCTCAATAAAAATATAAACTTTGTTTATTACGAATTAATATACGCAATAATTAAAAGTCGGGATTAATACTATTCCGACTTTTTTTGGCTTAAATTTTCAGTTAATGATTGCTTAAAAAAAAGAAGTACGATTTTAATTTAGGAATTACTGTCCTACTTTTTAAGCAAGTAAACCATTATCCAATGCTTTTTTAATGGCTTCTGTTCTGTTTTTTACATCTAGTTTTTCATAAATGTTTTTGGCATGTGTTTTAACGGTGTTTATGGAAATAAACAAAAGATCTGCAACTTGTTGATTTGTATTTCCATTTTTCAACAAAATTAAAACCTCGAGTTCTCTAGCAGTTAATGGATTTGCTAAAATAGTGTTTACTTTTTTTAAATCAAATTGATTCAGATTTGATGGATTTGGTTGATCATTATCTTGCAATGAATCTATTATTGTTTTGCGGAGTTCTTCAAT
>JBBSUQ010000027.1:0-24180 GCA_038234235.1 Flavobacteriales bacterium
GAAGAAATACAAGGATTAGAAGCCCTAAATTCGGTAATGGGTGCGCTTTTCAGTTCTCAGTATGATGTGGCATTAGATATTTTATTAAAGGCTAAAAACATATTTAACGATTTAAAATTAGACGAAGCGCTTGGAGCAACTTGCGTAAATTTAGGAATGCTCAGAAAATAATGTCGCTTTAAACTAGAAATCATGAAACAATTGAGTTAATTAAAAAAGAAGACAACTCATACAATCAAAGATTTCATAAATGCATGAATGAATGGTTTTGTTTCAGTTTTGAAGGAAGGAATTTTGGACAAAAATAAGATAGATGCGTTAGATTCGGTAATTGGTTCTAAGATTTTTGGGTCAGTTAACATAAAGATCTCATTCCAAAAAAATTAAAATGCCTTTATAATTTTCATACAAGGCTTTCGTTCAACACTAAATAATTATTCACTATGCTGTTCACTGTAAAATCTAATCGACTGTTTTTTCTGCTATTTATTTACCTTTATATTCCTCAAATACCTGCACAAAATTTTATAAAAGATTCCGCAGTAATTGTTTTAAAACCGCACAAATATTACTTTCTCGCATTGGAATACGGTCTTTTAAGTCATCCAATAAATCTTGCAATGTCTGATTATTATAATTTATCTTCTGGCTCGGAAATATTAGATAGCAGTAATCTTAGAAATTCAAATGACCTCGAGATTTCTAAGCCTATTTTATCTGTGGCATTTGGAAGAACAAAAAATAATTTATACAAACAATATTTTTCCAGTCACTCTTGGACTTTCGGATTCTTATATTACCAACTCCAGAACATCAGAGAAAATTTTGAAACCAATACTTATGTTCAAGACACCTTGATTTCGCAGCAAGGCGGACCGGATGAGTTAATTTATTACGATAACTCTAAAACTTTTATATCACAATATGAATCAACCAATTATGGTCTAAAATCTTCTTATCTTGCTAAGATATTTAATTCATCTCGAAAATTTAATGTGGCGATTGGCGCGGAAATGTTTGCATCCATCGGTTTTAATTCGAACACTAGATTGAATTATGGAAGCACCAAAGGTCCATCCGATTCAAGTAATAATTATGGTCAATTAGCAGGTGAATATTTAGAATACACCAGCAGATCAAAAAACAACTTTCAAATGGCAATTTTACCGATGACAGAATTAAATTGGAATCCACTGAGAAGACAATCCATGGAATTTTTTGTAAATTATAAATTTGGAGTAACTGTAATTTACATTCCTGAATCGCGAGCAATTTCTAAATTCACCAATTATTTAGGTTTTGGCATGCGCTATGATTTAATTCCAATTCAAAAGAAAGCAAAGCACGTTTTTCCAGAAGAAGATTTTTAAATAGGATAAATGAAAAATATTGAAATCACTCAAAATTACTAATTACATGAAATATTTTCCATTAAGAGTTTATAAAAGAGTAAAATTGCCACTTATGTATAAAACAGGATTTATAATGGAAAATTTTTATTCGGATTTTTATATAAAATCATAAAAACCTAAAACCCCTCAGCCTCTAAAATCTCAACCCAAAATTCTTGTAATGTTAGTCCATCGGCTTTAATCATTTGAGGAACAATGCTTGCCGGTGAAAACCCTGGTGTTGTGTTTACTTCAATTACAAATGGAGAATTGTTAACCAGCATAAAATCTATCCTCGCTATTGATTTTAGTTGCATCAAAGCATAAATTTCTTTAGCCATTTCTTGAACCTTATCTCGCACAGAATCGCTCACCCTAGCTGGAGTTATTTCTTTGGATTTACCATCGTATTTAGCAGCATAATCGAAAAACTCATTTTCACTTGCAATTTCTGTTAGTGGCAATGCATGAATTTCTTTTTGATTTCTATAAACACCACAAGTGACTTCAATCCCATCTAAAAATGACTCGACAACAACTGTCCTTCCTTCTTTAAAAGCCATGTCAATTGCTGGCCTTAAATCTTCCAAGACTTTCACTTTACTTATTCCGTAACTTGACCCTGAATCGCTTGGTTTTACAAAGACGGGCAAAGACAATTCTTCTATTATTTTATTATAATCAATGTTTTTATTTTGCCTTAGAAAAACACTTTTAGCCACAGGAATATCAAATTGTTTGAGAAATTGATTGCAGTACCATTTATCAAAAGTTAGCGCCGAAGCTAGAACCGAACTATTTAAATAAGGAATTTTCAACATATCCATTAATGCCTGGACTTTGCCATTTTCTCCTGGTTCACCATGAATGTATACCAGACCAAAATCTGGAGAAATTCTCTTGCCTTCAAATGGAAAACTGAGGTCTTTTAGTCTGAAATCAAATTTTTGATCTTGGTATTCTACCCACCATGAATCCCTGGTTACCAAAACCTTAAATATATCATACCCCTCCGGAAAATTTTTGGAAATTGTTTCTGCACTTTTAAGTGAAATTTCATATTCTGAAGAGAACCCACCGCAAAACAAAGCTACTTTTTTCATGACTTAAAAGATTTGTTAACGAAATTAGGTATTTAGTTTTCTAATATTTGTTGATATGTTTGTTTTTATAACGTATTGTTTGTTAATTAAATTTAGCCTAATTCATTATATTTGCTGACTATTCTATATTATGAGATTAACATTTATTACCGTCACACTAATTTTACTCAGTAATTTACAGGCTTTTGGACAAGCAACTGTGTTTTCTGAAAATGCCGAAACCGGAGCCACTGGTTGGATAACCACCAACAATACCGTACCTAATTACTGGAACATTTTTACATGTGCCGGGAATGGAACATCGGATGTAGGAAGCACATCATTTTACATCACTTATGGTGGAATACCAAATGGTTGTACTCCTGGCGATAAAGATTATTATGGTTACCAAGATTCTCCATCTGGACAACAAGTAGCTACAATTTATTCGCCGGTAGATGCTACATGTGCTTCGGGCTTAACTTTAGAATACGACTATAGAATAGATGGTTTGGTGGGAGAAGATTTTGGTCAAGTCGCTTACAGTACAAATATGGGAGCTACTTGGATTCAGATTGGTGCCGATTTAGTAAATTCAAGTAGTTGGAATTCACAAAGTATAGTTTTGCCCGCAATATTAGACAATGCAAGTTTTTTAATTGCTTTTAGGTATTTTTATTCTGATGCTACGATAAATGGAGATCCACTTGCATTTGACAATGTTACCATAACAGGTACTGATATTGTTCCTCCTTTAATTACTTGTAACGCAACCATTCTTGTTCCAACTGATGCATCTTGTATGGCTATTGCAGGAAATTATGGCAACCAAGTTGTCACGCTTTCAGACAATTGTACCGATTCTTCTATGATTGTTATATCACAAAGCATTTCACCGGGAACAAATCTTGCAGTTGCACCAGGAGCTGATGTTCCAATGATGATTATTGCTACCGATGAATCTGGAAATTCTACTTCATGCAATACAATTTTACAAGTTAGGGATACTACCGCTCCGATTATTAGTTGTGGAACAGCAAATACTATTTTCATGAATGCTTCCTGCCAAGGACCAGTGCCAAATCTATTGCCTCAATCTTTGGCTACAGATAATTGTACATCAGGACCCGCAATAGTTTATGTTCAAAACCCTGTTACGGGAACAATTGTAAGTGGGGCGGGAAATACGACTGTAGTTACAGTGAGCGCTACCGATGGCGCAGGTAATACCTCCCTTTGTACATACAATCTTGTACATCAAGACACCCTAAAAGCCAGTATAATTTGTCCGGGTGACCAAAATGTTTACGCCAATAGTTCGTGTACTGCTAATCTCGGTGATTATACGGCATTAGCGACTCCAAGCGACAATTGTGCAATGAGCAGTGCATTGACTGTAACTCAAAATCCGGCTCCAGGAACAGTGATAAATACCATAACTCTTGTTGCCCTTACCGTAACTGGTGGTTCTCCAAGTGGTTCCACAACTTGTGATTTCACTGTTCTTATAATTGATACCATAAAACCAAATATTCTTTGTCCGTTACCAACTTTAATTTATGCAAATAATACGTGCATGGCCGCCCTACCCGATTATACTGGTTCTACCGGTGGAAGTGATAATTGTGGCGGAACTATAACGATTACACAAAATCCGCCAGCTGGAACCTTGGTTAATAATAATCAATTGGTGACCATGACAGGAACCGACGCTAGTGGTAACAGTAACACATGCAGTTTTTCGCAACCTGTTTCAGATACAGTTTCTCCCGTTATTAATTGTTCTAATAATTTTACGATTTATGCAGATGCAACTTGTAATTATTCCATTCCTAATATTACTTCAATTGTTTCATATTCTGACAATTGCTCGAGTGTTGCAAATATTACCGTAAGTCAATCTCCACTAGCAGGAACAAATGTTAGCTCAAATGGATTTATCACATTAACTGTTACGGATGAAAGCATGAATACTTCCACTTGTAATTATCCTTATACAATTTCTGATACTACAAATCCTGTATTGATTTGTACAACTCCAGTTTCAGAATATTTAAATTCATCTTGTTTTGCTACCATTAGTGATTATTCAAGCGTACAAACAACAACTGATAATTGCACTGTCAATGGCTTTTTTACTTACACACAAAATCCACCAGCTGGAACAATGTTATCTGGCGTGAGTTCTCAAAATATAATGTTGAATGCAACGGATGAAAGTGGCAATACAACAAGTTGTAATTTTTCAATAAGTTTAATTGATACAATTTCTCCAGGCATTACTTGTCCTGCAAGTGTAAATCAAATTGGAGATGCACAATGTGAAAGCTCAGCAATAAATTATAGTTCGGTGGCAACATTGACTGATAATTGCACAAGTTCCATATTTATAACTCAATCTCCAATTTTCGGAACTACTTTGGTAAACAATGACGTAATAGTCCTAACTGCAACTGATAGTGTAGGCAATAATAATACATGTAGTTTCACAGTTCAGATTATCGATACAATGAAACCAACATTCCTTTGCCCACAAAATCAGCAAATTATTGTGAGTTCAAACTGCGATTATGTTATACCTGATTTTACAGGAAATTTGAATGGGACAGATAATTGCACAGCCAGTGGCAATTTAGTTTATTCTCAAAATCCAATAGTTGGCACAACTGCAAGTGGAATAACAACAGTTTCAATTACAGCTACCGATGAACAAGCCAACAGTTATACTTGTTCTTTCCAACTGTCGCCAAATGATACGACAACACCTACAATTACTTGTCCGGGTAACCAAACTTTGAATATTGGAGTAGCTTGCAATACTAATATTATCGATTACACTCCACAGGCAACAGCGTTAGACAATTGTATGGGTTTAAATATTTTTCAAAATCCGGCAGTTGGAACAAACATCCCAATTGGGCCTCAAACTGTAACAATAACAACTACGGATCAAGGCGGAAATTCAGCAAGTTGTAGTTTTACGCTTTCAATTATTGACAATCAAATACCTGTAATTACTTGTCCTTCGAATATTTCATCTTGTAATCCGGTTGTGAATTTTGCAGATGCAACGGCTACTGATAATTGTTTATACAATGTGTCTCGAACAGATATGTTTTCGTTTCAAACTGGTGATACTTTTCCAATAGGAACAACTACTTTAAGTTACATTGCAATTGACTCTAGCGGCAACAGCAGTACTTGTAGTTTTGACATAACTGTATTTCAAAATCCATCACAGGCCAATATCACATCTCCGAATACACAACTTTGTGAAACATTTAGCACAATATTAAGTGCAGATACTCCGTCTTTCGGAACAACAGAATGGACTTTATTAAGTGGAACTGGAAATATTGTAAATCAGTTTGCGACGACTACACAAGTTAATGGATTGAGCTATGGCCTTAATCAATTTTTATACACAGTAACCAGTCCTAACTGCGGTAGCACAAGCGATACTGTAAATGTGAATGTTTATCAGACACCATCTCAAGCAAATATTTCACAAGACAGTGTTTATATTTGTTCATCCAACACGGCGTTTATTTTGGCAAGTGCGCCTTTAATCGGGACGGGCTTATGGAATTCTTTAGAAGGAAACCCAATTCAAGCCGCAACTTCTAATACAACAACAAGTACTATATTATTGGGCGGTTGGAAAACATATATTTGGTCTGTAAGTAATGGTTCTTGTCCTGTAAGTAGAGATACACTCAGAGTTTTTAAATCTATAATCCCAGTATTTAATATTCCAGATACAACAATTTGCGATAAAGATTTGCCTATTCAATTATCGGTAAATAATATAAATGTGCCGTCAGTGAATAAATGGAATATCAACCAAGGGAATCTTACTTTTGACACTTATTTCGGAACTACTGTTAATACAAATAATAATGGAATAGGAACCAATGTCATTGAATATGAAAGTCAGCAATATAACTGTATAGCAGTAACAAACACAGTTGTTATTATGATTGAACCTTGTGGTGGTTACAATCCCGATATTCCTAATGTAATGACACCAAATGGTGATGGTAAAAACGATCTTTTCGAAATACCAAACCTCAACTCTTTATATCCAGATTGCAATGTATTTATTTTTAACAGATGGGGTTCTGTAGTGTATGAATCTGTAGGATATTTAAATCCTTGGGATGGAACATTTAAATCCGAAAAATTGCCTGTTGGAACTTATTTTTACAAAGTAGAATTAAATAATTCTGATAACGAGATATTAAAAGGATCAATTAACCTGATAAGATAATTATATATATGAAAATTTTTGGAATTTTAATTTTACTTCTTGCTTTCGGAGTTGATGCCCAGCAAGAAAGTCAGTTTACCAATACGGTAATCAATCCATATTTGGTAAATCCTGCTGCGGGCGGTTTAAGAGATGTTGCGCAAATAGAAATTTTGGGTAGATACCAATGGGTAGGATATGACGGCTCTGCAAAGAGTCATTTTTTCACAGCGAATACCCAACTTTTCAGGAATGGTAAAGGCAATCAAAGTTACAATCCTCAAGGAGTAGGTTTTCAATCTTTGCCTTTGTACTCTGTAGCAAAAACGAAACATTGTGTTGGTTTTAAAGCAATGACAGATGACATTGGAATATTCTCAAAAAGTGGAGTTGGCGCTACATACGCTTATCATCTACCACTTACTAAAAAAATAAATATTGGTGTAGGATTAGGAGCAGGTTTTTCGTCTTTCCGTATCCGTGGTGGAGAATCAAAAGTGGCAGACCAGTCTGATGAAACATATTTAAATTATCTAGGCGGAACTAACAGTCAAGGGTTTTTGGATGTTCAAAGTGGATTGGTATTATACGGTGCTAAATCTTATTTAGGAATAAGTTCTAGTCAAGTTTTTAGAAATAAATTAGAAAAAATTACGGATCAAAGTGCTTTGGTAAGACATATTTATATAAATGGTAATTTCCGTTTAATTGATAAACCGAATTTTGCATTAATTCCGAATTTTCTTGTAAAAATGGCAGCTGGTTCTCCTGTTTCAGCAGATATGGGTTTTCAGTTCAATTTTCAAAAATCTTTTTGGGCGGGTTTAACATATAGAATAAGTAACGCCGCTGCAGTGAGTCTTGGTATTAATTTACCAAAAAATTTATATGTGGCTTATGGATTTGAATTAGCCACCGGTAAACTAAACAGATTAAACAGTTCAACACACCAAATACAAATTGGAATTTATATTGGTCACAATAGAAACGTGAAAAAAGAATTAGAGACTGGCAAGCAGAAACTGGATGAAATAAAAACGCAAGAAGATTAAGTATGAGAATTGTTTATTTACTAGGATATCTTAACCTGAACTATGCATTCAGGTTTTACTTTCGCAGCATGAAAACCTTAAATTCTCCTAAAGAATTTTATGGTAGAACAATTTACGTAAGCAATCATCCTTCATCTTTTATGGATCCACTAATGGTTGCAGGCTTGCGTCGTCCTATTGTATTTTTCTTAGTAAGGTCTGACATTTTTAAACCTTTACTAAGACCTTTTTTATGGGCCGCACACAGTCTTCCAATTTACAGACAGCAAGATGGCGTTGATACAAAAGAAAAAAACGAGCAAGTATTTAGGCGGTGTATTAAAATTTTGGCTGGCGGTCGAAATTTATTAATTTTTGGTGAAGGTTTTACTGATGATGTATTTATTCGCAGACTTAAACCCATTAAAAAAGGTCCTGCCCGAATTGGTTTTACCGCCTTGGAAAAATGGAATTGGGAAAAAAAACTATATATAGCGGGAGTTGGCAACAATTATTCAGATCCCAATTATCTTGGGGGAAGTGTTATTGTTAGTACCTCAGATAAAATTTTACTGAATGATTATAAAGATCTTTACCTAGAAAATCCGGCTAAAGCGATTTTAGAAGTTACAAAGGAGATTGAGAATAAAATAAAAGAACAAATTGTACATGTTGAAGATGCTAAGATGGCTCCAACACATGAAAAGATAACCCGCTTAACCCGGATGGGCCTCCACCCTATTGACCGTGATTCAGAGATTGATTTGAAAGTTAGATTAGAGTACAGCCAAAAACTTGCTAACTGGATGAATATGGAAGAAAATCTCGAAAAAACTTTAGAAATTCAGAAAGATGTAGAGTTATATTTTAATGAATTGGTAGAAAAACAAATTCCAGAGCGTTGTGTTTATCAAGCTTCCATTCAAAGATTATCTGGAGCAAAACAAATATTTTTTCTCATTGCCATGCTTATTCCAGCATTGGTAGGTTTCATGCACTGTTTAATTCCATATTTGCTAGTTAAGTATTTTGTAGAAAAGTCTTTCAGCAGAAAAGTTTTTTGGAGTTCCGTAAAATTATTATTGGGAATGGTAGCTATGGCACTTTTCAATATGCCATTTATATGGCTGTTTCACGACTTTTGGTACCCAAGTTGGATCTTGGCAATAGGATATTACTTATTTATTCCTTTTTTCGGTTACACTGCATACATGTACGTTCGAAATATAAAAAGTTTGAAAAACAAAATTCATGCATTGAAATTTGATTTAAAACCAATAATTGAAAAAAGGCAAAAATTAATTCAGAAGATTAAGGAAACTATTCCGGTGGCATGATTTTTCAAATTGCAGATTGTTAAATTGGCAAATTGCAAATTTTTTATTTCAAATGGGCAGATTAACAGATTTCAAATTTTGAGCGATCACTTGAGACCTGGTGGCTGAGCGGATTCAAAGCCACCCGATTTCAATATCGCAAACATTACACCTACTCCTAAAGCAAGTGATACAATAACATTCAACAGAAATAAGCCATAAGATCCGTTTTGAATAAATTGAACATTCTCCAATGAAAAAGTACTAAAGGTACTAAAGCCACCACAAAAACCAATTCCCAAAAAAGCAATCAATAAATCTGAATTGTTTGTTTTTTTCCCCACTAATAACATTAAAAAAGCAAGTAAAATACATGCCAAAACATTACTAATAATTGTGGACCAAGGCAAAGTATTTTGGCTATAATTCATGAATATTCGACTAATTCCATAACGGCTAACAGAACCCAAACCTCCACCAATAAAAACATAAAGCCAAATCATATTTTTTCTTTATTTATGATTACTGTGTTGAATTTTAAGAATATAAATCTGTAAACAAGAAAGGAAACCAAAAATCCTAACAAAGCTCCGACTATTAAATCACTTAAATAATGTACTCCTAAATACAGCCTACTGAAAGCAATAATTATAGCGAGCGAAAATAACAAAATCCATAGTTTTGGCATCTGTTTTTTTAAAACCAAACTAAAAATAGTAGCCAATGCAAAAAAATTGGTTGCATGCGATGAAACAAAACCATATTGACCGCCCCTGTAAAAGTCATTTTCTTTGATTAAATAAAAATGCAATATATTTGTAAGATCGGCATGGTGACTAGGTCTGTATCTTAAGAAAACATTTTTAAAAAGATGAACCGAAATTAAATCCGCCAAACCTACGGCGGCAATTGTACTGATTAAAAAAAGATAAAATGTTCGACGTTCTAATTTTCTGAAAGCCAAAAACATTAATCCTATGTAGAACAAAACCCAAATTAATCTTCCAGAAATAATCCAAAATACTTCATCCAAAAAAGGCGTATTCCAAGAATTTACTGTTTGAACAATACTTCGGTCAAGCGCTTCAAGATAATCAATCATCATTAAGCGTTTTCCAAATTATATCCTTTAGTTGATCCAGATTTTGATTGGCAATACTTGAAATAAAAATGTGAGGAATTTTTTTAGGAAGTGTTTTTTCAATTTCAGATTTCAATTCATCGTCTAACATATCCGATTTACTTATTGCCAAAATGCGTTCTTTGTGCAAAAGTTCAGGATTATATTGTTTCAATTCATTGAGCAAAATTTTATATTCTTTCGCGATATCATCACTATCCGCTGGTATCAAAAATAATAAGAGTGAATTTCTCTCAATGTGCCTTAAAAATCTTAGCCCTAAACCTTTACCTTTATGGGCACCTTCAATAATCCCTGGTATATCTGCCATAATAAACGAACGGAAATCTCTGTATTTCACAATCCCCAGATTCGGACGTAAAGTGGTAAAAGGATAATCACCAATTTCTGGTTTGGCCGAAGTAATTACTGAAAGCAAAGTAGATTTTCCGGCATTAGGGAAACCAACTAAACCAACATCTGCTAAAACTTTCAGCTCTAACGTTTTCCAGCTTTCACGACCTTCTTCACCCGTTTGAGCAAATCTGGGGGTTTGATTGGTAGAAGATTTAAAATTATCGTTTCCTAAACCACCTCGACCTCCAGGTTGCAAAATTCTTTCTTCGCCATCTTCCGTAATTTCAAAAAGCACATCACCAGTTTCTGCATCTTTAGCTAAAGTACCCAATGGCACATCTATGTATTTGTCTTCTCCATCGGAACCGGTTTTCATGTTGCCACTTCCATTTTTACCATGGCCACCCTTAATGTGTTTTTGAAATTTAAGATGTAATAAAGTCCAAAGTTGAGAATTTCCTCTCAAATAAATATGTCCACCACGCCCACCGTCGCCACCATCTGGGCCACCTTTAGGAATATATTTTTCACGTCGAAAATGGGATGAACCCGCTCCCCCGTTGCCGGATGTACAATGAATTTTTACGTAATCTACAAAGTTGTCAGTTGCCATATTTCAAAAATCGATTGTAAAGTTAAGGAAAATGACCCGATTAGTGACTTAATAATGCTGGTAATTAAACTGAGGTTGCTAGTTTCTGGAAATAAAAAATTAAAATTTTACAGCATTCGGGAATTCCATTCTCAATTCCGTCCCATGGGAATCACTGTATAATTGGCAAGTTCCTTTGCAGTCTTCAATACGCTTTTTCATATTAAAAATCCCGTTGCCAAAAGTTTTGTGTTCAGTGTTAAAACCTTTACCATTATCCGACATTGTGATTTTTAAATCTCCTTGATTTTTTTCAAATAAAATTATAATGTTCTTGGCATCTGCGTATTTAATGGTGTTTTGAGTAAATTCTTGTATAACCCTTAAAATATTAAGCATTAAGGTTCCCAAAATTTCACCTTTTGCTGTTTCTGCACTGCATACAATATCAACAGGCAATTCCAATGTCAAAGTTTTTAATTTGTCAATAACGGTTTCAATGTTGCCTGCTTTTTCATTAATTGCCCAAACTGTAGATCTTAATTCTGTTAGCGTTTCTCTCCCAAATTCGCTTATTTTATTCAATTTCTCAACCTCTATATCTTCACTATATGAAAGATTTTCCATTGCTGAAATCATAAAAGTTAATTGGGATCCAATGTTATCATGTAGTTCTCGACTTATTCTATTTTTTTCTTCAGAAAACTGGTAATTAAGTCTTTCTTTTTCAATAATTGCATTTTGCTTATCAATTTTGGATTTTAATTGATTTCTGCGAAGAATGAAAAACACAAATGCCAACACAACAGCACTTACAAGTAGAATAATATACAAAAGATTTGTGCGTCGCGTTACTTTTAAATCTAACTGATATTTATCTTTTTCTTGCAATGCCAATTTTTGATTTTGAATTGCAATTTCTTTAAGATTTTTTTCAGTATCAAATTCGGTTTGAAGTTTTTGTAAACTTTCTATTTTTTGAATATTCATTACTGAATCTCGCAAAGATTTTTCTTGCGTTTTAAATAAGTACGCATCTTTAAAATTTCCCAATTTAGATTCCGTCTCAGCCAGCATTTGTAGATTATATGCAATTAAAAACGGCATATTTATTTCTTCAGCTATTGCTTTGCTTTGCCTAAAAGATTGAGAAGCATTGTTAAACTCTCCCTTCGCAAATTGCAAATCTCCTAAATAAGCATAATATTCAAGTGTAATATATTGTTCTTTTGGATCTAAATACTTTTTTGCATTGCTAAGAGCTGCTTCGGCTGCTTCGAAATTTTTCCTTTCCATTTCTACCGAAGCAATTTTATAGTATGAAAACGGCGCATTGATATAATCCTTATTTTTAAGTTTTAATCTCAAAGATTTATTAAAATTGATTATGGCTGAATCTTTATTTCGTTGTTGTAAAACCACACCATAATTATCATAAGACCAAGTTAAAACCGAATCAGAATGTATTTTCCGAGCAAGATTAATGGCTTTATTGAAATACATTTCCGACTCTTTATTGTCAAGTCGGAACATAGACCAACCAATGTAGGCAAGCATTTGTGCTTCTTCTTCTTTTTTACCTAACTTATTGTATATTTTTTGTGCAGATTGAGCATATTTCAATGCAATTCCAAATTCAGCTTTTAAAAAATTGACAGTATATAATCTTGCATATATATCGGCAATTCCTTTTTCGTATTTTATATTTTGGGCATCTTTTAAAATTTGAAGCAATTCTTTCTCAGATTCTGAAAGTCGATTGCTCATACTTGAATGAGTATAAACAGTTAATTGTTCATCTATTTTAATATTATTTGTGTAGGGTTGAGATTGAGATTGAGCGTAAATGCTCAAAACAAAAAACTGAAAAAGTATGAGAAGTAAAAAGATTTTTTTCATACTTTAAAGCACATAAAAATAAAAATTTCTGACTTAAATTACTGGATGACTGTCTCGAAAATTTTGAATAGCTGAAAATAATAGCGCAGTAATTTCATTTATTTCTCCGTTACCATTTATCTTCACAAATTTATCTTGCGCTTCATAATAAGTTTTAACAGGAGCAGTTTCTTTTTTATAAACAGCGATTCTCTTTTCAATTATTTCCGGTTTGGCATCATCTACCCTACCGCTTGTTAAGGCTCTATTTTTCAATCTTTTAGTTAATTCTTCTTCCTCCACATCAAGTGCAATCATAACGGTTATTGACGATGAGAGACCTTCTAGAAACTCATCTAAAGCTGTCGCTTGAGCATTTGTTCGCGGAAAACCGTCAAAAATAAAACCTTCGGCATCAGGATTATTTAAAACTTCAGACCTTAACATATTTATAGTTACTTCATCTGGAACAAGCTGACCTTGCTTCATAAAACTGTCGGCCAATATACCCAATTCGGTATTGCCTTTTATATTATTTCTAAAAATATCTCCTGTTGACAAATGAATCAAATTGTATTCTTTAATTAATCTCTCAGACTGAGTTCCTTTTCCTGAACCCGGAGGTCCAAATAAAACAATATTCAACATATTTTTTTTTGAATTTTTTATTTGATATATACTATTGATATTTCTGCCTTTTTCATTGTAATCTAAACCAAAACCAACTACAAATTTATTAGGAATATCGAAACCTACAAAATCCGGTTTGTTTTTACCTTGAAATGCACTAGGTTTATAAAGCAAGGATGCAACAGCAATTGATTTAGGTTTTTCGGTCGATAGTAGCGAGATAACTTTGTCAATTGTTATTCCTGTGTCTACAATATCTTCAAGAATAATTACATTCTTATCTTTTAAATTTGTATTGAGGCCAATAATTTCATCCACTCTTCCAGTCGAATTTGTACCAGCATAACTGCTAACCTTTATAAAGGAAATTTCATTGCTTAGATTTATATTTTTAAGTAAATCAGATGCAAACATGAAAGCCCCGTTAAGCACAGCTAAAAAAATAACTTCCTCATCTTTATATTTTTCATTGATTTTTTCCGCAATTTCCTTAATACGAAATTGGATTTTTTCCGATGAAATAAAGGGTACAAATGTTTTATCTTCTAAATGAATCACTTGGTCATTCAATAAGCGCACAAAATTACTATTTTCTTATCAATTTGCCTAAACAATTTAATAAAGCTATTCTATGATAAAACTAAAATTGAAAGTATATTTGTTCAATGTTTGAAAATTGGTACGGAAAATCATTAAAATTAGGCATGCTCGGCGGCGGACAACTTGGTAGAATGTTTATACAAGATGCCATAAATTTCGATGTGCATGTTCACAACCTTGACCCTGATCCTGATGCACCTTGCGCTCACCTCAGCAGTAACTTTGAAATTGGTGACATCACTAATTATGATGCGGTTTATAACTTTGGGAAAAACAAAGAAATTTTAACTATAGAAATTGAGAATGTAAACATTGAAGCACTCAAAAAATTAGAATTAGAAGGTGTAAAAGTTTACCCCCAACCTCATATTTTAGAAATAATTAAAGACAAAGGACTTCAGAAACAGTTTTATTTAGATAACAATATTCCAACATCATCTTTTGCACTTTATGAAGATTTAGAAGAACTAAAAAAAGATAATTTAATATTTCCTTGTGTTCAAAAGTTAAGAACTGGTGGATATGATGGCAAAGGAGTTTGTGTTTTGAAATCAACACAAGATTTTGAAAAAGGTTTTAGTACGAAATTTTTAATAGAAGATTTTGTACCCTTTGAAAAAGAATTATCAGTAATTGTTGCGCGCAATGCTAGAGGAGAGATCAAATCTTTCCCTACGGTAGAATGTGTTTTTAATGATGATGCTAATCTTGTTGATTATTTGTTTTCGCCTGCAAACATATCTGCTGAGATAGAAAATGATGCAGCGAATATTGCCAAAAATCTTATTGAAAAATTAGCTTTGGTCGGCATACTGGCTGTAGAATTCTTTTTAACGAAAACTGGAGAGCTTTTAGTGAATGAAATTGCGCCTAGACCACATAATTCTGGCCATCATACTATTGATTGCAACGTAACTTCGCAATTTGAGCAACATCTTAGAGCAATTCTTAATATGCCACTTGGCTCAACAGAAATTACCAGTTGTGGTGCAATGGTAAATTTAATTGGAGATTCTGAAAGTTATGGTACTGTTGAATATCAAAATCTGGGTGAAATTTTAGAAATTCCAGGCGTTCATGTTCACTTATATGGCAAGGCAGAAACTAAACCTTTTAGAAAAATGGGTCATATAACAATTTGCAGAGATAGTACTCAGGAAGCCTTGAAAATGGCCAAAATAGTTAAAGACAAAATAAAAATTAAAAGTAAACACAATATAAATGCTCAATAACAACAATATTTTTTGCTAACTTGTGGCCTTAACAACATGAAATTGAATTTCCAAAGACTACTCATTTTTATTTTATCATTGTTTGTGATGCAAAGTGTGAGTGCACAACTCTATACTTTTAAAAATTACGGTCACAAAGATGGATTATTTTTATCTTCTATTAGTTCCATTATAGAATCCAATGACGGTCACATTTGGCTAGGTACTGAAGGTGCTGGCTTGGTTAAGTTTGATGGAATAAGATTTACTGATTTTACTTATAATAATTTTGACAACAAGCGATTTGTTCGCCATTTATATCTTGGAGAAAACGGTTCTATATTCGTTTCGTCTTTTTACAAAGGATTTTCCGAAATAACGAAAGAGGGTGTTCCTAAAGACATTGCCACAATTAAAAAAGCAAAGGCAATTAATCATCTTGCAAGTTTTCCAATAGGTGAAAATGTTTATTATATCACTTTAGATGGAATTTACGACAAGTCAAGTTATACTAAAAGTAATCAATCAATTGTAGAATTTGATTCTGCACCTGAAATTAAGATTACCCAAATTGTAAAGTTACCACTAGGAGTGTTGGTTTTTAGCAACGTTGGAAATTGGTATATTACAGAAAACAAAATTCAAAAATTAGGTAGTCGTTTCAAATCTGATCCATCTTTTAAAATAAATTTTGCTTGTGGTAGGTATTCCAATTACAAACTTGAATTATTTGACAATCGTTTATTGTATTCTACTATTTTTTACATAGATAATAATGCGAATATTATTAAAAAAGAAAATAAAATTTACAAAGAAAATATTGCAGAAGGAGAACAAATTAATCTTGCTACTTACAATGAAAAAAGCAACTTATTATTTGCCAGCACCACAGATAACAATTTTATAAAAATTGAAGATAGAAGTATTAAAATTGCTTACAATTATAACAAGCCTATTAATGGCATAACTTCACTCTTGATTGATAAAAATAACGTACTGTGGTTAGGAACGAGAGAAGAAGGAATATTTAAACTGTCCATTGAACCCTTTACAAAAGTATTGCTTGATCCTATTTTTGAATTGAAAGATATTTTCACCATTAATTCGACTAAAGACATAATGGTACTAAGCAACAGGCGCCAAACCTTCGTTGCATATCAAAGAAAAAATATCCCATTTCTCGAATTAGATTTCAAAACAAATTGCAGTGCCAAAGTTGATGATGTAATTTATTTAGCAACCAATAAGGGCTTAAAAAGAACCTCTAAAAATTTAACAATTGAAGACCTTCAAATACCAGAACTTAAAGATAAAATCGTTGTGGGAGTCTTTTATTTTGGTAAAGATCTTTGGGTACAAGCAGCAAATGACAGGCTTCTGAAAATCTCACTTGAAGGCAATATTCCTAAAGTGATCGATTCGTATTTTGTGCCAGCAAGCCACGTTTATAGGGCTGAAACTACTTGGGATGATGCTGGCATTTATTTCGGAAGCAATAACGGAGTACTTTATTATGATTATTCTTCAAACAAATTATCGCCTTTTAAAGTTGATTTTAACAAAATTGGTTATTACTTTGGAAACAGCACTACAGATATTTTTAAAACTGTTTGGTTCGCTGCAGATAATGGATTGTTAGGTATTGACAGGTTTGGGAACAAAATATATCTTACAGATCCCAATATTCTACCTTCCAAATTATTTTACACACTTTCTTCTGATAATTATGGTCGATTATATATTGGTACCAATAAAGGAATAACCGTGTTAAAAGTTGATGAAAGAGGTAATGTACTGAACCATCAAAATTATGGTCAGAAAAATGGTTTTGAAGGCTTTGAAACCAACATGCGAGCTTCATTTACAAATGAAGAAGGAAATTTTATTGGTACTGTTGAGGGTTTGTATTTAATAAAACCCGCAATCTTACAAGAATTAAGTACGCCAGACAAACCAGTAATACGCCAAAAATTTAGTCAAGGAGATAATTTTAAAAAGAAATTAACCGAATATACTTTTGAATTTAATGTAATAAATCCGAGGTATCAAAGTATCCAATATTCATATAGAATTATTGAAAAATCTAAAAAATGGTCTGACCTCACAGAAATAACCTCGGTAACTTTAACAAACCTTAATGAAGGCGAATATACATTTCAAGTAAAAGCAACCTATGACGGGATAAGTTATAGCGAAATAAGTGAGTCTAAATTAAAAATAAATGTACCGTTTTATCAATCAAATTTATTTGTTATAATTCTCATAATTTCTTTGGCTTTAGTGAATATTTACATAATAAGTAAATTCAAAAAGGTCGACAAAGAAGAACTTTTTGAAACCAAGGATTTTGGAATTTCTGAAAAAGCAATACCCATCTGTATTTTAGTTGGTGGATTGGTAATTCACACCATGCACTATTTCATTATGAAATACGATCCAAGCATTTACATTCCTTCTTGGCAGTTGTTAACTGGATTGGCAATTACTGCCCTCATGTTCGTTTTTGCGAGAATAAATTACAATAACAGAAATACAAAAGTATTAAAACAAGTATTAATTGTTGCTTATACCATATTGTTAATTGAGCAAATGTATTTCATTGTTGTTTCAAATGTTCATCTTTACTTTGTAGTTCATTGTTTGTTGCTTTATACAATGAGTTCTATCATTCTACCAAAAATGAGAATGACTTTGCTCTATTCAGGCATATTTTTAATATCGTCTGCAATTACAGCATACCTTGCATCTCAAAATTATTCAAGTACTAATATTTTTGTGTTCATCAGCTTAAACATTATTGCTATTTTTTATGTGATTTTCACAACTTTTATTCGTTTCAACTCTCTAGATAAGTTGTTGTTTATTTCAGGGGTTATTAATAAAGGAAATGTACCAGTTATAGCTTTCAACAATAAGGGAGTTATAACATACGCCAGTGAAAATATTGATATGTTTTTCCGTATTAATCATGACAATCTTATTGGCCGAAAAATTTCTGCCCTTAATGAATATGTGCCCGAAAGACATGATGGTAGGCTCGTAAATCTTATGGATGAGTTTATAGACAATACAAAATACATTGTCCCAATGATTTTTGAAGGCAATACAATTTGGGTAGAATGGCTTTGTAAAAAATTCTCTTCAGAACTAAAAGTTATTCTCGGAGTTGACATTACAGATAGAATGGAAATTGAGTCTAATTACGAATTATTAGTTCAAAATGCAAACGATCTTATCTACCAAACAGATGTACGTGGAAATTTTATTTTTGTAAATGACAAAGGCTTGCAAACTTTCGGTTATGAATGGGAAGAACTAGCAGGTGACTCACTCGTGAAATTTGTTCCAGAACAATATCATTTTCAGTTAACTAAATTTTACAGAAATCAGTTTTTAAAACGGCTTAAATCTAGTTATTATGAATTTCCTTTAATTACTAAAACAGGAGAAATAATTTGGATTGGTCAAAATGTTACTACCTTGTTTCATATTAACGACGATAAAAAAATAAAAGGTTATTTATCTGTTGCCAGAGACATAACCGAAAATAAAAGACAAACAGAAATAATAAGTCAGCAGTCAAAAGATATTACAGATAGTATAAATTATGCCAGAAGAATACAATTTAATCTTCTACCTAATCAAAATATTTTTGACAATGCTTTCGACGAATCCTTTATAATATACAAACCTAAAGACATTGTTTCTGGAGATTTTTACTTTTTAGACAGAGTAGATAACAAAAGTATATTAATTGTTGCTGACTGCACAGGCCATGGCGTACCAGGTTCGTTTATGACCTTACTCGGCATCAATTTATTAAATTCTATTATTCAAGAAAAAAAGATTGTTGATCCTGCAGAAATCTTAAATCAATTAAACACACGGTTGCTGTATGTCTTGCCTCGTGGAAGTGGTTCTGATAAAATAACTGACGGTATGGAAGTAAGTGTTTGTATTTTTGATCACGATACTTCAATGGTAAATTATTCTTGTGCAGGTTCCAAATTTTTAGTCAATAGAAATGGCAATCTCGAAATATTTAAGGGTGATACACATCACATTGGTGACACTTTCGATGTGCACAAATCAAGCAATTTCACAACATTCGAATTTCAATTAGGACCAAATGATACCTTATATTTATTCTCAGACGGTTTCCAAGATCAATTTGGTGGTAGAAAAGATAAAAAGTTTACATTTCGAAGACTGCATGATTTGCTAACCCGCAACCTCAGACTTCCGCTATTGCACCAATACAGTATGATTGAAGAAGATTTCTATTCTTGGAAAGGGGAAACTGAACAAACCGATGACGTAATGATCATAGGAATAAGAGGCTTAAAATCGGAATTGCCTAAAACCTAAAAATCCTCAATTGTTAACACTTGTGAAAAATGTTCACACTAGTTTAAGAGTTTAACTTTTTTTAAACTTTGCGGTATCTATATTGTCTAACTTTGGTTCTCAAATGTTTAATAAAAAACTTACAAAGTATGTCGACAATAGAATTCAACGAAGCATTGATCCATTTGGAAAATTATCTTACAGCGTTTGCAATGGGATTTACAAGAGACGAAGATGATGCAAAAGATTTAACTCAAGAAACGATGTTAAAAGCAATAACTTATAGAAGTTATTACACTCCTAAAACCAACTTTAAAGCGTGGGTTTTTACAATCATGAGAAACATCTTTATTAACCAATACAGAAGAAAAGTTAAGTCAGGAACTATCTTTGATAATTCAAAAGAATTATATTTGCTGAACGGAACAACAGAAAATCAAGACACCCCAACAAGTTACTTGACAGGTAAAGAGATTAATAAGCAAATGAAAACGCTTAGTAAAGAATACAGAAAACCTTTCGAAATGCACTTTGAAGGTTACAAATATCAAGAAATTGCAGATAGTCTTGAAATTCCGATTGGAACCGTAAAAAGCAGAATTTTCATCGCTCGTAAAAAATTGATGGAACTTTTGCCAGACTATAATTATGCAAGGAATTGAGTGAAGTAAAAAAAATTATAATAATCGGTTCAGGCATTGCTGGTCTTTCAGCAGCAGCATTTTTAGCAAAAGGAGGACATAATGTTACAATCTTAGAAAAAAACAAAACCATTGGTGGAAGGGCAAGAGTCTTTCAAGCCGATGGTTTTACTTTTGATATGGGTCCCAGTTGGTATTGGATGCCCGAGGTTTTTGAAAATTTTTATCAAAAGTTCGGATATACCGCTTCAGATTTTTATGAATTAAAAAGACTGGAACCTTCTTATCAAGTCTTTTGGGAAGATCAAAACAGCAGCAAAGTGCCCGCCGATATTGAAAAATTTAAAGCTTGGTTTGAATCCATGGAACCTGGATCTTCTGCGAAACTAGATGAGTTTTTAAAAGAGGCAAAATATAAATACGAAGTTGGTATGAATGATTTGGTTTTTAAGCCAGCTCAAAGTCTTTTTGAATTTGCAGACATGCGTATCTTAAAAGGATTGTTTAAACTGCACATGTTATCTAGTTTCTCTAAGTATATTAAAAAATATTTTAAGCATCCGAAAATTATTTCTCTTTTAGAATTCCCAGTTTTATTTCTAGGTGCAATGCCAAAAGATACGCCCGCACTATATTCCTTAATGAACTACGCCGATATTTCTTTGGGAACATGGTATCCCATGGGCGGAATGCATAAAATTATTGAGGCTTTTGAAAAAATTGCTATTGAAATTGGTGTTTCTATTGATTGCGACCAAGAAGTGACAGATTTTGAATACGAAGGTAACACTGTAAAAAGAGTTATTACCAAAAATGGAAGCTACGATTGTGACATTGTACTTTCTGGCGCAGATTATAGACATACAGATAAAATATTAGAACCAAAATTTGCCAACTACAATGAAAAATATTGGGATAGCCGACTCATGGCGCCAAGTTCACTTTTATTTTATCTTGGGATAAATAAAAAAGTTGAAGGTTTAGAACACCATAATTTGTTTTTCGATGCACCTTTTGAACAACATGCCATTGAAATTTATAAAGAGCCAAAATGGCCATCCAATCCCTTGTTTTACGTTTGTTGTCCTTCAAAAACAGATGATTCTGTAGCGCCAGAAAATTGTGAAAATATTTTTATTTTAATACCACTTGCTCCAGATTTACAAGACAATTTGGAAGAAAGAGAAAAATATTTTGAAATTATTTTAGACAGATTAGAAAACCGAATAGGTACTGATTTACGTAAGCATATTGTATACAAGAAAAGTTATTGCTTAAATGACTTCAAAAATGACTATCATGCATACAAAGGAAACGCGTATGGCTTGGCAAATACATTAAAACAAACGGCAATTTTGAAACCCGGAATAAAAAATAAAAAATTAAAGAATTTCTATTACACAGGACAATTAACAGTTCCCGGTCCTGGATTACCTCCTTCTGTAATTTCAGGAGAAGTTGTAGCAAAATACATTCTTAAAGAAATTTAAGTATTTTAGTGCCTGAGAATAATGAAAACAATATTTGATAAACTTTCTTTAGAGATAAGTAAATGCACTACAAAAAAGTACAGCACCTCCTTTTCTATGGGAATATCTTTTCTAAACAAAGACTTTCACGATCCAATTTACGCAGTTTATGGTTTTGTAAGATTTGCAGATGAAATTGTAGACTCTTTTGAAGGATTTGATCAAAACTTTCTGTTAAAAAAATTTACTAACGATACTTTTGAAGCCATAGAACAAGGAATTTCACTTAATCCTATTTTGCAAAGCTTTCAGTGGTGCGTTAATAAATATAAAATTGATCTTGAACTGATTCGTACATTTCTTAACAGTATGGAAATGGATTTAGACAAGCAAAGTTACAATCAAGAGCAATATGAAAAGTATATTTTGGGATCGGCTGAAGTGGTAGGTTTAATGTGCTTGAAAATTTTTGTAAGAGGAGATCAAAATGAATACGATAGACTGAAAGTTGCTGCAATGAAATTAGGATCAGCCTTTCAAAAAATTAACTTTTTACGAGATTTAAAAGCAGATTATAAAGTTTTAGGCAGAACCTATTTCCCTGGTGTTAATCTCGATGATTTTAACAACACAGTAAAGTCCGAAATTGAAAAAGACATTGATTTTGATTTCAAAGCAGGATATGAAGGCATAAAACAATTGCCAAAAGATGCTAGATTTGGTGTTTACATGGCATATAAATATTATTACAAGCTCTTTAATAAAATTCGAAATACTTCCTCGGAAGTAATATTAAACGAAAGAGTTCGTATTGGAAACAGTAAAAAATACCGTCTTTTCTTTACATCTTATTTACGCCATAATTTAAATATTCTATAAGTTGCAAGTTGTTTTAGTTGATAAAAATGACAAAATAATTGGTGAAGCAGAAAAATTAGAAGCGCATCAAACAGGGGTTCTACACCGAGCATTTTCTATATTTCTTTTTAATGAACAGGGAAAAATTTTGATGCAAAAGAGAGCATCTACAAAGTACCATTCACCTAATTTGTGGACCAATGCTTGCTGCAGTCACCCGAACCCCGATGAAGATATAATAGTAGCTTGTAACAGGAGGTTGACCCAAGAATTAGGAATAGTAATTGAAGAATTTAAATTCATTGATAAATATCATTACTGCATAGAATTCGACAATGGTCTAACAGAAAATGAAATAGATTATATATTTTTTGGTAAAATAGATAGTCATATCAAACTACAATTAAATCCAAAAGAAGTAGAAGATTGTGTTTTCGAAAGTTTAGATAATGTATTTAAAAATATAGAACAACAGCCGCATAAATTCACATATTGGTTTGTAGAAATTTGCAAAAAATACAAAGCTGAAATTCTTAAATTTGTGGAATGAAAGTAATTAGAAGAGCAACATTTAATTCTGCACATCAATTGGCAATTCCAGAATGGACCGACGAGAAAAATTTGGAAGTTTTTGGAAAATGCAGCAACCCCAATTTTCATGGTCATAATTATGTAATAGAAGTTGGAGTTGACGGACCTATTGATCCAAAAACAGGATATGTAATTGATTTAAAAACGCTTAAAGATATTATTAATGAAAATGTTGCTGATTATTTTGATCATCGGAATTTGAATTTAGATATTAAAGAATTCTCAAATCTCAATCCTACCGTTGAAAATATTGCATTAGTAAGTTACAAACTTCTTAAAAAACATTTGCCAGAACATTTAAAACTTTCCATACGTTTATTTGAAACAGATAACAATTGGGTTGAATATTCAGGTGAGTAAGTTAAAAGAAATAGCAAAGCCAAATACAGTGATATTTTGGCACCGCAGAGATTTAAGAATTCATGACAATGCGGGTTTGTACAAAGCTCTGAATTCTGGTTTTTCTGTAGTTCCAATTTTTATTTTCGATACTGAAATACTTGATAAACTTCCTAAAAACGATCAACGAATAATTTTTATCAGGGAAGAAATTATCAAATTACAGGCTGAATATCGCAAAAATAAATCTGATATGGCGATTTATGTAGGCAATCCGCCTGAATTGTTACCTCTTATTTGTAAGGAATTTAATTCGGTTAAAGTTTTTACCAATAGAGATTATGAACCCTATTCTCGAGAGCGCGACGAAAATATTTACGACACGCTCAAACAGAAACAAATTGAATTCTTAGGTTCAAAAGACCATGTAATTTTCGAAAAAAATGAAGTATTAAAAGTCGACAATTCTCCATACGTA
>JBBSUQ010000028.1:0-24064 GCA_038234235.1 Flavobacteriales bacterium
AAAGATTACTTAAGTTTTTGAATCCTAATTTAACATATCCAGTATCGGCCGCAGCAGATGTGTAAAAAGTGACATGCACCAATTGAGTTACTCCGGCTGGCAAAATAAAATCTGCTGAATCGGTTGCGTTGGAATAACATACATCAATGCACATTGAAGATACCCATCCCGCAGGCATATCATTAACTAAACGTTGGACATGAATTAATATATCTTCTGTACCGATATTCGTTAATTCGGCGTCAAAAGAAAAGGTTGAACCAGTTGCTTCATAGATAGTATCAGAAGAAGTTAGTTGAAATGTGTAACTGCTATTTCCTCCAACACTTGTGCAATTTCCGCTGTCGGTTCCAAGTAAGCTATCTACATCACAGTAAATATTGTCTGGATATTTATCAAACCAACCATGTTTGGCAAAAATAATTCCATTCGTGTCAATTAAATATGCATTGTTAGGAGCTGGGCCATAAGTTGACCACCAATTATTACAAGGTCCATCAATAAAAACAGGAGCGAGCGTAACCATGTTTGCGAGCATATCAGTTACTACAGCTTTTCGTTCACCATAAGTTGTGGGTTGCTGGTATAAAATTCCAGCCTGTATGTTTTGAGGACCAGGGTTTACGTAACCAAAATAAACACTTGTGTCAATATCTGGGTGAGCTTCAATGGTGTAAATAATATAAACATCTAGTTGGCCCGCATAAGTGCTGGTTAAATCATTAATAACTGGAACTTTTCCGCGGTAAACAGGGCAAGTATAGCTTGCAGCAATTAGTAGTACAGGTCGACCGTAACTAAGCGCAGTTTGCAAATTAAGGCTGTCACCGTTGAGGTCGTATAAAGTAAAATCGTATGCTAAATCTCCAGCTTGTAATCCGCTTGAGTAAAAATTTCCGAGGTATTCTGGTATGTAACAAACTGAATCACTATCAGCAGGTAAAGTTCCAACTCCTATATTGGGCAAAAGATTGGGCTGTGCTTTAATTTGGAAATTGAAAATGACAAATGATGTGAGAAGTAGAATTTTAAACATATTACCGTTCATTTAGTAAGTTACAAATATAGAAAAAATGGCGAGAAATTGTTAAATTATTTTCGTTTTGTTTAAAAAAAAACAGATTAAGATACTTTAACAAGGCAATTAAAACAGAATGAGTTTGTTGTTGTTTAATTTTAATAGTAATCATTAAAAACAAATAAAAATGGACGTAAAAGAAAAGTATGATGGTGTTGTTAAGTTAGCAAGATCATTGAATATCGAAAACGAAAGATTAGAAGAAAGAGATGGTAAGTTTTATTTTGCTGGAGATATTGACAGCCAAATGGACAAAGATAAAATTTGGAATAAAATTAAAGAAATAGGAGGGACACAACCCAACGATGCAACCGTTGATTTGAATATAAAAAACACTCAATATTACGGTAAATACACGGTTCAAAAAGGTGATACTTTGAGTCATATTTCCAAAGACTTTTTAGGCAATGCGAACGATTATAACAAAATCTTTGAAGCCAACAGAGATCAATTAAGTGATCCAAACAAAATTCAAATCGGACAAGAGTTGACGATTCCAAATAGATAGGATTTTCGGAATTTTAATAAATTATTCCAAATCGGTGGCTGGGCATTTGTTGAGGTCAAAGGTTTGGGATTTTTTGATGTTTAATTGTTTTGTAGTTTTTGGAAAAATGTTTTAACTTTATTTCTTCACAATGATTAATTGAAACTATTATTTTATAATTTAGTCGTTTATTATTTTATTGCTTACTTATCAGCTGCGGAAATGTATTTGCGCAAAATAATGTTGAGGGTTTTCATCAAATCGGGAAATTAGAAAAGAAATCAAGAAAATAACAGAGAAGGAAAATGAATTTCATTGGAAAAGATTAAAAGTAATAAGTGAAGATAAGATTAGAATAGAATTATGCCTGGATGCATTTGTAAATGAGAAATTACTAATTTTTTTACTGGAGGATAAAAAGAACGGCGCAGAAATTTATATATTTTTTGATGATTTGACAAAGTGTTATTTTGATGTCTTTGGGTGAATCGACAAAGTCAATAAGAAATATCGAAAAGATAATAGACCAGCACTTTTGTATTTGTTATTGACCACTTCAATAAAAATTTATTTTCATGACTTAAGAATATTGTTTTAAACCAAAATTTATGATTAACTTATTCATCTGAAATACCATGTCTATGTTCTTAGTATTTATGCAGGTCACATTAACTCTCTTTTTTTTAGCGATTTCGGTGAGAAATATTTTATTATACCGAAAATATTTGAAAAGATTTTTTTATATAGAAGTAAGATATGAGCGCTTTTCAAGAATTGAAAATCTAAAGAAAAAACTAGGCAAAAAGTTTTTAAAACAATGCTTTTTAGGTATGCTTTTGTTTTTTATTGTTTCTATCATATTTGGTATTTTAAATTCAGTTTTCAGCTGATTAAATATATTTTTCAGACTAACGTTTATAAAATATCAGTTAATAATATGACCAAAATTTTAATATCATTTAGTTTATCGATTTTAATATTAAATGGCTGTGGATCATTAAGTAATATTTCGAACTATCCAAATTCTGTGAACCAATTTATTCGTTAACAAGTTAAAAATAATAAAGATGTTTATATTTTGGAAAGATGGGAACATGGAGTTACAAATAGTGTAAGTTTAATGATACATACAGAGGATACCACTTTTACATTAAGAAAAAATTATTGGAAATCAAAAACTTTATTTTCAGAAAATAGGCCTTTATGATACTTCACTTTTTGCAGATTTAATGAAACATAAAAATGAAAATTTAAAAGATTTAACTACCACTTTTATAATATTTAATGACTGCGATATAATTAGGATAATAAGATATTATAAAGCTCCAAATAGATCGATAATAACTAAAATTTTTTTTAGCAATTACTGTTAATTTCTTATAGTTGGAACCTCAGCAACCACTGCTAAATAACCGCCAAACTGCAATTTGAAATCTGCAATCTGTAATTTGCAATTTTCTTATAGAACCCAAAAGCCGAGAGGCTAACTTTTAATCAATCCGCAATCAACTCAAACAACCCGTCCACGAAAATATCTGAATCATTGCAACTCTCTACCAACTGCACTTTCTCGCCACCATTTGCTTCGAAAATTTCTTGATATTCGTCTCCGATTTCTATTATTGTCTCTAAACAATCGGCTACAAAGGCCGGACTGAAAACCAATAGTTTTTTTGCACCGTCTTTTCCTAATTGTTCCACTACTTTGTCGGAAAACGGCTCTAACCATTTTTTATCTAGTCGTGATTGAAAACAAACGGTGTATTGATTTTCTGACAAACCTAATTTCTCGGCAATTAATCTTGTTGTTGCATAACACGTTGCTTTGTAGCAAAATTTATTTTTTTCGTTAATTTCAGATTCGCAAGGTTGGTCTTGGCACAAATCATCGTTTTCGTAAACTTTATCTACTTGTCGCTCTGGCAAACCATGGTAAGAAAATAGAATGTGATCATAACTTGGGATATCGAATTTTTTGGCATTTGCTACCAAACTATCTAAGTAACCTGTGTTTTCATAAAATTGAGAAATTACTTCAATTTCTGGAATGACCCACCATTTGCTAATAATGCTCATTGCCTTATCAATCGCTGAACCGCTGGATGCACTTGCATATTGTGGGAAAAGCGGAAGAATAATTATTTTATCATAGTTGGCTTTGTGCATTCTTTCCAAGACGGAGTCCATTGAAGGATTTTTGTAGCGCATAGCCAACTCAATAGTAACATTTTGACCATCGAATTTTTTGGCGAGTTTTTTCTGTAAATTTTGAGAATGTGTAATTAATGGAGAAACTCCACCACCGTGATCCCAAAGTTTTTTATAAATCTTAGAAGAATTAGATGTTCTGAAAGGCACAATAATTCCATTCACCAATAGTTTTCGGGGCAACCATGCAATATCTATAACCCGCGGATCATTTAAGAATTCACTTAAATATTTACGGACATCGCTTTTTTCAGGACTGTCTGGTGTACCCAGTTGGATTAATAAAACACCTATTTTTTTTGTCATTTAATCTTTTAAATAGTTCTTTTAAACAAATAATTTTGATCTCCAGTTTTCCGCCTGCTCGCCAGTTATTAAATTCAATTTTAACAAGTAAGTTACAGCTTTTTCAAACGCTAAAGGATATTCAATTCCTTGATAATTCCAATCGGTTTCGGTGAGCCATTTTTGAACTTGACCTACTCTTAAATTGTATCTCCAGGCAATAATTTCAGGTGTGTCTGGATCATTTTTCATTTCTAATGCGCGTTTGTTTACAATATCGCACATTTTATTTAAAAGATCACCGTGTTGCTCTGCAATTTCTTCTCTTGCCGCAACTACAAAACAAGGCCAAGGCGTAACAATTTCATCAATATATCTACATTTTTTTTGCTCGGTAAAAGGAAAGGTTGTATATTTTTCCCAAAGAAATGCCTGTGCTTCATTGTTTTCTAAAGCCCATAAGCCTCCATAAACATCACCAATTACATTGAATTTTAAGTTATCTGTTGGCCAACCTTCTTGGTCTGCCATAACATAAGCCATGAGTTGAGAACCAGAACCTTCACGTGAAATGGCATAAGTCATATTTTTTAAATCTGCTTTTTCCTGGATGGCAGAATTGTAAGGAACATGAACGCCCCAATGCAAAGGACTAACAACGTAAACAGAAATGATTTTGGCTTTAAGACCTTCGAGAATGTACTTTGAAATACCTTCGGTGAGCAAAACCGCAACGTCAATAGAACCATTTTCGAGTCCACGAATCATTTGTCCGGTTCCTCCACTCATATCACTCCAGTGGAGATCTAAATTTAAATCATCAAATTTTCTATCTTCAATTGCTAGTCGCCATGGCAAATTAAAATGCTCTGGAACTCCGCCAATTTTTAGGCCTATGTGTTTTTCACTCATATTATTTTTCTTCTTCTTATCTTTCTTCTTCTTATCTTTCTTCTTCTGAAAATTGCATTTCAAAAAGTCGTTTGTAAAATCCGCCTTCTAATTTCAGCAATTCATCATGATTACCTTGCTCTTTAATTTCGCCTTTATCCAAAACTACAATTTTATCTGCTTTTTGAATTGTAGATAATCTATGTGCAATAAGTATGGAAGTTCTACCTTTGGTTAAAGTATCTGTTGCTTTTTGGATTAAAATTTCTGATTCTGTATCAATACTTGATGTGGCTTCATCCAATATTAAAATTGCAGGATTGTAAACATAAGCCCTAATAAATGAGAGCAATTGCCTTTGTCCGGCAGATAAAACACCACCTCTTTCGCCCACATTGTAATCATAATTTTCTGGCAATGCCATTATAAATTCATGTGCACCAACGGCTTTTGACGCTTCAATAACCTGTTGTCTTGTAATTGTTGGATCTTTGAGCGTGATGTTGTTGTGAATAGTATCTGAAAACAGAAAAACATCTTGCAGTACAATAGCGATATTGCTGCGTAAATAAGTTAAATCTAGATCTTTAATATTAACATCGCCAATTAATATTTCGCCTTTTTGATATTCGTAAAATCTACCGAGTAAATTAACAATAGACGACTTTCCGGCACCTGTTGCACCAACAAAGGCCACAGTTTTTCCTGCTTCTATTGTTAAATTTATGTTTTTGAGAACCCAATCTTTCTCTTTGTATGCAAAAGTTACATCTTCAAATTTTAAATCTTTGTGGAAGTCGCAGTTTGTGCTTGTGCCTTCATCTTGAATTTGATCTTCGGTATCTAAAACTTCAAAAACTCTTTCGGCTCTTACGGTTCCTCGTTGAAGAATATTAAATTTATCTGCAAGTTGTCTTATTGGTCTGAAGAGCAAATGTACCCACAAAACGTATCCAATAATTTCGCCATACATTGCTTCGTTTTGTTGAGGACTTTTGCCTGCTACGTTTAAAGAAAAATAAACGAGTAGTAAACCAATTGAAAGCGAACTTAAAATTTCAACAATAGGAAAAAATATGGAATTTGCCCAAACGGCGTTTATATGAGCTTGGCGGTGACCTTTATTAATTTCTTGAAATGAATTGAATTCTCGTTTTTCTCTGTTAAACAATTGAACAATATTCATTCCGACCAATCTTTCTTGCACAAAATTATTTAGTTTATTTACCTGCAATCTTTCAAGCTGAAATGACTTTTGCATTGCCCGAGCGAAAATGCGAGTTGCGAAAAGCAATATGGGAACAGGAATTAAAGTCATGAAGGCGAGTTGCCAGTTAAACCAAAACATGAGAATTAAAGTAGCAACAAGCATTAGTAAATCTCCGAGCATTGCAAAGAAGCCTGCAGAAAACACTTCAGACATTGCTTCGAGATCGGAAATAACTCTTGTGACCATACTCCCGATTGGTGTTTGGTCAAAGTAGCGCATTCTGAAAGACAAGACGTGTTTAAAAACTTTCTTGCGCAAATCTCGAATAATATTTTGGGCTAATACGTTAGAGAAATAACTGCTTATGAACTGAAATAAACCTTCTATTAATAAAAGTCCTACAATGATGATTGACCACACAAAAAGCATGTGTAAATCTTTATTTTTAACGAGGTATACATTCACCATGTGCATAATAAGCAATGGACGAATGGCAATTATGATGGCAAGTAAAATAGTGGTAGTTACGGAAATTGCGAAAAGACTTTTATACTGTTTAGCAAAGCGAAGTAATCGCAAGAAAATTTGCCTATCTAACTTTGATTTTTCGGACATGCGGCAAAATTAGTTATAATTTCAGTTTTTTGGGTCTTTGAGATGAACAGATTTTTAGAGTCAAGAGTCAAGACTGGTTTTTTGTGAGCCTGCCGGATTTTGGATATTGGGATATTGGGATTGATGGACTGGGTGTGGGAGACTTTTAAGAGTGATATACTTAATTTTCAATACATATCTTTTATTGTTTTTTGGATGCCTTGTTGAATATATTTCATTAATTCGTTGTTTTCTTGCGGACTTAGATCTTGTGACATTTGCATTAACATTACGCCATCGCTCATTTTTTCTTGATAGATATCAATACAACTGGGGTCTTTTTTGATTTTGTAGCAATCATTTACTTTTAAAATAATTTCTTTATCAATATAGGTTTTCCATTCTTGCAAAGTTTTGGGTTTGGTTGCATCAATTGAAGTTTCTTGCGGAATTTCAAGTGGGGAGGCTGATGAATTTTTGATATCTTCATTTGTTTGTTCAGTTTGAGGAGTATTATTCGGCTCCGGATTGTTGCTTTTGTGTCGCAAGTTAAACTGATATAATAATAAACCACCAACGAGAACTATTAAAAATACAGTGACAGTGCCCTTGTTACTTTTTTTACTTACTGAAGAATCATGGTAAGTTACGCTCTGGCTTTTTTGGTTAATTTCTTTTTTAAGTCTTTCGTATTCATCAAACGAAATAGAACCATTGTCTAGTTGCTCTTTTATTTTTCTTAGTTCGCTTATTTTTGACATTGAATACTTTTTTAGTGCTTGTTTATTGTGATTTCAAATGTAGTGTTTTTTTTGATTTAGTGGAAGCGGTCATTGAGTGGCGTTGTAATATGAGCCTGCCCGCCTTTGGATTCGATACGAAAATTGCAAATTACAGATTTCAAATTGCAGATTGCTGGTTGGCGGTTATTGAGTGGCGGTCGAAATGTGGGCCTATCGGCTTTTGGGTTTTTGAGATGAACAGATTTTTAGTGCCGATGGCAAGAGTCAACAGTCAACATTCAACATTCAACAGTCAACAGTCAACAGTCAACAGTCAAGAGTCAACAGTCAACAGTCAAGAGTCAACAGTCAAGAGTCAAAGGCCAAAGGTCAAAAGGGATTTTTGGGAGCCTGCGGTTTTTGTGATGGTTTATGCGCCTGATTGTAGTGGAAATACTGTTGAAGTAATGCACCTTTTTTTGCTAAGTAGGCTGAAGCGATAGCTCTCGGCATGCTGTGCAAAATGGTGGTTTGCGAAACAGATTGAAACGGAAAGCGGGATGAAGCTCTAATGAAACTTATCCCGCTTATGTTTTATACCCAAATCTTATTTTTAGTAACGTTCGAATTTTCCGTTTTCTTGAATTTGACCTTTAATATTGCTTTCTGTGCCCAACTGAACATAAGATTTGTCGCCAGAATCGGTCTCTAGAATAACTTGTTTGCCAACTGGCACTTCTATAATTATTTTGCTGTATTGCCCGCGGATGAGGTCTTGTTTTGGATAAGAATATTGCGGTGGAAGCAACAAAACACTATCGGACAATGCTACAAAATGCTCTATATTTTTGGCTTTAGAAATGGCCTCTTTGCTGCTTTTGCCGTGCGAACCAATTTCTTGAAATATATGATAAAGACTGTCTTTTGAGGTGCGGAAACTGATGTCATGTCTTGCAATTATTATTTTGTTTGCTCGAAGATACAAAGGGAAATTTCGACCGTTTTCTTTTAGTTTGAAACCATCTTGTGAGGCTGTTTTATTTGTAGTGCTGTGAACAATTAAACTGGATGTGTTGACAGTGCCGATTTCGCGCTCGAGCTCTTCACTGATAGAATAATCTCTTAATAAACGTGGACCTATTATAAATGCGCCGATTACGCAAAGCACGATAACCATTATGCTACTTAAACTTGCTATGCGGATGTATTTGTTTTTTTTGCGAAGGAAAAAAGATATGCCGCTGAGGTAAAATAAAAGTACACCACATGAACTGCCCAAAATGAGCACAAACATTGCCCACCAACCATCGCCGTTGCGGAAAACCAATTGGTGCATGTCACTTATACTTAAAAATCCGTTTTCGCCATCTACGGGAATGAATTGAAAATCGGAGGCGAAAAATATGACCATACTGATGGTGAACAAAAGGGCAAATGCGAGAAAAACTGTGCCAAATGAATAGCGAATTATTTTGCCGAAGGTTGAAAAACGAGTTTTAAAATTAGGGTCTTGTCGGAATTTTTCACTTAAATTTCTGCCTTCTTTTTTTATGCGAGTTGCTGCTTTGCTAACTTCATCTCTAATATTATCTAGTGTGATTGCCTTGCCCGACATGCGCAACATATCTATAGAACTATTGGCTGCAGGTATACAAATCCACAAAACGGCATATAAAATAAAACCAAAGCCCATGATTAAGAAAAGAAGAAATACAACTCTGACCACCGTGATATCGATATTGAAATAATGCGCTATACCTGCACAAACACCACCAATTTTACCGTCTTCTTCAATTCGGTAAAGTCTTTTTTGATGGCGATTTTTATGGGTCTTTTGATGCTGGTCAGTCGAATTGTTTTCATTTTCGTCTGAATCGTTATCATCTCCAAAATCAGATGGTTTGCCCAAACTTTGGATAATTATTTTTATTTCTTCTTCGGTTACTACTTGTTTTCCATCTTGCAAGTTTAAATGACAGAGTTCGGCAATTCTTACTTCTATATCTTCCAAGATTTCTTCGGCACCCTGATTATTTGCTAAATGCATGCGAACCTGATCTAAAAACTCTTGTAATAAGAGAAATGCTTCTTCCTCTATAGAAAAATTGAAGCCTTTTATGTTAACTGTGATTGTTTTTTTCATGACATTTAGTTTTTAATGATGGTATTAACTGCTGTGCTTAATTCAAACCAAGTGGTTTCTAGTTCTTCTAAAAATGCTGCGCCGAGCTTGGTGAGCGTGAAATATTTGCGTGGCGGACCAGAGGTAGATTCTTCCCAACGATAGGTTAGCAGTTCCATATTTTTAAGTCGGGTGAGGAGAGGATACAAGGTGCCTTCGACAACTATAAGTTTTGCATTTTTGAGGGTTTCTAGAATTTCTGAAGGGTAGGCTTCTTTTTTCTTGATGACCGATAAAATACAAAACTCAAGAATACCTTTTCGCATTTGTGCTTGTGTATTTTCGAGATTCATAATTACTTTGAGTTACTATTACAATGCAAAGATATATGTAAAAGATTGTATTATGCAATACATAGTACTAAAATAATTTAAAATAAATTTTATAATATTGATAATCAGATAAATAGTTTTTAAAAAAAATAATAAATTTCTCAGTTGATAAAAAATAACTATATTCGGGCAACGAAAAATTTGGCATTGTTGGATAAAAAATCTCAATTTATTTTCAGAATCGCTTTGGGTTCAATTATAATAACAGGTGCAATATTTCTGTCGTTTAAATACCTAATGAAAGGTCCGCCTTTACTGAAAGTACTGGCGTTGGCGCTTATTTGTGCTACTTGTTATTTGGTATTTGATAATCTTTCAACGTATAATAAAAAAAATAACAAACAAAAAAATGGATCAGAAAAAAATAATTAAGTACTCTATTTACGGAGTTGTAGGTTTTATCTTATTGGTAACCTTTTTTATGTCTTGGACAGATATTAATCCGGGTGAAGAAGGATTTATATATAAACCATATGGTGGCGGTGTTGAAAAGGAAAAAGTTTACAATGAAGGAACAGTTTTTATAGCGCCATGGAATGAAATGATTAAATATAATGTGCGCCAACAGTCTAAAAATTACACATCTGAAGTAATGGATATTAATGGTACAGATATTAATGTGAATATTGCTGTGAATTATGCCGCAAAGTCTGGTAAAATTGCTGGTTTGCACTTAAAACATGGGCCGGATTATATTACATTTATTGACGATAAAGCAAAAGGAGCAATAAAAGATGTAATTGGTAGATATACTTATGAGCAAGTGTACTCTAGTAAAAGAGAGGCGCTAGAAGGTGAAATTGAGGATATTTTAAAAGCAGATTTCGCAAACAATTACATCACGTTATTTTATGTAGAAATTGCAGATGTTAACTTACCGCCGAACATTGCTGCGGAGATTACAAATAAAGAAACGCAAAAACAGCGTAATTTAACAGCGAAAGAAAAGCAAAAAGAACAAGAATATTTGGCAAATGCATTGATTGAAAAAGCAAGAGGAGATTCTTCTTTGGTAATTTCTGCAGGATATAAAGCTGAAGCAATTAATTTGGAAGCTGCTCAAATCTCAAAAAATCCATCGTACATTGAATTAAAAAAATGGGAAAAATGGGATGGTGTAGGTTCTCCTTATGGAACTGGCAACGTGTTTGGGAGTGGTGTTTCTATTTTGAAGACGCAATAAAAGGCAAAATTCTTTATACAAATCAAAATAATGAAGTAAATTACTTAAATCAGTGTTCAGACTATTTTTGGTGGAAGTTGTCTGCACTATGATTGATTTGATTATTATGATTTCTGTGATTTCTTCACTACGAATTAGGGTCTATTGCAAATAAAATATTCATATCTCGCATTGACGATGAATTTTGGAAGAAAATCGTAAACCAATAATGCTCAAAATAATCAAGCGAATCACATATCATAGTTCAGACTATTTTTGGTTTTGAAGTTGTTAAAAGTGTATTCTAATTTTCAATTCTCACCTCTTCCTCTTACCAAGCTGCAAATCGCGCATTGCAATTAAGTAAGCAGCAGTTTTGCCTTTGCTGTGCATTTCAATTACTTGCACAATTTCGTCTTTTAGTTCAGGATATCTTTTGCTAAATGGAATGAGAATATGCATGGCGTAAACCTGTGCAGCGACTTTGTTTTCGCTTTTTGAAATTATCTCCAAACAACGGTCAATAACGGCAGTTTCTAAATCTTCCGGAACACCGAGTTTTTTGATTGCTTTCGCAACATTTCTTAAAATTGTATGGTTTTCTGTTAATAGAAAAATTTCAACCAAATCTATCAAATAGGGTTGCCAATAATCTCTTTTTTTCCCCGTGTGAGAAACAACCCAACTTGCATGTTCAGGAAAAGGATAAGGTCTTGCGCCATTCATTAATTTTAACAAATCTACTCGCAAATCTCTTCTTGCACCAAAGTAAGTAACCATGGTTCTTAACTTCTTGTTTTCCAAATACCTTTCTATAGCATCGATTGCTTGCTTGCTGATTTCCATATTCATTTTACAAGTTCAAAATTAATAAATATTTATGAGGCTTTTCTTTATGCTTTCACCAATTTATCTTCATTTAACGGCACTCGTTATTTTTGAAAAAAAATAGTAACTTCGCATTCCAATTTTAATTAGAATTATGAACAGTTACGATATAATAGTAGTAGGTAGTGGTCCCGGTGGATATGTTGCAGCAATAAGAGCAGCACAACTTGGATTAAAAACTGCAATTGTTGAACGCGAATCTCTAGGCGGAATTTGTCTAAATTGGGGTTGTATTCCTACAAAAGCTTTATTGAAAAGTGCAAATGTATTTGAATATCTTACGCATGCTGAAGATTACGGAATCTCTGTTAAGGAAGCAAAAGCCGATTTTACTAAGATTATAGATCGCAGTCGTGGAGTGGCCAATGGTATGAGCAATGGGATTCAGTTTTTGATGAAAAAAAATAAAATTGAAGTAATTAAAGGTTCTGCCACAATTAACCCCGGAAAGAAAATTACTGTAACCGATGCAGAGGGTAAAACTTCTGAATATGGCGCAGAAAAAGGAATAATTATAGCAACTGGTTCTAGATCAAGACAATTGCCAAATCTGCAACAAGATGGTGAAAGAATTATTGGTTACCGAGAAGCAATGAGTTTGAAAAAGCAACCGAAAAAAATGATTGTTGTTGGTTCAGGTGCCATTGGAGTTGAATTTGCATATTTCTATAATTCAATTGGAACTGATGTTACTGTAGTAGAATTTTTACCGCATTTAGTACCGATTGAAGATGAAGAAGTTTCTAAACAATTAGAAAAATCATTCAAGAAAGCTGGTATTAAAGTAATGACCAATGCTTCTGTTGAGAAAGTAGATACAAGTGGAAAAACAAATCTTGTTACTATAAAAACCGAAAAAGGAGAAGAGCAACACGAATGTGATATTGTGCTTTCTGCAATTGGCATACAGGCGAACATAGAAAATATTGGTCTAGAAGAAGTTGGAATTGCAACCGATAGAGGCAAAATTTTAGTTAATGATTTTTACCAAACAAACATTCCAGGATATTTTGCAATTGGCGATGTATTGCCAACTCAGGCTTTGGCTCACGTTGCATCGGCAGAGGGAATTATTTGTGTTGAAAAAATTGCGGGTCACCATCCAGAACCTTTGGATTATGGAAACATTCCGGGTTGTACTTATTGTTCACCAGAAATTGCATCTGTTGGAATGACGGAGAAAATGGCTAAAGAGGCTGGTTATGAAATTAAAGTGGGTAAATTTCCGTTCAGTGCATCAGGAAAAGCAAGCGCTGTTGGAGCAAAAGATGGTTTCGTAAAACTAATATTCGATGCGAAATACGGCGAATTGTTAGGTGGACACATGATCGGATACAATGTAACTGAGTTGATTGCAGAATTAGTTGCAATACGCAAACTAGAAACTACTGGTGAACAAATAATTAAAACTGTTCATCCACATCCTACAATGTCTGAGGCAATTATGGAAGCTGCCGCTGTAGCCTATGGTGAGGTAATTCACTTATAAGTATTAAATAAAATTAGTTTTAAAATATATTTTTAATTTATTTTAAATAACCGTAATTCCTTATGAATTGCGGTTTTTTTGTGTTTTAAATCATCCAAAATGATTTTTAAATTTTTAAAATTGAATTATTTCAGGCAACCATTGAGCTTCTTTGAAGTCTTTAAACCATAACACAAAAAAAACACTACTATGAAAAAAATAATATTTACATTCTTATCCATTTGTCTTCTGGCATTTTCAGGAAGAGCTCAATACGTAATTTCTACACTTATAGGCACAAGTCTTAACTCATATACTTGTGATGGCCTTTTTGAGTTCAATCTTGCTACTGAGGGATCAGTTATAGATAATACACTAGATTATAACCTTTATACCTCAGGAACAAATTTTTCGACAGGACCAATAGTCTTAATTGTAGATTGGGGTGATGGTACTTCAACTACTTTTAATGGAACATCAACAGGAGTTGGACAATTGGTTCAATTTGTTCAGAATTTGGAGCACCAATATACTGCGGGAGGAAACTATAATGTTACAATGGTAGTTAGCAATCCTCAAAATGGATCAGGTGGTACTTACCTTGCAACTTACAATTATGTTTGCAATACTCAATTTTATTGTTTTATGACAAATAATTGTGATGGTTCAAATATCATTGATTTTCCATTAACCTTTACTGGTCAGACAATTGGTGATACTTTTACACTGAATTTCAACAATTCAATGGCATTTTCAAACTTGATTTTTCCAACAGATGTTTATAATGTTTCTATTCCTCAGTGGTGGTTAACTCTAAATGGTTATAATGTTTCTTTGTCGCCTAATGGTATGACAATGTATCCTGGTGGAGCGTTTACATATTCGGGAGTTATTACCTGCGATGCTACAACAAATACATTTAACAACTGCTTACAAGGAAATGTATTTTGTGATAATGATCAAAACGGCTTTTACTCTTCCGGTGATACTTACATGCCTTTTGCACAAGTTTTAGTTTACTCACAAGGTCAAAGTTATACTGTAATCGCTGATGCCAATGGTTTTTACAGTATAAGTTATGCTACTACTTCATCAAATGGTTATTCTTATGCGTATGTGGATCCACAATGGTTAGCTGCAAATGGTTTCCAAGGAAATTATAGCTATTATACTTTTCAGGATTCTTTGTGTGTTAATCAGGCTACTAACGTCAATTTACCAATGAACTGCGATTCAACTAATATGAATACTACAGAATGTGCAACAGGTTGGGTGTTTTGCGATGAAAATGGCAATGGAGTTTTGGATGCAAACGAATCTGGTTTAGCAAATGCACCTGTTACCATTTATGGAATTAGTGGAAATTCAGTTACTGTATATACAGATGCTAATGGGGTTTATAATTATTCTTCAAACACATATTTATTAGGAACTTACACTTATTATGCGGTATTAGATACTGCTTGGTTAACACAAAATGGCTACATTTTAACTTACGCTTTTAGTAATCAAACATTTTCTACGGATTGCAGCAATCATCCTACAACTTACTTCGCGGTAGACTGTAATCCACAAACGCCATGTGCAGATTTATGGTCTTCAATTGATCCATGGATAGGTTATTATCAAAATTATACAAACACCGTGAAGTTGAAATGGGGAAATAACGGTCCGGGAGCAGCACAAGCTTACGATCTTACATTAACATACCCAGTAGGTGTTACTCCAGTTCTTTCGTCAATTGCAAATAGCAATTATGTAATTTCTGGAAACACAATAACTTGGAGTTTTGTTTCTTCTAGCACCTATATTAATTCTATAGATTACATTCAGTTTACAGTTCCAACAGGAATTTCAAGCGGTACACCACATATTTACTCAACTTCAATTGTTCCAACAGGAAATAATATTGATTGTTGTACTTCAAACAACTTTGATAATTTAACAATGATAGTTGGCAACAGTTATGACCCTAATGATAAAACAGTTAATAATCCGGCGATAATTGATCCGACTGTTGATGATGAGTTAACATATAGAATTCGTTTCCAAAATACTGGATCGGCTCCTGCTCAAGATATTTATATACTTGATACCTTATCTTCAAATTTGGATTTATCTACTTTTGAGTTGTTAGATGCGACACATTACATTCAAGTGATTAATCTTGGAAATGGAATAATGAAATTTAACTTTCCTAACATTTGGTTACCAGATAGTACAACAAATTTGGCAGCGAGTCAAGGTTCTTTAACTTACAGAATTAGAGAAAATGCTGGAAATGGTATAGGAACTTTTATTGAAAACACTGGACATATATATTTTGATCAAAATCCAGCAATTGTTACAAACACTACGTATAATGAAAACAATGTATTGGCAGTTTCTAAAACAGAATTGAACAATATCACAATATATCCTAATCCAACAGATGAAGTTTTAAATTTCGATTCAGATGAGTTAATCATTTCAGTTGCTGTTTATGACTTAACGGGAAAATTAATTTTGTCTCAGGAGGCAAATGATATCCAAAAAATAAATACTGGAGATTTAACAAGTGGAGTTTATATGGTATTGATTAGAACAAATTCGAAAAGCGCTACAGTGCGAATTGTGAAAAAATAGCGATTCACTGTTTCACTGAAAAAAGTCCCTCTTGTCAATTTGATGAGAGGGTTTTTTATGCGTTAAATTTTTTATTGAGCAATCTTTACTGATTCATAATCTTTCCAAAATGCAGGATAACTTTTATTAACTGCTTCAGGATTGTCTAATGAGCTTTGATCTTTTGCGAGAGAGGCTAAAAAACCACACATCATTGCAATTCTATGATCATCGTGGGCAGAAAAGTTAGCAGATGTAATGGTGTCATTTCCTTTTATTTCTAAATAATCTTCTGATATATTAGTTGATATCCCAACTTTCGAAAGTTCTTCAGAGATAGCTAGTGCACGGTCACTTTCTTTGTTTTTTAATCGTGAAACTCCTTTTATTTTACTAATTCCGGTACATTGAGAAGCCAAAAGTGCCAGTGCGGGAAACAAATCAGGACAATTGGTTGCATCAAATTCGAAAGCTTTTTTTAAAGTTCCATCTACATGTAGAATCTCATTTGTCCAGGATATTTTGCAACCACAATTAAGAAGTGCATCTAATATTTTTCTATCCGCTTGTTTTGATATTGGAGATAAACCTTCTAAAATTAATTCATCTTTTTTACTGATTGCTGCGACCGAAATCCAGCAAGAAGCACTGCTCCAGTCACTTTCTACAGTAAAAACTTTCGTTTGTTTTACACCTGTTGATTTTGAAAAGGAACGGTAATTTTCGTTTTCAATACATATTCCGAAATTCGCCAAAACATCCAAAGTCATATCGATATAAGGTAAGCTAACTAAGTTTTTAACCTCAAGTGATTTCAAATTATCATTAAAAGCAAAACCATAGAGTAATCCACTAACGAATTGAGAACCTTGGCTGCCGTCCACAACAAGTTTATTAGGTAATTTATTACCTTTAACTTTTAATGGAAGTTTTCCTTCGTTCAATGTATATTCGAAGCCATATTGATTAAGAAAAGATTCAATTTCTTTCTGTTCTCTTTTCAACAAACTTCCTTCACCGTTTAGTGTGAAATCTATTCCTGTTTGCAATAATAAACCGCTTAAAAGTCTGGTTGCTAATCCACTTTCCCCTACATTCAGATTTACATTTTGAGGTAAATTTTTTATTGGGTGAACTAAAATTCCATTTTCAGATTTAATGAATTCTGCACCAAGGATCTCACACACTTTTAGCATTGCTTTTTCATCGTTACTTGCGCCTAAATTTTTAATTAAAGAAGAGTTTTCTGATAAAGCGGCAATAAGAATTGCTCTTTGTCCGTAACTTTTTGATGGAGGAACTTGAATTTTACCTTTAAACGTACTGGGAAATAGCTCCATAATATGGAATGAAAAACTTTTTTAGAATTTTATTTAAATTATTTTTAAGACAACATGTGCGTACCGTGTATGATACCAATAAAAGAAGCCACTAAAGCCAACACAACCCCTAACCACGCAATTTTAATTTTCTTAACTGCAGGTATAATACAAATCACAAATGACAGAAGTCCGGCCATCAATACATAAATTGCAAAGTCAGTTCCAAAATCTAGGTTGTGTAAATGCATGGAATGCTCAGGTGTTCCATAAAAACTTTCATTAGAGTTATTTAATATAACGGAATCTGACATATTTTTTTTTGGCACGAGTGAAAATTGTAAATACAATGCGGCCAACAACGAGATTGCGGCCAATATAACGCCGAAAGAAGCTAATTTTTTCATAATTTCAAATAAATTAATAATAAGTAAATAATAGTATCAGTTTGAAATCAAAAACAATCCAAATAGAAATTGATACGATTTCAACTTGACAAATATATAAAAAAAAATTAACCGTAAATTATTGAAAATTTTATAGGGTTTTTTACCGTGTCAATTCTTTAAAAACTTCTTCCAAAGATTTCTGTTCTGCTCTTAATGAAAGAATTAATAAATTATTTTTTTGAGCAAATTGTGCAACTTCTTTTCTTAAATCTCTATCTAAAGTACCTTCTAGCAACCAGCCTTCATTTAAATTTTCTACTTTGCTAATTCCATTAATATTTTTGAGCGCATTTTTAGAAATTGGACCGTCAAATTCAACGTAAATGGTTTGAATTTCGGATGCGTTTTGTAAAGCTTGAGCAGTGTTATCTGCCACCAAAATTCCTTTATTAATTATGACTACTCGGTCACAAATTGCTTCAACTTCCTGCATAATATGTGTTGAAAGCATTACCGTTTTTTCTTTACCAATATTTTTAATAAGCTGCCGAATTTCCACAAGTTGGTTTGGATCTAAACCAGATGTAGGTTCATCCAAAATTAAAACTTCTGGATCGTGAATTATAGCTTGTGCCAAGCCAACCCGTTGTCTGTAACCTTTAGAAAGTGCACCTATTTTTTTGTTTTGTTCTACTTCCAAACCAACCGCATTAACCATTTCTGCTATTCGATTTTTAATATTTTTCACTTTGTAAATTTGACCAACGAATTCAAGATATTCCTTTACATACATGTCTAAATACAACGGATTGTTTTCCGGTAAATAGCCGATTTTTCTTCTGGTTTCTAAAGTATCAATAGTAACAGGGATTCCGCAAACCAATACTTCTCCATCCGTTGCTGGGATAAAACCAGTAATAATTTTCATTGTTGTAGATTTACCAGCACCGTTTGGTCCTAAAAATCCTAAGATTTCTCCTTTATTTACGGTAAAATTTATACCACCAACGGCTATTTGTTCACCGTAATATTTTACTAAATTTTTAACTTCTATCGACATATTCTAAATTCTACACAGCGAAGATAATTATTTTCAACAAGCTAAAAACCTAATTTTCTTTGAGATTCTTTTGTTTAATAAGTTTTAGACGGAAATTATAGCTGTTTCCTTTATACTTATATTAATTTTACAAAAAATGTCTGAAATAGGAAAAGTACTGAAATCTACCGGAAAATGGTATGATGTGGAAATGGACAACGGAAAGATAATTCGTTGTAGGATTCGCGGTAAAATTCGTTTAAGTGAGTTACGCACCACCAATCCGATAGCTGTGGGGGATAAAGTGGAAGTTTCTGATGAAGAAGATGAAGAAGGAGTAAGAACAATAATCGACTTTTTAGAAAGACAAAATTATATTGTTAGAAAATCCACTAATTTATCTAAGCAAATGCAAATACTTGCTGCAAACATTGATAGAGCTTACTTGGTAGTTACAATTAGAAATCCCATAACCCACCTCGCTTTTATTGATAGGTTTTTAGTTTCAGCGGAGTCTTTTCGTGTTCCTGTTTCAATTATTTTTAATAAAGTTGATATTTATACACCAGAAGATAAGGAATACATGATGGCTTTAATGGATATTTATGAAGGAATTGGTTATCCTTGTCACGGTGTTTCGGCAAACGAAAGTAAGAACATTGAATTTTTAAAAGAAGAACTAAAAGGCAAACAAGTTATGTTCTCTGGTCACAGCGGAGTAGGGAAGAGCACTTTAATTAATAATTTGGATGAGCGTTTTAACTTGCGAATTGGAGAAATATCTCAAGCTCATTTACAAGGGCAACATACAACTACTTTCGGTGAAATGTTCAAACTGGAAAATGGAGGTTATGTGATTGATACACCTGGTATTAGGGCTTTTGGCATTGTTGATTTAGAGAAGGAAAATATAAGTCATTATTTCCCAGAAATGAGAATTTTGTTAAATGAATGTAAGTTTCACAATTGTATGCATCTCAATGAACCCAAATGTGCAGTAAAGCAAGCTGTTGAAGATGGTGATATTTCTGAAAGTAGGTATTATTCTTACAAACAATTAATGGAAGAAGACGCCAGTGAAACTTATAGAAAAAATGAATTTCAACCATGAGAGTTTTAATTCAAAGGGTGTTAAAAGCTTCAGTGAAAATTGAAGATAAAATACATTCAAATATTGAAAAGGGTTTATTAGTATTCTTAGGAATTGAAGAGGAAGATGAAAAAGAAGATTTGAATTATCTGGTTAATAAAATTATACAACTGCGAATATTTTCTGATTCGGAACAAAAAATGAATTTATCTCTTAAAGATATTTCTGGTGAAATTATGGTGGTTAGTCAGTTTACATTGCATGCTTCAACCAAGAAAGGAAACAGACCCAGTTTCATTAAAGCAGCCAAACCGAATATTGCCGAGAAAATGTACGAAGAATTTATATCAATCTTGAAAAATGAAATTTCGATTGTAAAGTCAGGAATGTTTGGAGCAGATATGCAGGTTGAACTTATTAACGATGGACCTGTTACAATTTGGATGGACAGTAAAAACAAAGAGTAGAAAATGGAACTAAAAGCTTTGCAAAAAACAGTTGATGACTGGATAAATGCTACAGGAGTTAGATATTTTAACGAGCTCACTAACATGGCAATGCTCACAGAGGAGGTTGGAGAAGTCGCACGAATTATAGCTAGAAGATATGGCGAACAAAGCGAAAAAGAAAGTGATAAAGGGAAAGATTTGGGCGATGAATTGGCGGACGTACTTTTTGTATTAACTTGCATTGCCAACCAAACCGGAATAGATTTGGAGGATGCTTTCAAGAAAAACATGGATAAGAAAAATCACCGTGATTTACACAGACATAAACAAAATTCTAAATTGACATAAAAGATGAATATAAAAAAACTCGATCAAAAATTAGAAGGAACGTTGGCAGATGAGCAATTTGAATGGAATGATGCTTCTGAAATACTGTTTACTAAAATAAAACAAGGAGGAGATTTATTTCTTTTAACTGAATCAGATTTAAGTGATGCACTTGTATTGTCTGCTTTACAAAAAGTACCAGGTTCATTGGAAGGTTCGCCGAGAGTGTTAATTGTTACTGCGGAATCAGACAAAGCATATGCAATGTTTCTTAAAGCAAAACATCTTAGTCGCCGTTGTGAAATAGATATTGAACATGCCCACCAAAATGGAGTAAAAATTGAACAACGCAATAATATTTTTGAAGGTGCTGAAATAATTATAGGCACACTTCGTCGGGTATTTGATTTGTATATCCAAAATGGAATTAATATGAATTTGTTACAGCTTTTAATCATTGACGATGCAGATATCATGCTACGAGATGCCAAAGTCGGACAAATGAAAAGGATAATTGAAAGTTTGCCCCGTTGTCAGAAGATTGTGGTTAGTACGAAAAAATCTCCTAGGGTTATGGAGTTGGTTGAGGAGATGTTAGTAAACGCTGAATTTAGAGAAGTCAAGGAAGTACATGACGAAGAAGAATAGGTGGTTAGAAAAGAATTAAACTTTTAAAAAACTTATTCAAAATTTATTTTTGGCCATCCTAACCTTTCCATCAATTATAGTGAAAAACTGTTTCCCTATATGAAAACTTTTGCCGCTTTTTATGTTGCGCATTTCCATGTCTTCCTCAATTGTATGAATTGAACCACCTGTTTCATAAGCTAGTTGAATATAATCTAAATTAATACCTTGATTTGACCCGCAAATTATGACATGAACGGGGCAGTTTAACTCTTTTGCGATTTGTAAATCACGTGGACTTGCCCAATTATCAGCCACCATTATTACTTCTTTGCAGTTAGGGTAAAGACTGACAGCTTTAATAGTTGCTTCTACATTATTTTCAGGAGCATCTCCACCGCCACCTTTACGCATAGTGCTTTTCAGAACGCCATAAATTAAATCAAAGCCTTTATTTTCAATTGCGTAAATTCCACCAACTTTTCCCACAACTTTCTGATTAGTTGGTTTAGCATCACCATCATTAAAAAAAACAAAGGCATCAACTCTAGTAGAATCTTGCGTGGCTTTAACCCAAGCCATAGTTTTTGCGATGTATGGCGACATGCTTCCAGTTACATCCATTATAACTAAGGGTATTTATCCAATTTGGATTTCTCTCAAAAGTTACTTTCACCACATCAAAGTCCATTTTACTTAGCCAATCTAAATTGTTGTATGGCTTGCTATCGGTGCCGTAATTAATGATTATGTTGTCACTAGAAGTAGATTTTAGTTCGGAATGTGTTGTTGATTTTTCTAATAAAGGATTAAGAATATCTGATTTTTCTCCAAGATATATATCCATATATGAGATTTCTTTTTCCATGCTTTCTTTTGTTGGTTCTGGGTGATAATAAATTACAAAACCATGAAACATAATTCTAGCATCTTCTTTGGTTTTTGCCAAAGATTGTCCAATAATTCTCCAAGAAGTAAGTTCATTTTTAGCAGCAGGCAAAACTTGTTTTAATCTTTTTATTCTTTGCTGATTGAGGGAGTTTTGGTCAAATTCTGGATTTTCTTTAAAAGTAGTATAAACTAAATCAATTTTTATAATACTCGACGCTTTGAGTTCTTTGGGTAAATCAAAAAGTAATTTACTTTGATCAAAATCTACAGGTATTTCAGCAATTTGAATTAGTGGATTGCGAGAGTCACTGTGGTATTTTGGAACTATTTTCTCTAACATATTAGATTGACTAAAAGAGAAATGCATTGACGCGCTGCCAAGAATTAAAAATATTATCTTTTTCATAATTATGTTGTTTTCTTATGAATGTCGATAATTGAAAAAAGTAACGAATAAGAGTGAAACATTAGTTCAGATGAATGTGTTTTTGCTGAGGATTATTTGGAGGATTTGTGGAATTTTAGAAATTTTAATTGTGGAATAATGTTTTATTCAATCACGGTGATTTAATCTGAATTTAAAGCAGTTTTTTAACATAATTCCTTGATTGTTATTGTGTTGTTTATCTTTGGCAAGAAGGAGTTATTTACTTTTTAATTGAAAATGTTGAGAGATAAAATCACGGTAAACAAATAATCTTAAATAATTTAAAAAAAGGTAGTAAATCTCAAATTTATTCCAGAAAAATTTTCAAATTTTCCACATAATATAGAACAAATTAATTTTTTAGAATAAATTGAAACTTCGCTAAAACATATCATGTAGATTTCCAAATTTACGAAATGATAATACACTTACGAAAATCGTTGTCGACGCGTTTTTGGTAATTCAAAGTAAAATAAATGTGATCAGTTTGACTTATTGATTAGCTTAATAATAAGAAAGAAGTTTTCTCAAAAACGGCAAATGCCCCATGGAATATCATTATAATAACCTGAAAATTGTCGAATCCAAAACAAAAAATCATTAAAGATTCTTTTTAAATGTCTTTGTTCCGTTTTGAAATTTCCATAATCTAAACTCAATTTCTTTTTGCCATCAAGCATTGTAAAAGGTTCAGGATTATCCATTTTCCAACGAGCCTCAATGCCAGGCAGAAATGTTTCAACCTCTCTGGTACGGAATGCGAAAACTACTCCGTTTTTCACATAATAGGCATAGGCACCAACGATACAAACCTTCATACCTTTATGGAAACCTTTACTGCAATATTCATTTGGTCTAAAATTCTTTCTCTGCAGTGTTTCTAGTGGGGCAACAAAAAAGTTTTTCTTTTCACCCATACTGAATCCTAGCACTTCGTAATTCTTTTTTTGTGCAAAATCCATATCTTCACAAGGAACTTTTAATTGTTTTTCCTTTCTTCGGTGAAATATCCACCTGCAATTTTTAGTACAGTATTTTTTTGTATCTAACTTACCGTAAACATCCTTTTTACAGGTCGGACATTGATGCCCCATTAATCTTTGTTCGGTCATAAAAGTGGAGATTTGAATAGGTTCGCCTTCCTGTTTGGTTTATGAAAAAATATATTAGACTGCAAATATAGTTAATAAATTGATATTTTTAATTAATTTTTATTAAAAAATAAGAGATAATTGCATCTATCTGTTTTTTAATTGATTATATTTTGAAGTGTTTGGAATTAATATAAAATCACCGTGATTTACCTATAAATTCATCCATAAAGTTCATTTATTCAAATAGTATAGAATCACCATGATTAATTTGCAGTTCCATCCATATTCTTGACAATTAAAA
>JBBSUQ010000029.1:0-23987 GCA_038234235.1 Flavobacteriales bacterium
AAATTGAAACATGGGTGATGAACCGACCAATGACCAATAAACAATTTGTTTAGAAAGATGTCCGAATTTTGTGTATAATAAATTGCTTTCAGGAATAGGAAATTGATTTAGAAATAATTTATCAATTCCATAAATCAATAAAAAAGCAATTAATATCAGGTGCAAAACAGGGATTATTATTTGACTTAAAATTTCCAGTTTTATGGAAAGAACTCGAACAAATAATAGATAAAATAAAGCTGCTAAAAAGAGAGGAATAGTAAATAAATGCAATATAAAGCCAAGACTGTCAGAATAAACTGAAAGTTCTTGGTGTATAAAACTACCATAAACCAATTGATTTAAAGAAGATAGAAATTCTTGGTAATGCAGAATTTCTACAAATTGCAACAGAATTGAAAAGCCAATTGAGCAAAAATATATTCCAAGAAAAATTTTAAACTTTTGCAAGGGAATGTTTGTACTTTTTAAATCGTAAAATTAAATATGGAAAAAGTAACAATACAGCAAACCAAAATATTCCACCCTTTTTCTTTTGATTTTTGCTTTTAGCTTTATGACTGTTTAAGGTTGGGCATTCCATTTCTTCTTGCATATAGTACTCCACTTCTACTTCTTGTGAAAGCCAATATTCTTTCATTTCAGTTGAAGTAAAATCATTGGAAATCTCGAGCATGTGTTCGCAAATAGTATCGGTATATTCACCACCTCCGAGAATCTTACCATATGCAACATAACATTCTTTTGAAAGCACCAAAATTTTAGTGGGTGTAAGTTTATAATCGTGATCAGGCAATCCAAATTGATCGCTATTTTCTATAACAGTTCCAGACAATCTATCAGAATAAATTGCCGCAGTTTGAGCCTTTAAATTTAGTTGAAAACCTAAAAAAATAAGACAAATAGTTTTTTTCATAAAGTGTTTTAATTCAGACTTACAAGAAAGCTCCTCTTTCGTTCAAATTCAATTTTAAAAGTAATGAACACTCTAGCAAGGAAAAGTCTGGTTGCTAGGGCTAAAAAACACATCTGTTATGAACTATCTTTACCTATTAAACATAGTTTTATGCGTTTACCAAAGAGTTATACCCTGAAAGAATTTGCAGCTTTAATTGACTGTGAGTTTGTTGGAGATCCAAACCATATAATTACTGGTATAAACGAAATACACCGTGTTGTAGCTGGAGATTTGGTTTTTGTCGATCATCCTAAATATTACCAAAAAGCTTTAGAAAGTGCTGCAACGACTATACTTATCGATCAAAAAACAGATTGTCCTGAAGGTAAAGGTTTATTGATATCTGCAAAACCTTTTGACGATTTTAATAAACTTACAAGACATTTCCATCCATACGTCCCTCATACAAATATGACTGGGAAAAATTGTGAAATTGATGAAAGTGCCATTTTATATCCAAATTCTTTTATTGGAAATGACGTAAAAATTGGCAAAAATGTTATTATCTACTCAGGTGTTTCTATAATGGATAGAACGATTATTGAAGATAATTCTATAATTGGTCCAAACTCTACTATTGGTCACAATGCATTTTACTACAAGCGCAAACCAGAAGGTTATGATAGAATGCATACTTGCGGAAATGTTCATATTCATAAAAATGTAGAAATTGGAGCTAATTGTACAATCGATGCTGGTGTAACTGCGACAACAACAATTGGTGAAGGAACAAAAATTGACAACCATGTGCACATTGGCCACGATACCATTATTGGAAAACATTGTCTTATGGCAGCTGGTGTTGGGTTAGCAGGATGTGTGCAAGTAGAAGACAGGGTTACGCTTTGGGGTCAGGTTGGTTGCGCATCAGATGTAACGCTCGGAGAAGGTTCTGTAGTTTACGCACAATCAGGAATAATGAAAGATCTGGAACCTGGGAAAACTTATTTTGGCAGTCCGGCAGGCGAAGTAAAAACCAAATTTAGAGAATTAGCGGCAATAAAAAGATTGCCTGAAATACTAAATAAATTATGATTTCTGAACAAGAAGTTGCTCTTTTAGAAAACCAGCTGCGCTTAAAAGATTTTAAGTTGCGCAGCTTGTTGGAAATCACAAATGCCATTAATACAAATCAAGAAGTAAAACATTTGCTCAAATTATTTCAGTTTATTCTCAAAGAACAATTGGGTTTTGATAAATTTATTCTTTACAACAAACAACAGAATTGGGATTCGCTTTTAAAAGTTGGATTTAAAGGGAAGATTAAAGAAATAAACGTAGATAAAGACCTTATTCGTTTTAAAGAAATTACTGTTATTGAATCTTCACCTTCTGCAACTTTATCAGAGTTTGATGTCGTGGTACCTATTTGGCACAAAGGCTATCCGCTTGCTTTTTTACTCATCGCAGGATTGGATCGCAAAGGATTGAGAAACACAGAGACATTGGCAAATATGCCGTTTGTTCAAACATTAGCGAATATCATTGTTGTGGCGATAGAAAACCGCCGAATGACCAAAGACAGTGTTATTCAAGAACGCATTAAAAAAGAATTAGAAATTGCATCTGAAATGCAAAAACTATTGTTTCCAAATGACTTACCTTCCGACAAGCAAATGGACATTTCTGCAAAATATAAACCGAGACATGAAGTTGGAGGAGATTATTATGATTTCATTCCCATTAGTGAGCACGAATATATTATTTGTATTGCCGATGTTAGCGGTAAAGGAATAAGTGCCGCAATGCTCATGGCAAACTTTCAGGCAACAATAAGAACCCTCTTTCATTATCAGAAATTTGAACTCGAATTTTTATTACACGAGCTCAATACTAAAGTAATGAACAGTGCAAAAGGAGAGAAATTTATTACATTTTTTATTGCCTATTATGATACCGAAAGTAGGATTTTACGCTATGTAAATGCAGGTCACAATCATCCTTTTATTACCAACGGGAAAAAATGCGAAATGCTCGACCAAGGCACTATAGGCTTAGGAATGTTAGATGAACTTCCTTTTATAAATATCGGCGAAAAACACTTAAAACAAAATACTACTTTGGTACTTTATACCGATGGAGTTGTGGAATTAGAAAACACACAAGAACATTACTTCGGTTTAGATAAACTAGTAAAAATGGTTCACAGCTATTATCCCCTGAAAATGGAAGATTTAAACAATCTAATTTTTAGCAAGTTAGATGAATGGCGTGGTCCGTTAAACTTAGTAGATGATACCGCGATTTTTAGTTGTCGATTTTTTTAAGACGAATAAAATTAATTTTCGAATTTCAATACATATTTCTCGAATAACTTTGTAATTCTATAATTAGGAGGCTTAATTCAATCATAAAATCAATGTTACAAAGTTAAATCTTAAAGTAATTAGTCAAAATTAAGATTCAATAGATAAACTTTCAATTTTATAATGTTCGCTTACTTTTTGAAAATGAATGCTCACTTTATAACTTTCTGATTTTGATTTATAATCTCCAATTGCAAAACAACCATCATTGGTCTCTTTGCCTTTAAAGGAAAAAACAAAAGTTGCGGCCGGTTTAGATTCAAAAAAGTCGTTAAGTATTAATCCAGCTTGAGCCTGGCTATAAACACCTTCTTTTCCATTTATTTTTAACAAAATCTTTTCTTTTCCGTAAGCCACAATTGCTTTTGCGTTGTTTTCGCTGAATGCTTTTTCTAACTGAGTATAGGGTAAATTACCATTTAAATGGAAAATCATTAAAATACTGGCAAGAAATTTTTGTAAAAAAATCATTTTTTTGAACGTTTATATCGATGCTTTAGCAAATATAATGCCTTTTTTGTTACATTTGAAAAACTCAAATTATATGTGTCTTATTCTTTATTGAAGCACTAAAAGTATGAAAATAAAATTAATCTGTATTGGCAAGACGGGCAAAGCATTTTTGAATGAAGGAGAAAATGAATATTTAACTCGTTTGAAACACTATGTTAGTACAGTAAAAATAGAAATTCCTGATATAAAAAATCAAAAGAATCTGACAGTAGAACAGATAAAAGATTTGGAAGGCAAAGAAATTTTACAAAAAATTGGAAACGCAGAACAAATCTATCTTTTTGATGAAAAAGGTGCAAATTACACATCTGAAAACTTTGCAAAATTTTTACAACAAAGATTTAATGCTGGAGGGCAATTTTTGACCTTTATTATTGGTGGAGCTTATGGATTTTCAAAGGAAATATACTCTATAGCACATGGGAAAATTGCACTTTCTAGCATGACATTTTCGCATCAAATGGTACGCATGATAGCTCTCGAACAAATTTACAGAGGATTAACGATTTTAAAAGGAGAGCCTTACCACCATGAATAATACAAACTATTTATCGGAATGAATTTACCAAACATAACTTTTTATGATTTGCTAATTTTCATGGCATGGGCAATGATAATATTCACTTTATTTGTTATATTCTACAAACCGAAACTTGGTGAAAAATCATTCTTTGTTAGCGGTCTATTTTTTAGAATAATTGGAGGGTTTTTGTTTGGCTTGGTTTACGTCTATTTTTATCAAGGAGGAGATACTACTGCATATTATGACGGTGCCATATGCCTCAACAAACTCATGTTCAACGATCCACTTGCTTATTTCAAGGAAATTTTCGGGAGTCAAGATATTGCGGGATATTATCAAACTTATAGTGTAAAAACTGGTTATCCGCCTATTTGGATTTACCGTGAACCACAAGGATTTTTTATTTGCAAGGTGAGTTCTCTCTTTACGCTACTATCTTTCGGAAGCTATTGGGTTGCCAATCTGCTCATTAGTTCTATTGTTTTTATAGTTGTTTGGAAATTGTATAACTTAATTTTACGTTACAATATTATTAAGCCATTTCACTTGGCAATTGCTTTGTTTTTCTTGCCTTCTGTTGTGTTCTGGTGCTCGGCAATCTCCAAAGATGCTTTTATCTTCATTGCCTATATTTACCTTATATACAAATCTTTTAAGTGGCTTTCATTTAAAGAAAAACCAAAACTGTACAGTTGGATATTCATAATTTTTTCTCTCATTTGTCTTATTTCGATAAGATCATTCATGTTTTTGGCTTTTATTTTACCTCTTTTTTTAATTATTATTAAAATTTACTCAGGAAAAATCAGTAGTAATTTTTTTAGAATTTTTATTCGGTTTTTAGCTCTTGGAGTCACAATTACTTTTTTGTTTTTCTTCTTACGTTCATCATCAGCTTCTATAGTAACCGAAAACCTAAATGAGCTAGAAATTATTCACAATGATTTTGTAAATAATGATTCTTATGGTGATAATAAATATGAACTTAACATTCCCGAATTTACGCTCGTAAATTTAATTTTGGTGATACCTCAAGCACTGAATGCAAGTTTTTTCAGACCCTTTGTTTGGGAAGCACATTCAGTTTTTATGTTATTAAGTTCAATGGAAGGATTGTTCTTTTTGTTTTTAACAATACGGTTGATATTTTATAAAAATTCAAGATATAGAATGAAATCTATAATCAATAATGATATTTTACTTTTTATGTTAATTATCGTTTTTATTTTAGGTTTTATTGTTGGAATTAGTTCTATATTATTCGGAGTTTTAGTTCGATTTAAGACTATATTAATTCCATTTTTAGCAATAATCCTTTTGTCGAATTTAAGTGGAAATAAAACAAAAAATGAGATTCAAATCTAAATAAATTTTAAATGAGCAAAAAGAAAATATTGATAACGGGTGGTGCGGGTTATATTGGCTCACATACAATTGTAGAATTACTCACCACAAATGATTTTGAAGTAGTATCTATTGACAACTTTTGCAATTCTTATCCTTTCATTTATAAAGAAATTGAAAAAATAACTGGCAAAAGTTTTAAAAACTACAAAATAGATATTTGTGATTATAACGCTCTTGAAAAAGTATTTGAAATGGAACAAAACATTGATGCCATAATACATTTTGCTGCATTAAAATCTGTCCCGGAATCTGTAGAAATGCCTCTAAAATATTATAGAAACAATCTTAATTCTTTGAGCAATCTATTAGAATTATCAGCTAAATACAAAATAAAACGTTTTGTGTTTTCTTCTTCTTGTTCCGTTTACGGAGATATTCAAACTTCACCCGTTTCTGAAACCACACCTTTCAAAAATCCAGAATCACCTTATGCCCATACCAAACAGATAGGCGAAAAAATGATTGAAGATTTTTCAAAAAATGTTGAAATGCAGTTTGTAAACTTGCGTTACTTCAACCCAGCGGGCGCACACAAAAGTGCCTTAATTGGCGAAATTCCTGTGTTGAAGGCAACAAGTTTAATTCCTGTAATAACGGAAACAGCAATTGGTTTTAGAGAAGAAATAACAATTCACGGAACCGACCTGAATACCCGAGATGGATCTTGCATTCGCGATTATGTGCACGTTATGGATATTGCCAGAGCTCACCTAAAAGCAGTAAATGTGCAATTGCCAACTGACATAAAAATTGAGGTTTTTAATTTAGGAACCGGTGAAGGAGTAAGCGTAATTGAAGCAATAAATACTTTCGAAAAAACATGTGGTATTGAACTGAACAAGGTTTATGGTCCCAAAAGAGAGGGCGATGTAGAAATGATATTTTCAGATTGTACTAAAAGTAAAGAAAAACTGAATTGGCAGGCCGAATTGAGTTTGGAAGAAATGCTTAGATCAGCATGGGAATGGGAAAAACATAAAAACACGATCATTTTAGAACAAAAGTGAAAATTATCAAATTATAAGTTTTTAAAATCATAATTTTCTATTCACTTTTAAAAGTCTAACTTTGGCTTACAAATAAGTACTATGAAAATTCTTATAACTGGAGGTGCAGGTTTTATCCCAAGTAGTTTGGCAGATTATTTAATTAAAATGTCTTCTGTAGATAAGGTAATTTTGGCCGACAACTTATTAACTGGAAAAAAAGAGAATGTTCCGATTTCTGAAAAATGTAAATTCATTCATTGCGATGTAAATAATTATCAAGAAATAAGTCATTTAATGGTTTCTTATAAATTTGATTATGTTTTTCATTATGCAGCGGTAGTGGGAGTTATACGTACTTTAGAAAATCCAACAATGGTGCTCAATGATATTCAAGGAATTAAAAATGTTCTTGATTTATCTAAAAATACTGGCGTTAAAAGAGTTTTTTATTCTTCATCTTCTGAAGTTTATGGAGAGCCTGTGCATTTGCCACAAAATGAACACACTACACCGCTGAATTCGCGATTACCGTATGCAGTTGTGAAGAACGTTGGCGAAAGTTATTTCCGTTCTTATGAGCAAGAATATGGTTTAGATTATACAATTTTTAGATTTTTTAATACTTATGGTCCAAAGCAAAGTACCGATTTTGTGATGTCTAAATTTTTGCAAGCAGCTTTTAACAATGAAGATATTACAATTTACGGTGAAGGAAATCAAACAAGAACATTCTGCTATATAAATGACAATATTGAAGCCTGTGTTGCTACGTTATTAAATGATGAATATAAAAATGATGTTTTCAATATAGGAAATGATAAAATAGTTACAATTTTAGAGTTAGCGAATTTAATAATAAGACTAACTGACAGTAAATCAAAAATTGTTCATTTGCCACCTTTGCCAGATGGAGACATGACAAGAAGACAACCTGATATCTCAAAAATGAAACAACTTTTAAAAAGAGATCTAATTCCTTTGGAAGAAGGCTTGAAAACATTAATCGCCAGTCTTAAAAATTAAATTAAATGCCTCGAATACATATTATTTGTCCTTACCCGACAGGCGAGGCTCCTTCGCAGAGATTTCGTTTCGAGCAATATTTAGATTTACTAAAAAAAAATGGGTTTGAAATAAAAATTCATCCTTTTTTCAATCAAAAACAATGGAATAATCTATATAAAAAAGGTAAAGCTTTTCAAAAAATTTGGGCAGTTTTTACCGGGTTTTTCAAGCGGTTTTTTTTACTTTTTAAAATACGGAAAACAGATATATTATTTATCCACAGAGAAATTACACCCATTGGTCCACCAATTTATGAATGGATACTTTTAAAAATCTTAAAGAGAAATGCAATTTATGATTTTGATGATGCCATTTGGTTGCCCAATACTTCTTCCGCAAACAAAGCTATTGGCAAATTAAAATGGCATTCAAAAGTTAAACACATAATCAAATGGAGCAGTGTGATTTCTTGTGGAAACGAATACCTAGCTGCTTATGCAAAAAAATTTAATTCAAATGTGATAATTATTCCAACAACTATTGATTTAAATTACCATAAAAAACTAGAAAATCAAAAAGAAAACAAGAAAACTATAATTGGTTGGACGGGTTCTCATTCTACCATAAATTATCTGCAAGAACTCATAAATCCACTTACACAACTGGCCAAAGAATTTGATTTTGAATTAAATATTATCTCAAATTTCCCACCAGAATTTGATTTGCCCAATTTGAAGTTTCAAACTTGGACAGCTGAAAATGAAATTAATCAGTTAAACAAATTTGATATCGGTATAATGCCACTGCCGCATGAAGAATGGGCAAAAGGAAAATGTGCATTTAAAGCATTACAATATATGTCACTAGGGATACCTGTCGTAATATCTAATTTCGGCATGAACAAAGAATTAATTCAAGACAATGTGAACGGATTTTTAGCCAAAAATGAAAATGATTGGTACCAAAAATTGAAAATTCTGTTAGAAAATAAATCAAGAAGATTAGAAATTGGCAACGCAGGCGAAATCACAATCGAAAATAAATTTAGCGTAGAAGCAAATTCTGAAAGGTTTTTAGAGATTTTTCTCCATCAAATAATGCTGTAACACATCAAATAATAAATAAGATTTTTCAATTTTCAAATAGCCAATATTTAAGTAAAAATCGACCGCATAATCTCTAGCGTGTAAAATTATTTTTTCCTTACCAGAATTTCGAGATTTCTCTTCCATTGCCAACATAATATGCGCACCAAATCCTCTTTTTTGAAATCTTGGCTCAACCGCAACAAAACGCACTTGGTCTGTAGTGTCGTTCACTTCATCTAGCCTCCCAATTGCACAAATAGAATGGTTGACAAACAAAGCAAAATGATCACCCGTGTCATCTCCTTCATTTCTCTCTGAACCAGGCGGCTGATTTAATGGTTTTCTCAAAACATCGTAGCGAAGTTGATAATAATCTTGCCATTCTTGATCCGTTTTAGGACATCTTATTTCTCCTTCCATACCACTTGTTTTATCCTTTTGGTCAATATTCCATCAATCAATTCTTCGATAACAAGATTTTGTGCTATTTCATTATTTAAAACTGTATCAATAGATTTAATTTCTCCAAGCGGAATGTTTATTTTAATTAAATCCTTCAATAAAATATCCGAATTAAATAAATGTATTCTCTCTTGTAATATTAGCGCCAAAGTGTTTCTATTGTTAACTCGAGATTGATTGTCGATAAACCTTTCATCTAAAGCAACATGTTCAAGTTCTAAATAATTACACAATGTTTTAAATTGGTAATCGCTCCCAATTGCAAAAGTGATGGGTTTTTTGTCTTTTGTTAAAAATATTTCTCCATAAGGTGCAATGTTCGGATGCAATGAACCAATTTTTTCTGCAACTTTATTCTCCATCAAATAATTACTCGCCTGATTTACTAAAGAACTCAAAGCCGCGTCATAAAGAGAAACTTCTACAACTTTTCCTTTAAAATTGATATTGGATGCCTTTTCATATAAAGCCAAAAGTATTGCTTCTTTTAATTGATGTGCAGCCAAAACATCTATCATAGCAACTGGCATTTTTACGGGTCCAGAATCTTTTGTGCCATTCATGGACATAAATCCAGTTTCGGCTTGCAAAATAAGATCATAAGCAACACGATCATTTTCAGATCCGAAACCATTTATTTTTCCAATAATTAACTGTGGATTTACAGCATGAAGTTCAGCATCCGTTATTTTAAGTTTAACATCGTCGCCTTTTTTAAAATTGCTGATAACAATATCAAATTCTTTTACCAATTCCATAAATTCAGAATAATCTACAGAATTTTTAAGGTCTAGATTTTTGTAATTTTTAAAATAATTAATAGAAGAAAAATACGCCGAAATATTAGAATCTTTATCTTCTGAGGACAATTTCCAAGTTCTAGTAACATCAAGATTCTTTGGGTTTTCGATCTTCAAAACCTCAGCACCTAATTCAGCTAAAAAAGAAGCAACCGAAGGCCCCGCTAGTACAGTGGAAATATCTAAAACCTTTAAACCCTTTAAAATATTCATTTAAAAGTCTGAATCAAGTAAATCGTTATTTGAATTCTCTGGAAAAACTTGTCCTTCAAAATTTTCTTCTAATCCTGTCATATCTTTAAAACATGCAAAAAGTATGTTTCGCATTACTGGATATGTATAAAAAGCTCCAACAAAAATCACGATAAAACCAACAATAAAAAACAACATGGAAACGAAAACCAAAGCATAAACTTGCAACCATTTTTTTGTCATAAATTTATAACTGTATACAATTGCTTGCCATCCGTTTAATTTATAAAACACAATGAAAAATGAACAAAATAAAATGGGAGTGAAAAGAAATCCTAACACCACACCTATCAGTAAAATATAAGGCAATGCGTCTTCTACTAAATATTTTAAAACCTCCATATCAGGTGCTTCTCCACTTCCAACAAATTCAAAATAATAGATGAACAAATCTTGAATTGGCCCAATGAAATATAACGGAATTAAAATTATCCCCGTTAAACACAATAACAATCTATTAATGATAATTTGAGGTATAAACTTAAATCCGCCAAAATGATCTTCTATTGTAGAATAATTTTTTCTTAAATAAGCCATTGTTCCCAAAGCAAAACCAACGTTTAAACATTCTTGAATAAACAAACTGTTTGCTATTGATCCAACAAATGGAATTATACTTACAACTAAAATTCCGACGATGCACAACAAACCAAAGGCAAGCTGCATCCCAATATTCGCGTTTGTATATTTAAAACCATCAGAAAAATATTTTCCGAAATTAAAATTAACTCCGTTTGCTATTTTTTGGTCTAAATGTGCTATGCTATCTTTATCCATACTTTATTCTGTATAATTTCGTCAAAAATAAGCGAATTTTTTAAATGTGAAATATGAATTATTTGGAAGGTATAATAATAAAAACTAGAAAGATTAATGTTTACCGGCATTCAATTTCTACGCTGGCGATTCCTTGTTTTAAAAAATCCAATTCTTTTGCACCGTGTTTGGTTAGATCTATAAGGTGTGGTGATGTTTTGCCCAATCTATCATTTACACGCACTTCAATGGTCCTTTTATTTTTAATGTTCTTTACCAACAACACCGTTCCAAATTTTAAAGATTTATGAGCACAAGTAAGACTGTCATTTGAAAAAACTTCTCCAGAGGCGGTTTTTCTACCATTAAATTTATCTGCGTAATAACTGGCTTTCCCAATTTGAATACATTTCTCATCGGACTTGGCCAGCCACGTTATTGTTGATAATATTATACAAAATATCAATGTTTTCATTATATTTTTTCAACTAATTAAAGCAACTTTGTCCTTTACGTTAAATTGATTCCAAAAAATGAACCAACTTCAATATGTATGCAAGTTAACTGCAGAAAACGAGAAATATACCAAAAATGTTATAGAACTTTTGCAATCGGGTGCAACTATACCGTTTATTTCTAGATATCGTAAAGAAGTTTCTGGCGGAATGGACGAAGTACAAATTGCCAATATCCGCGATTTTGCTCAGAAATTCAACGATATAATTGCCCGACAAAAAACCATAATTAATGCAATTGAAGAGCAAAAAAAACTTACAACAGACTTAAAAGATAAAATTGAACAAACTTTTGATTCCAACGAACTAGAAGATATTTATTTGCCTTACAAACAAAAACGTTTGACGAAAGGTGAAAAAGCTAAAAAAGCAGGATTAGAACCTTTGGCGAAAATGATTATGTCTCAAAGAGGTGGTGACCCAGAAACAATGTCAGAAAAATATTTGAATGATGAATTTCCAACAGAAAAAGAAGCCATTCAAGGGGCCAAGGATATTATTGCTGAATGGATTAATGAAAATACTATTTTAAGACAAAAACTTCGATACTTATTTCAGAAAAAAGCAAGATTGACTACCAAAGTAAATAAAGGAAAAGAACAAGAAGGTCAGAATTACAAAGACTATTTTAGCTTAGATGAACCAGTTTCAAGAATTTCTTCACATCGCTTTTTGGCAGTAATGCGTGCGGGTAGAGAAGGAATAATTGCTGTAAAAACCAGGCCAAATTCTGACGAGGCTTTAGAAATAATTGAACGTGTCTTCGTAAAATCTAATGATGAGTGCTCTAAAATAGTTGCCGAAGCATGTTCTGAAAGTTATAAAAGATTAATTCTTCCCTCACTCGAAAATGAATTACAAAATGAACTAAAATTAAAGGCAGACACAGAAGCCATTAAAATTTTTGCAGTCAATTTAAAACAATTGTTACTTGCTCCGCCCATTGGTTCTAAAAGAGTTTTGGCGATCGATCCTGGGTTTAGAAGTGGTTGCAAAGTCGTATGTTTGGATGAAAATGGAAATCTCTTGCACAATACTACAATTTTTCCACACGAACCAAAAAATGACAAAGCAGGTTCGAAATCAAAACTGTTTCAACTTGTGCAGGCGTATAAAATTGATGCAATTGCAATTGGAGACGGCACGGCAGGAAGGGAAACAGAACATCTTGTAAAACACAGTAATTTTGATAGAGATATTGAGGTTTATGTTGTAAATGAAAATGGCGCATCCATTTATTCGGCAAGCGCAATTGCTAGAAAAGAATTTCCAGATCATGATGTAACAGTGCGCGGAAGTGTTTCTATTGGAAGAAGACTAATGGATCCTTTGGCAGAATTGGTAAAAATTGATGCAAAATCAATAGGAGTTGGTCAATATCAGCACGATGTGGATCAAGCCCAACTCAAAATGTCTCTTGATGATGTTGTAATTTCTAGCGTAAATGCAGTCGGTGTTAACTTAAATACTGCTTCTCCCTATTTGCTGAGTTATGTATCTGGTTTAGGACCAACGTTGGCAGAAAACATTGTGGCACATCGTTCAGAAAATGGGGCATTTACGGATAGATCGTCTTTGAAAAAAGTAAAGAGATTAGGAGAAAAAGCTTACGAACAAGCAGTCGGATTTTTAAGAGTAGACAATCCTGATAATCCGTTAGATAATTCTGCAGTACATCCAGAAAGTTACCAATCGATAGAAAAACTTTGCAAAAAATTGAAAATTAAAACAAAAGAATTAATTGGAAATAAAGAAATTATAGAAAAATTGACCTTACAAGATTTTGATGGAATTGACAATTATACATTTCAAGATTTAATAAGTGAATTAAAAAAACCGGGCAGAGATCCCCGAAAGAAAGCAAAAATTCTTGAATTTGACCATAGAATAAAATCAATTGGAGATTTGCATATCGGCATGAAAGTTAATGGCATAGTCACTAACGTTACAGCTTTTGGAGCATTTGTAAACATCGGGCTAAAAGAAAATGGTTTAATTCATAAAAGTCAACTTTCTGATCAGTTTGTAAGCGATCCTGCCCAGCATATTTCTTTGCAAGAACATGTATTTGTGGAAATTTTAGAAATTGATATGGATAGAAAAAGAATCGCTTTGAAAAAATTATCAGATACTATTCAATAATTTTTCGGATATTTAAACAAGATGAAAGCACGATACGAAAAAAAAATATTCGAATTTAAAAATCCGAGTGGTACAAGCAGAGGAATTTTGACACAAAAAATTTCTTGGTTTATATATTTAAAAGAAGACAATGATTCAAAGGAAAACCAGATTGAAGGAATTGGCGAATGCAGTATAATCCCAGGATTATCTCCCGATTTTTTAGATGTTGATCATTACGAAGCAAAAATAGCTCAAGTTTGTGCCAATATTAATTTTTATTTGAACGATTTAGGTACTTTAACTGAATTTCCGTCAATTCTTTTTGGTTTAGAATGCGCTATATTAGATTTTAAAAATGGTGGAAAAGGAATTTATTTCAAGAATAAATTTTCACGAGGAGAACAGCAAATTCTTATAAATGGTTTAATTTGGATGGGGGACAAAAATTATATGTCTTCCCAAATTGAGGAAAAACTAAAAGACGGATATACTTGCCTCAAAATGAAAGTGGGTGCAATAGATTTTATGGATGAAGTTGAATTATTGAAAGATTTAAGAGATAAATTTTCAAATACTCAATTAAATATTCGATTGGATGCTAACGGTGCTTTTGATCCTAAGACATGTATTTCAAAATTAAAAATATTATCGCAATTTGGCATTCATTCAATCGAACAGCCCATAGCTCCTAAACAAGAAGAATGGATGAAGAAAATTATTGAGAAATCACCTATTCCTATTGCCCTAGATGAAGAATTAATTGGAGTAAATTCTCGATTTGACAAAGAAGAATTGCTGGATTTTCTTAAACCAAATTACATAATTATCAAACCTAGTTTACATGGAGGTATAAAAGGCAGCGAAGAATGGATAAAATATGCACAAGTTCGAAAAATTTCTTGGTGGATGACTTCAGCATTAGAATCTAACATTGGACTAAATGCAATTGCACAGTTTGCTGCAGAATATCCACTTTCATTGCCACAAGGTTTGGGTACAGGTGGGTTGTACACTAACAATATTGAAAGTAAATTAAAAGTTGAAAACGGAAAATTGAAATTATTAAAATAGTTCCGTAAAATATTGTTGATTTTAAAGTATAATAAAAGGAACGAATATTGGTTTTAACTGAAGAATGTTATCCTGAAGAATGTTACCCTAAAAAATTAAAATTGAAACTGAAATATTTAATTTTCTTTATTATTTTATCTCCCTTATTTTGTAGTGCTCAATTAAGCGATTCTGATAAAGAATTTCTCCGACAAGAGGTCGCAAACAAGGTAAACAATCTTAGATTAAGCAAACATAGAAAACCACTAATTTTTAATGATACATTAAGAAAAGCAGCTGAATATCATACAACAGTGTTGGTAGAAACAAATAAACTCAGCCACTTTGAAAAAAAATCAGATTTTAAAACTCCAATGAAAAGAGTTGAAGCTTTTGGTGGATCTGATTTTAATATTGTTGGTGAAAATATACTTTACACAATTCCTTTTACCTTTCCTCTCACTCAAAAAGAATTAGAAACATTAGCCCAAACAATTTTCGATCAATGGAAAAAATCTCCAGATCACTATAAAAACATGATTGAAAAAGAATATGTTTTTGGGGACTTCGGTTTCGCTATAAATCCTAAAACGAATGCTGTATTTGCAACTCAAGTTTTTGGAGCCAAATAAAGTAATTGTATCTACCAATAAAAGTCTCTAAATTTCTGTTAAAATATTTCAATAAACTCTGCATGCCTATAAAATTGTTTACTTTTAGGCACAATGAAAAATGACAATAGAGAACTGTTTATTGATTATTCAATTAGGCACGTTTGGCACAAGATTTCTAGAATGTACAATCAACACGCAACAGATTATAATCTATCTATGTCAGTTGGATTTATTTTACTGGCAATCGACAAAGAAGGTACACCTAGCACTCAACTCGGTCCGAAAATGGGAATGGAATCCACCTCACTTTCAAGAACATTGAAATTGATGGAAGATAATAAGTTAATTTATCGCCAACCGGATGAATTCGATAAACGTAAAGTTTTAATTTTTTTAAGTCCTTCGGGGATAGAAATGAGAAAAGACGCGAAAAAATTAGTTGTTGATTTCAATGAAAAAGTAGCTAAAAAATTAACAAAAAAACAACTTGAAACTTTTTTCATCATAATGGATACCATGGAAGAAATTGTGGACGGTGAACTTCAAAATACATTATTAACAGCAGGAAAATCAGCAGGAAAAAATGAAAAATAGACACATAAATAAAGTTGCCGTTTTAGGTTCAGGCGTTATGGGCTCGAGAATTGCCTGCCATTTTGCAAATATTGGTTGCGAAGTTTTGCTTTTAGACATACAGCCAAGAGAATTAAATGAGGCTGAAACCAAAGCAGGTCTTGAATTGTCAAATCCAAAAGTGAAAAACAGAATTGTAAACGATTCTCTTGTTTTTGCGCTAAATTCCAGTCCCTCCCCTATTTATTCCAAAAAATTTGCAAAAAGAATTCATATAGGAAATTTTGACGACGATTTATCCAAAATTTCAGATTGTGACTGGGTAATTGAAGTTATAATTGAAAGACTCGACATTAAACTTTCTTTATTTGAAAAAGTAGAAAAGTATAGAAAACAAGGCACAATTATTTCTTCAAATACTTCAGGGATCCCAATTCACATGATGTTAGAAGGTCGTTCTGAAGATTTTAAAAAGAATTTTCTAGGAACTCATTTTTTCAATCCTCCTAGATATTTACAGTTATTAGAAATCATACCAACAAAAGAAACGGACCCAGAAATTGTCGATTTTCTAATGCATTATGGAGAACGTTTTTTAGGTAAAAAGACTGTCTTATGTAAAGATACACCGGCATTTATTGCAAATAGAGTTGGTGTGTACGCAATGATGGCACTTATGCATGTTGTTGAAGAAATGGATTTGACAGTTGAAGAAGTAGATAAATTGACAGGTCCCGTTTTAGGCCGACCAAAATCTGCGACTTTTAGAACCGCCGATGTGGTTGGTCTGGATACACTTGTTCACGTAGCAAACGGCTTGAGAGAAAATGTTAAATCCGACGAAGAAAACAATTTATTTACATTGCCAAATTACATTGGTAAAATGATTGAAAACAAATGGTTGGGTTCAAAAACTGGGCAAGGTTTCTATAAAAAGGTAAAACAAGATGATGGCTCTAGTGAGATATTGGTTTTGGATTTAAAAACTTTGGAATATCGAAGCGCCAACAAAGTTAAATTTCCAACACTAGAATTAACCAAACCAATTGATGATTTAAAAGAAAGAACAAAAGTTCTATTTCAAGGAACAGATAAAGCGACAACTTTTTATAAAAAATTATTCGGAGGATTATTCGCGTATGTCAGCAACAGAATTCCTGAAATTTCTAACGATTTATACAAAATTGACGATGCTTTAAAAGCTGGTTTTGGTTGGGAGTTAGGTCCGTTTGAAACTTGGGACATTTTAGGTTTAGATTTCGGATTAGAATTAGCAAAAGCTGAAGGAAAGAAAGTTGCAGATTGGATAACTGATTTTAAGAATGATGGAAATTCAACTTTTTATAAGATTGAAAAAGGTCAGAAACTTTATTATGATCTTGAAACAAAAAATTACATTCCAATTCCGGGAACGGAAGATCTTATTTTATTAGATAATTTAAGAGAAGAATTTAAAGTATGGTCAAATTCAGACTCAACAATAACTGATTTAGGTGACGGAGTTTTAAACCTTGAATTCCATACTAAAATGAACACAATTGGAGGTGGCGTTATAGCGGGTATCAATAAGGCTTTAGATTTAGCTGAAACCGATTATAAAGCGTTGGTTATTTCAAATACTGGTCAAAATTTTAGTGCTGGTGCCAACGTAGGAATGATCTTTATGATGGCTGCCGAGCAAGATTATGACGAATTAAATTTTGCTGTGAAAACTTTTCAAGACACAATAATGCGTGTAAGATACAGCGAAGCGCCTGTAATTTTGGCACCACATAACATGTGTTTAGGCGGAGGTTGCGAACTTTCCATGCATGCAGATAAAGTTGTAGCTCATGCCGAATTGTACATGGGATTGGTAGAATTTGGAGTAGGATTAATTCCAGGTGGTGGAGGATCAAAAGAATTCGCAAAAAGATTAAGCGACGAACTGAAAGACGGAGATATAAAAATAAACAGATTTAGAGATAGATTTTTGACTATTGGTCAAGCTAAAGTTTCAACATCTGCGAACGAAGCATTTGATTTAGGTTATTTGCGCCCGGGCATAGATGAAATTGTTGTCAGTCGAGATTACCAATTAACTAGAGCAAAAGAGGCAGCATTAGAATTAGTTGAATTAGGATATACTTCTCCATCAAAAGAAAAGGACATTTTAGTATTAGGTCAGGAAGGATTAGGAATTGTTTATGTTGGAGCAAATTCAATGTATTCTGGTAATTATATGTCAGAACATGATTTATTGATTTCAGAAAAATTAGGTTACGTGTTATGCGGCGGCGACCTATCGGAAAACACATGGGTAAGCGAACAATATTTATTAGATATGGAAAGAAAAGCATTTGTAGAATTGTGCAAAGAAAGAAAAACATTAGAAAGATTAGAAAGTATTTTGAAGTCAGGTAAGGTGTTGAGGAATTAGTTTTTGGGGTTTTGGGATTTTAAGATTTCAGGATATTGGGATTTTGGGATTTCAAGACGACGGCATTGTTTTTACAGCCGTAGGTTCGAATTGCATTCGAACTTGTGAAATACGGAAATGTGAAATGTGAAACACGGAAATATAAAATGTGAAACACGAAAATCCCAATATTAAAATATACATTGACCGAATAAAATTTGAAATAAAAAACGAAAATTTATCAAAATGAGCAAGCACAATTTTAGAGAATTAAACGTATGGAAAGAATCCATGAATTTGGCGAAATTGGTTTATGAAATAAGTGCGAAATTGCCGACCGATGAACGATTTGGATTAGTTTCTCAGATAAATCGTTGTTCTGTTTCAATTCCATCAAACATAGCAGAAGGATCCGGTCGAACAACCGAAAAAGAATTACACTATTTCTTGAATATTAGCAAAGGATCAGCATACGAACTCGAAACACAATTAATTTTAATTCAAGAAATTTTCAAAATTGATACATCTTTGGCAATAATTGAAGTACAAAAAGTTCAGAAGTTAATAGGAGGTTTCAAAAGATTTTTAAATTAAAATGATAAAAAATGTTAGTGAACGAAAAAAAATTATTCTATCAAAATTAAAAAATGGTAAAATCCTAAAGAATGAAAAAGGTTATATTCGCAATAGTCAAGTCCCAATATCTTAAAATCTCAAAATCTTAACATCCCAAAAAAAATGAAAGAAGCATACATAGTAGCAGGATACAGATCCGCAGTAACAAAAGCAGGAAAAGGAGGATTTAGATTTTACCGTCCGGATGATTTGGCATCAGATGTCATTAAAAGATTATTAGATGATTTTCCGCAATTAGATAAAACGAGAATCGATGATGTTATTGTTGGTAACGCAACTCCCGAAGCTGAACAAGGTTTAAACATGGGAAGATTAATTTCTCTTATGAGTTTGGACACAGATAAAGTTCCGGGAATGACAGTAAACAGATATTGTTCATCAGGGTTAGAAACAATTGCAATTGCAACAGCTAAAATTAGAAATGGTATGGCAGATTGCATCATTGCTGGTGGAGCAGAATCAATGTCGGTTATGGCAATGGGAGGCTGGAGAATTGTTCCAAATCCTAAAATTGGAAAAGAACATCCTACATGGTATTGGGGAATGGGTTTAACCGCAGAAGCAGTTGCCAATCAATATAAAGTAACGAGAGAAGAACAAGATGCTTTTGCACTAAAGAGCCATGAAAAAGCCATTGAAGCAATAAAATCAGGAAGATTTCAAGATGACATTGCTCCAGTAAAAGTAGAACGAATTTTTCTCGATGAAAAAGAAAAAAGACAAGTTGAAAGCTTTATTGTTGATACAGACGACGGTCCTAGGGCGTCAACTTTGGAAGGTTTAGCAAGACTTAAACCGGTTTTCGCAATGGGCGGATCAGTTACTGCCGGAAATTCTTCCCAAACTTCTGACGGAGCAGCCTTTGTTTTGATTATGTCTGAAGATATGGTTAAAGAGTTGAATATTAAACCAATTGCAAAACTTATTTCTTATTCAGTAGTTGGAGTTGATCCGAAGATTATGGGTATAGGACCTATTAACGCAATTCCGAAAGCTATAAAACAAGCAGGTCTTTCTTTAAGTGATATCAATCTTTTTGAATTAAATGAAGCATTTGCATCTCAGTCAATTGCGGTTATTCGTGAAGCTGGCCTTAATCCAGATTTAGTAAATGTAAATGGTGGGGCTATCGCAATGGGACACCCACTTGGTTGCACTGGCGCAAAATTGAGTGTCCAGATCATGAATGAATTAAAGAAACGAAATGAAAAATATGGCGTAGTTACAATGTGCGTGGGTACTGGACAAGGTGCCGCAGGTGTAATAGAAATGCTGTAGTAAAAATTATTATGAACAAAAAAATAGCAGAATCGCTTAAAGCGGCAGGTATAGAAAAATTAAACCCAATGCAGGAAGAAACACTGATTTCTTCTAAAAAAAATAATGAATTGGTATTGTTATCGCCAACTGGTAGTGGTAAAACATTGGCTTTCTTGTTGAGTTTGTACGATAAAATGTCGGAAACTAACAAGCATTTGCAATCCATAGTTATTGCCCCAACTAGAGAATTGGCACTGCAAACTGAGACTGTCTTTAAAAGTTTGAAAAGTGGTTTAAAAATCACGACATGCTATGGTGGACATGCAATTTCGGTGGAAGAAAAAAGCTTAACAGATATTCCAGCAATAATAATTGGCACGCCCGGCAGAATAATTGACCACATTCAAAGAGGAAATATATTTCTTTCAACGATAGAAAATATTGTTTTAGATGAATATGATAAATGTTTGGAATTTGGTTTTCAAGCAGAGATCGGACAAATAATTGAAGGTTGTAGTAATAGAAACTTTGTTATGCTGACATCGGCAACAGAAGTGAAAGAGATGCCATCTTTTTTAAAATTAACAGATTTACATACAATTGATTATACGCATGAACAAGTAGATCTCGATTTTAATTATTACACCTTTAGTTCAGATAACAAACTAGGAACAACTATTCAATTTTTAAAAACATTTAGCGATCAACTTACTGTTGTATTTTGTAATTACAGAGATCAGGCAGATGATATTGCGGAAGAACTGAACCATGAAAATATCGAGTTTAGTCTTTACCATGGAGGATTAGAACAAGCAGATCGAGAAAGAGCACTATTGAAATTTAGACACAACACCAACAACGTATTACTTTGCACGGACATTGGCGCAAGAGGATTAGATATTCCGGAGATTAAGAATATTATTCACTTCGAATTACCGCATGATTTTCAAAGTTGGACTCATAGAAATGGCAGAACGGCCAGAAATAATGATAAAACCGAAAATAATATATTCTTTTTTAAGTCGGATGTCAAAAAGCAGAAATACGAACTAGAAATTGAAAGTGAGAATTTTGAGATTCCACCCCATTCTAAAATACACAAACCACATTGGCAAACTTTATATATTTCTGCTGGTAAAAAGAATAAGCTGAGTAAAGGTGATATTGTAGGATTTTTAATAAAAACTGGAGGACTAGAAAATAACGAAATTGGAAGAATTGATATAATGGATTTTCAAAGCTTTGTAGCAGTTCCCCGTGATAAAACAGATATTCTATTAGAAAATATTGAAGGCAAAAAACTGAAAGGCAAAAAAGAGAAAATAGGAGTAGCTAATTAATTAGACTGTTATAAATTAATCGATAGGTAAGTTGAACAATTTTCAAATAACTACCCAAAATAAACTATAAAATTTCTTCTTTTTTATTATTTTTGAGAAAACATAACATTCATAAAATGCTAAAACCTATTGGAGCTGAATTTGGGAAATTCAAGGAAGAATTGTACTTGGTGCAACAAGATATAAAAAGTGCCTATTACGAGCGAGCAATAAACAAATTGCACGAACTCATAGTAAACTATCCGGACAGACCAGAACCTCATTATGAATTGGCAAAAATAGGTTATAACTTTTGGAGAAACGACGAGGCCGAAAGACATTATAAAAGAGCATTAGAAGTTGATCCTGAATATTTTCCAGCCTACACACAATATGCACTCATCCTCATAAAAGAAGATAGATTTGAAGATGCTCACAATATTCTTGAACGGTCAAAAAAACTAAGAAATCGGGAAGAATCTGATATTTATTTTTATTTCGGAATGCTGTATCAACACATGGGAGATCTAGACAAAGCAATTGAGTGTTACACAAAAGGCATAAATTTCTCTATAAACGAAAGTCAGATTGATTTGAATTTGAAATTTATTAGAGCTTGTAAAGAATTAAGAGGCTGGGAATAAAACATGTGTTACAACGCTGCACAACTCACGCACAAAATTTTAAAAGATGCGCAAAGACTCAATGCTTCTCCTGAAGAAATAGATTCACTTGAAAAAAAATGGGATAATTTGAAAAGTCACGCCCAAAATTATTATCACATTAGTGGTTTTTCGCATCAAAAAATAATTGCTTTTTATCAGGAAAACGAAAGCTTAAATTTAGACTTGTTTCAATGGGGAATTATTCCAAATTGGGCCAAAACAGAAAAAGATGCCAAAGATATTCAATCTAAAACAGTAAATGTTCGAGGCGAAACAATGCAGGAAAAAGCTTCTTTTAAAAATTCTGCAATAAATAACCGTTGCATTATTCCGCTCAGTGGTTTTTTTGAACACCATGCTAAAAATGGAAAAACGATACCTCATTATATTTGGGATAAAAAACACTAGACTCTTGACTTTTGACTCTTGACTCTTGACCTTTGACTGTTGACTGTTGACTCTTTTCCAATAAACAAGTTCTAAAATCCCAAAAGCCGGAAGGCTAACAACCATCAAGTCTCAAAATCCTAAAATCCCAATATCAAAAATCCCAATATCCAACAACTAATAAATCTAAACAAATAACAATAAATACCCTAACAAACTACCTCCCAGTACTATAAAAGCGCTATTGAGTTTTTTGAAAACAAAAACGATTATTAGCGATATAGCACATATTAAAATAGAGCGCCAGTCTAGTAAAACTTCAGTTGACATTTTAAAACTAACAGCCACTATTAATGCAACAGCTGTAATATTCACGGTATCTAAAATTGCGCTCAAAGCAGCTGATTTTCTAATCTTTGGAATAAACGGATTTAGTAATAAAACAAAAATAAATGAGGGTAAAAATATACCCAAAGTCGCCAACATTGATCCGAAAAAACCTCCCAATTGCCAACCTACAAAAGTGGCCGTGCTGAGAACTGGACCAGGAGTAAATTGCCCAACTGCAACAGAATCTATTAATTGAGCTCTTGTCATAAGTCCTCTTGAAACAAACTCAGCGTCTAAAAAAGCAAATAGTACATAACCGCCTCCATATAGAATTGCGCCAATTTTAAGAAAGGAAAGAAATATTTTTAATTTGCCTAAACCATTTCCCAATAAAACGATTGAAGGAAGAAAAGACAGCTTTAATTTCTTAGGAGTATTCAACGTATTTCGATTCAGATAGAACCAGAACAAACCCAACAATCCAATAAAAAATAGCACGAAAATTTCACTTACATTTAGTAAACTTAATACCAAGGCAAAAATTCCAAAGACTAAAAGTGTAACATTCTTTAAAGCTTTTTTACCAAGACGATATGCCGCTACTGCAATGATAGAAATTACGGCTGGTTTAATCCCGAATATAAATTCTTGTACAGATGGTAGATTTCCATATTTTGCATAAAAAAATGCTACAATTCCAGTAATTAACACCGCTGGAAATATGAAACAAAAGCCCGCAACAAACAATCCTGGTTTTCCTGCTCGTTCATATCCAACATGCATGGTCATTTCCGTAGAATTAGGCCCAGGAATTATATTCGTAGCACCAACTAAATCTAAAAAATGTTGATCAGACATCCACTTTCTTTTATGGACTACCTCATCTTCCAGCATCGCAATATGCACTGCAGGTCCTCCAAAAGAAATACAACCAAGCTTTAAAAATAATGTGGCAATTTCTCCTAAACCAGATTTTTCATTTGTTGAATTCATATCCTCCGCAAAGATAAATTTTTATTGGAAATCGGCAAGTTTGTAGGCAACATGACGAAATTTA
>JBBSUQ010000030.1:0-23919 GCA_038234235.1 Flavobacteriales bacterium
ATTGCAATAGTAATTTAGCAGGAACAACAACAGATGCAACAGCATTTAACAGTCCTGGAACTTATACAATCAATTGGACGTTTGACGATGGAAATGGAAATTCTTCAGCGGCTTCGCAGCAAGTAACGATTACAGATTTCAATTCGCCAATACCAAATGTGGCTGTTTTGCCAAATGTGGTTGGTCAGTGTTCTGTGATGACGGCGCCAACTGCTCCAACAGCAAACGACAATTGTGCTGGAACCGTAACAGGAACTACAAATGCAGTATTCCCAATGACAGTTCAGGGCACAACAACAATTACTTGGACCTTTGATGATGGAAACGGAAATGTTGCAACTCAAACACAAAATATAGTAGTGAATGACAACACAGCACCGGCTCCAGATTCAAGTACTTTGGCAACAGTAAATTCTGCTTGTGAAGTTGCATCTTTACCAGTGCCAACAGCGGTTGATAACTGTAGTGGAAACATCACAGCGACAACTACGCAAACTTTCCCAATCTCTCAGATAGGAACAACAGTTGTAACTTGGACATTTACAGATGCAGTAGGAAACACTTCTACGCAAACACAACAAGTTATTGTTTACGGAATAGATGTGCAAACAACAGTTAGTGGAAATACAATCACCGCTTCCAGCAACACAGGAACTTACCAATGGATTAATTGTGCAGATAACAGTATAATTGCAGGTGAAACTTCACAAACTTATACAGCAACAAATACTGGTGCTTATGCGGTGATCATTAACAACGGTCCGAATTGTATTGACACTTCGGGTTGTATCCAGATTGATTTTGTAGGTCTTGGAGAAAATACGTTAGAAGATCTAGTTCTATATCCAAATCCAAGTACAAGTGGCAAATTCACAGTTAAATATGCTGGAACAATCCAAAATGTTTATGCTTTAGACATGACTGGTAGAAAAATCAACTTAAATTTCGAAGCAACAAATGAAGTTGATGGTAGTGATTTGGCACCGGCTAAATACATGATTGCTATCGAAACTGAGAATGGAATGGTATTGAAAGAGTTTGTGATAATTAGATAAAAAGTTTTTATATAACACCCTATAGGAAACTGTCCTCTAATCCGTTCTGCGGATTTGGGACAGTTTTTTTTATGCTTTAATTTAAGAATTTAACGAAATACCGTAAGCCGTAATTTTATTATAAAGCGTTTTTCGGTCTACTTTTAATATTTCTGCTGTCTTACTTTTGTTGTAACCTGTTCTGGCCAATACTGCGAGAATAGCTTTTTTCTCTGCATTTTCTGCCACTGATTTTAGGTCTGTGAAAGCCGAGTCTTCTTCACTTTCTAATTCTTGGAAATAGCTCGGTGTAACTATTTCCTGCGGTAAATCTTTTAATTCTATATTTTTACCGTTACTTAGAAGTGCAGCTCGTTTCACTACATTTTTCATCTCACGGAGATTTCCTGGCCAATGGTAGAGCTTAAATTTTTCTAGTACCTCATCAGAATAAGAAAGAATATCTTTGCCTAATTCTTCATTGGAAACATTTAAGAAATGACTTGCAAAATCTGATAAATCTCCCTTTCTTTCTCTTAAGGAAGGTAAATCTATTTGAAATTCATTTATTCTAAATAAAATATCTTCTCTAAAAGTTCCAGCAACTACACCTTTTTTTAGGTCTTCGTTTGTTGCCACGATTATGCGAACATCAACATCTAAATCTTTGGTGTCGCCAATTTTTTTGACCTTGCGTTCTTGTAAAACTCTTAAAAGTTTAATTTGATTTTCGTAAGATAAATTTCCTATTTCATCTAAAAAAAGTGTACCGCCATTTGCTGCTTCAAAATGGCCAATTTTATCGCCAATTGCTCCTGTAAAAGATCCTTTTTTATGTCCAAAAAGTTCGCTGGCAGCTAGTTCTTTGGGTAATGCGCCACAATCTACAGCAACAAAAGGTTTTCCTTTTCTTTTACTTTGTTCATGAATGGTTTTAGCCATAACTTCTTTACCAGTGCCACTTTCACCAAGAATAAGCACGGTCATATCAGTTGGTGCAACAAGTGAAACCAATTGATATAATTTATTTGCAGACGGACTACTGCCTTTAATCGCAAAAGTGGCAGATTTTTTATGTTCTTTTGGTGTATTATTTACATTAGATTTTTCAATTGAAGCATCTTTATCAATATTTGTTTCATCACTTTGAGAAATTATTGGCTTAGATTCTATTGCGTTTTTAATAGTCAATAAAATTTCCTCAGGATGAATAGGCTTAATTACATATTCAAAAGCACCATATTTTATTGCTTTCACAGCTATTTTAACATCTGAATAGCCAGTTATAATTATTATTGGTAAATCGGGTTTTATATCTTTTATCGCTTGAATCATTTCTAAACCTGCTTTATCAGGCAGGCGAAAATCACATAAAACCAAATCAAACTTTCCTGATACAATTTTATTTAAACCATTGCTACCATTAAAAGCAGTTTCTACCTCATATCCATTTTTTCCTAAATATCTACTGAGCAATAAGCAAATATCTGGATCGTCATCAATGCATAAAATTCGTTTCATAGGTAAAAGTGTTTTCATCGTCTGAAATATTTCAGAATACAATGATAAGTCCTCATTAAATTGTTTTACGAATGATTGGTGTTAATAAAAATTAAAATAATGTGTAGAATAATATATACACTGGAAAATGATTGAAAGATTCAAAAAAAAAGTTAAAATTCCTCTCTTTCTTCATCTGGAGGAAAGTTTTTATTTCCTTTAGTTGGTTTGATTATCGGTTCCGAATCTTTTTCTGGTTTTTTAAATTTTGCCGGCATGTAATGATCTTTTGTGTCTTGAAATCTTTTTTTGGATTCGTCGCTAAATTCTTTATCTGAAGATTTGGTTTTAGACTTTATTTCTTCTTTCTGTTCTAACACTTCATTTAACTTTTCACCCCCTTTTATGCCAAAATCCAAGGTACGAATTGGGAACGGAATTGTTATTCCTTCTTTATCATAAGCTCTTTTAATTGCTAAAATAGCTTCACTTTTTGCCGATAGAAATTGTGCATTATGAGAATATTCAATCCAAAATCGCGCTTCGAGATTAATGCTGCTGTCTGAAAACTCATTAAAATAAACCTCGCATGAACTTTCTTCAATAATAAATGAAAGAGATTTAATAGCATTTAATGTTATATCCCTAACATGTTCCAAATTTTCCGCATAAGATACACCAACCTCAACAGTTACCCTCCTTGTTGGACTGGAAAAATAGTTGATAATCGGACTTTGAAAAATATCTTTATTGGGAATAATTACGTCGTTGCCCTCAAAAGTTTTTAATTCTGTAGTTCTAATATTGAGTTTTGTGATTGTACCCTGATGGTCTTTTACATCTACGATATCGCCAACATGAAACGGCTTGTTCACCGCCATAAAAAATCCAGAAATAAAATTGGATGCAATGTCTTGGAAAGCAAAACCGAGCGCCAAACCAATTATACCAACGGAAGCAAGGATTGAAGTTACGGTTTTGTCTAATTCTAAAACAGAAAGTGAAGTCATGACTCCGATAACCATAACCAAAAAGTAAACTACTCTTGAGATGATGCCCTTAAGTTCTTTATTCTTTACTCTTTTGAGCAAACCACTATAAACAAACCATTTTAATAAGCGGGCAAAAAAATAAAAAACAACTAATAACACTGCTGCCAACACGAAATTGGGTAACATTGAAACAGTTAAATTATACCAATGTAGAACTTTATCGCTTACCAATTGAGAGGCGTCTACCAATTCTTCTTTCATATTCTATCAATTTTGTGTGTTTTAGTTTTATGCGTTTATATTTCATTATGACTTAGTATTCAATTCTAATATTTATTTACATATATCTTTCATTTAGGTGCGCAAAGTACGTTGTAAATTTCCACATAACAAAATGCAGTCGAGAGAAGTTCCCGACTGCATTAAGATTTTAACTTTATTATAGGAAGTTAATATTGGGTTCTCAATTATTTTTAAAATTCAACAAGGACTTAAGAAGAATTATTCCAAACGTAAAAAAAGCCAGTTTATATTTGTTTTTTAAGTACTTATAATTTCAAATTTGACTCTGTTTTGTAGAAATTAGCCCACAATTGTTGTTATTTTTTCCCAAAATGGAACCATCCTTTTTTCTCTTTCTTGGCACTTGATCCTGCATCTTCGAGCGTAACGTCGTTATCCAAATTACTTGTTAGTGCTCGGACAAACATATTTTTAAAGAGTTCTCTAATTGTAGGCCAAACTTTAGCGTTAGGAGCATTGATATCTCCTTCTATTGGAATTTTTGTTGCAATTTGATCGTCGTGTCGCCAGTTTTCTACTATTTTACTCAAACCACCCACAATTCCTTGCCAAACAATATTGGGGAATTTATCCTCTTTAAGACTTACAATTTTTAAATCTTTAATTAATGGTTTTAAATAACCTTTACAAATGCCTTTTTTCACCGCAAGTTCAGCAAAAAAGTCTAAACTTCCTTTTTCGGCATCCACAAAAGTATAAGCCAATAAATAATCATTAACCTTTGGTACTGCCAAATTTCGCATTTCAAAATTCATATCCATCGTTATCTTTGGATCATAAGGGTCAAAAGAGCCATACAATTTTGTAGGAGCAGATTTCATTGCTTTTGCGGTAACATCAAATTTAGCGAAAAGGGTTTTCCCATTTTTCTCAACATTTGTAAGGTTGGTGACTTTGCCATTTACATCAGCGAAATAAATATCTACATTGGGTTTTGTAGTTTTATCAATGAAATGAACTTGACAGTTATTGAATTGCACAAAATTAACAGTGAGCGGCATGATGTCTTTTACGAGTTTTCGCCAATCTTCGGGTTCAACTTTGTCAAAATTATTTGCATCTTTTGCTGCTTTTTTATTTTCGAAATTAACGATGGCTTTCTCGATTATTACTTCACCAACGATTCGCCCTTTAAAAATTGCCGACCACAACACTGATAAATCAACAGACTGGCATTCGAGTAAAGGAACATTTTTACCCATATCATCAGAATATATATGAAGTCCATTTATGGCATAAGCTCCTCTATAAATTGCAATGTCAATATCTTCAACATAACCAGAATAACCTTCTAATTCATTAATTGCTTCATTGACATATTTTTTTACGATAAATGGAAGGGCAATTCTTGCGCAAACCAAGATGAAAATAAAACTTACCACTGAAATTTTTAACCATTTTGGCCATTTTTTAATTCTTTTCAAAAGTTTCATTCAATATTATTCAGATTACTTGATAATTTCAGTTTTCTTTGCTTACTATTAAACAATTTTAAGGCACTAATGTTTCAATAATAATAATTTAAATTTATGAAAAAGTTTTTTAAAGCATTAAAAATGCTCATAACTAATATATCTGATGATGATGTATTGGGAAACAGTGCCTCTATTGCTTTTTACACCTTGTTTTCGTTACCAGCAATGATATTGGTGATACTTTTTACTACGAATATTTTTGCTGAGGGCAATGTAATTAATTACAAATTTTACAATGAAGTAGGCCGTTTAATAGGGCAAGATTCAGCAAATCAATTGAAAACATCTATTGGTTCAGTTGGTCTAGGGAAAGACGAATCATGGTTTAATGGATTTATCGGTATAGTCACTTTAATAGTATCTGCAACAACTTTGTTTGCTACATTACAAAACTCACTCAACCTCATTTGGCATGTAAAACCTAAACCTAAAAGAGGTTGGTTGAAGTTTATTTTAAACAGAATTTTATCATTCGGTATGGTATTAATGTTGGGCTTTATATTATTGGTTTCACTACTTTTAGATGCAATTTTTGGAGCATTCGGTGATATTTTACAAGATAAATGGCAAAATTTTAGCGCTGTGTATGCGCTCATTATAAATAACGTAATATCGTTTACATGTATAACCTTACTTTTTGCTTTAATATTTAAATATTTACCTGACGCAAAAATTAAATGGAGAAATATTATTGTTGGCGCTTTGGTTACAGCTTTGATGTTTGTTTTTGGAAAATATTTAATTTCTATTTATCTTGGTTCTAGTACTTTGGCTGGAACTTACGGAGCAGCCGGTGCACTTGTTATACTTTTATTGTGGGTGTTTTATATAATAACCATAATGCTAATTGGAGCTGAATTTACCAAAGTTTACACTTACTTAAATGGTGATAAGATATTACCAACTCGCCAGGCAGTACATGTAGAATTAAGAGAGATTGAGCTTGAAAAAAAAGATTTGCGAACTGAAATTAAAGAAAAAGAAAAAGAAGAAGAAAAAAAAGAAAAAGAAAATAATACAAATGACTAAATTGAGTTAATGTTTATCTAATTAGCTCAATGGCAATTTTTTCAGCTTCAGAAAAGGTAGATTCAATATCATGAATTTCTTTTTTGAGTAACGGAATTCTTTTCCTTTCAGCCTCTTTCAACACGCGCGGATGTATGTAATATTTTCTACAAACACTTACCGTATTTCCTATAGAATCTGCAACCATTTTTACCAATGTAGGCATAAATTGCTTTCTTTTATTTTGCTCGCAAAGCTCTGTGGCTGCTGAATATAATTCAACACAATTTCTCGTGGCAACCCAAGTTCTAAAAAATTTACTGGAAATGTCTGCTGATAAATTTTCATGAATAAATTCGTTAATATCATGACTGTCCACATCTATCCATTCGCCATTTTGCTTGTATTTAAAAATCTCATAGCCCGGCATTTCACTGCACTTTTGAATAAGTTTTGCCAATTTTGGATCTTCAATGGCTATGTCTAAATATTTATGACTCTTCCCTTTAAATTTTAGGTGCATTTCACCATGGTCAAATTCTATGTGTTTTCTTCGAATTGTTGATAGTCCGAAACTTTCATTGTCTTTTACATACTGTGCGTTTCCAACACGAATACCATGTTCATCTAAAATAAGACAAATTATACTCAATACTTTTTTCTTGCTAAGCTCTCTATCTTTGAGATTTTTAAGACAAAAAGATCTAAAATCAGGCAGTTTATTCACGAAATGATGCAATTTCTTAAATTTCAGTTGTTGTTGCTTAAGCGCCCATTCTTCATGATAAATATATTGTTTTCGGTTCTTCAAATCTCTTCCAATGGCCTGAATGTGTGCTTTGTCATCTTTCGAAATAAAAACTTCTGTCCACATTGGTGGAATTACTAATTTTTTAATTCTTAAAAGGGTTTTATTATCCGATATTTTGATGTTTTTCTCATTATAATAGCCAAAACCTCTGCCTTTTTTCTTTCGGCAAATTGTCATTGATTCATTGTTAGAAATATGTATAGCTTTCATTTTCTAATTTTTTGGAGGTACAATTTTGTTATTTACATTTACCCCATCTCTAATTTTAATTTCAGTAAATCCTGAAGGCATAGCAAAACCATTTGACATTAGAGCATTTTTTACTAAAATCATTACCTGAGCTTTGGTTTGGTTGGCAGTAAGTTTATAATCTAGAGTGTTGGTCCAAAAAAGGATTTTTAAATTTACTGTGGTCCCAAAATCATTAATCAAAACTTGGGTTTGTTCATCTCTAATTATTTCCGGATGAGTAGTAACTGCCGTTTTGATAACTTTCGTCGCCTCATCAATATCTGCTTGGTAATCAATTCCAATAATAAATTCAGATCTTAAAAATCCATCTTGTGTATGATTGATAACCTCATTTTTTATGATGGATGCATTTGGAATAAATATATCTGCTCCATTCATACCTTTTATTAAAGTGTTTCTAAATCTTAATTCTACCACCTTACCCATCGTATTTTGAATGGTTACTGTATCTCCCACATTAAACGGTCTATCAAAAACCAAAAGCATTCCTGATAAAAAATTTTCTCCAATTTCTTTAAAAGCGAAACCTAATATTATAGCACCTGCGCCAGCTCCCGCAACAAGTCCGCCGGCTAAATTTGTGAAACCTACCGTATTTAAAGCAAGAATAATCCCTACTATTATGATTACAATTTTTAAAAGCCGAAGTACAAAATTGAGAACCAATCTGTTTTCTACTCTTTTAGTAAATCTTTTTTTTACGATTCTAGATAGGGAAATGGCCAAAAAGATAAAAATCGCCAAAACCAATATTGAAATGGCAATTTTAGGAATACTTAGTATAAAAATATCCCAATAATTATTGATTTTGGCTTGGAGCCTATCTAATATGTCCATAAGATTGCATAAAAAAGTCGGAATTTAATTAAAAACTCCGACTTTAAAATAAACAACAAACAATTAAAAATTAGTGGCTTCAGATAAAATTTCTGATTGGGCTTGGTTGTTAATTGTTGACAAATCGTCTTTGGAACCTTCAACAAGCCATATTAAGCAAAAGCCTAACATTGTACCGATAACCATAGAAATTGATAATTTAATCCACTGATTCATAACTTTAAATATTTATTGTATTACTATTTTATTTTTGTTTCTTATTAAATTCGAGCACCGCCGCGAATTACTCTTAGTAAAAACACAACTAATGCGATTACTAATAAAATGTGAATTATTCCTCCACTTGCGTAACCACCAAAGAATCCTATTGCCCAACTAATTACTAGTATTACTGCAATGATGTAAAGTAAATTTCCCATGACTTTTAATTTTTAATTGTTAATATTAATTTATTTTTGTTTGATTTTGATTAATCCTTACAAATGTCCTTACAAATGTTCAGATTAAGTCATCATATTGTTCTGAGGCAATAACTAAGATTTTGCCAAAAATTTATATTGTTATAAATAATTGTTTTTGAATGTTTTAATGTGTTTTAACCCTTTAGCCGTTAACCAAAAACTGTAGAAAAACTGCACGTTTGGGGTAAAATTTCCCCAATTTCTAGCATCTTAATATTCAAACCTACCTTTTGCAACCATTAATCTTTAAAATAGAAAACAAATAGGACAATTAAAAAAGTTGTCTTTGAAAATGGTACTTTTCTTTGTTAAATAGAATCTTTCAATAATATTTTGAACCATTTATACTACTCAGCTGTTGTATCTTTATTATAAATCAAAATACACACATTCTTAATACATGACAGTAAAACAAAATCATAAATATACAATTGCCGCAGTGGAGCAAGATGATTATTTGAGACAAGTTATCGAGAAAAAATTACCGCAAGTTTGTAGTTCGGCAAATTTTGCAGATTTACAATTTGATTGTCGCACATTTAAGGAAATAGATAATTTTGAAATAGATGAGAAAAAAGATATAGATATGCTCTTATTGGATTATCCATTGAATTCAAAAGATTTAAATTCGCAGAATTTACTTGACACCTTAAATAAATTGACAGAAACTAAGAATTTAGACTCAGTAGTAATAATAAGTGACACCATGGACTTGGAACTTATAGCCAATTTAAAATTAAATGGCGTGAAAGATGTGATTCAGAAAGATGATAATTTCGCAAACCGCATTTGGGCTATTGTTTATGATGATTTAAAAAAACATTCTAAAGCTTAAAAACTATGTTGCGGTATATTAAAAACTTTTTCATTTTATTTTTCGATTTATTTTTAATATCGTTGCTATTGTTAACGGCATCATTTGTTTATATAGTTGAAACAAGACTCAAAGAAATAATACAAGATAGGTTTGGCGGATTTTACACAATAGAATATACCGATATGATTGCCAATATAAATCCGTTTTCGGTATCAGTTGTAGTGCATGATGCAGATATAAAGTTTGATACTTTACACTATGTTCAAGACAGCAAATTGCCACGTATAAATTTTGCAGCAAAAAAAATAAAAATATCTGGTATCAATACATGGGATATTATTCGAGAAAGAGATATAATAATCGGAAACATAGATTTCGAAGTTCCAAAACTCCAATATTTCTTGGTAAGTAAGAGAGATACTTCTAAGCACCAAAACTCAGAAAAACAGCCTGCTATTTTAAATAAAAAAAGAGATAGAAATTTTATAGTTGAGAATTTTTCTATTGAGAAAGGCACGCTTGATATTTTTGGAGTTGAGAATTATGATCATCCAGTTTTTAAAACTCGAAGCATAGATATAGGATTTAAAGACTTGCAAATTCTTAAAAAACAGAGCAGTGATTTGTCATTTATCCAGTTCACTCAAGCCCTAATTATTTCAAAAAAATCAATCTACCAACCTTTAGAGTCTGATTATTTTTACAATGTAGATTCCCTTTATTTAGATAAAGTAAATAATATTATTTCATTAAATGGCATTAAAGCTTTGTGCGATGAATCCTTAATTAAACACAGCACGGGAATAGAAGAACGAAAAATGTTTGCCGAAAGTAAGATGAAAAGTTTGGTTTGTAACGGAATTGACTTTGATAGAATTACAGATTATGGTCAGGTTCACATTTCACACATGTTTGCTGATTCCGCGAGTGTTAAACTACTTCAAAACTTTAAAAAAGATTTGGATTTTCAGCTAGAGAAAAAAACGCTTCGAGAAATGGTAACCGGCATAGATTTTCCTATAAAAATTGATACCCTGAGCCTAAAAAAAGTAAGTTTATACTATACTATTTTTGATTATAATGGTAGTGGCAAAACATCAAATTTTGATATAAAATCAATCCATGGTGAGGTATACAATATGAATTCGATAAAAGGATCGAGTGACACAATGTTAATAGATTTTGACGGGAAGTTTTTAAATACGGGGGCAATTTCATTTAAAGCCAGTATGCCTTTGGCGGATACCACAAATCATTATACTTATAGTGGAGTGATTTCCCACTTAGAATTTCATGATTTTAATAAATTTTTAAATGGCTTTGTACCCATAGATTTTACTGAAGGTACAATTAGCCATATCAGATTTAATGCAAGAGCGACCAAACTTGAAACTTGGGGAAGATTAACAATGGAATATGACAATTTAAAATTTGAGGTAATAAATACTGAAACAAACAAAAAATCACGGTTAAAGACCATGGTTGCCAAACTTTTTATAAGAAAAAAAAATACCTCGGAAACCAATGCTGACAATTACTCAAACTACCATCACGTGAAGCCTCAATACAAAGGCCAAGTGGTGCTTTGGGTAGGAGGAGTTTTACAAGGAATTAAAGATGTGATGTTGAGAGATATGGCGAAAGGGGCAGCCGAAAAGCAAATAAATAAACAACTTTAATTTCTTTTATGTTTTCTTGCTCTATTGGTAAGGTCATAAATTATTCCATCTGATAAACCAATTTTAGGTACCAATATTTCTTTTTGTCCAATTGCTTTCATGATATGAATGTAAATTTCACAAGCTGGCAAAATTACGTCTGCCCTATCAGGTTTAAGTTGATAAATTTCTACCCTTTGAGGTATGGTTAGATCCTTTATATCATTTTTAAATGCAATTAAATTTTCCAGCAATATTGGTTGCATGTGCAAACCACCAATAAGTTTATGAAGTTTATTTATGTTACCTCCAGTGCCATAAACATCATGTATATCTGCTTTATCTACATTGGTGTCAATCCATTCAGAAATTTCATTCCAGATATTTTTATCTGTTTTTTCTTTTAATAGTCTGAGGGTTCCCAGAGCAAAAGATTTAGAAGCAACAATATTGTCTTTTTCAAAAACGGTTATTTCAGTTGATCCGCCTCCCACGTCAATCACAACAAAGGGTTTGCTTCTATCAATGTCTAATAAGTCAAAAATGCCAAAAATAAGTTTCCCTTCTTCGTCCCCACTAATTATTTCAATGTCGACATCTGTTTCTTCTTTAATTTTCTTTCTAATTATTTGGGCATTTTTTGCTTCGCGCATGGCAGATGTTGCACAAGCACGAAGTTCTTTGACTTCAAAAATTTCAGAAATTAGTTTGAAAGCTTGAATGGTTTTTACGAAATCGGCACATTTTTTTTTACTAATTCTATTTTTAGTAAAAACTTCTTCACCTAGTCTGAGAGGAACTCTGGTATAACTAATTTTTTTAACGAAAGTGTGCCCGTTTTCTTTTGTTAGCTCTCCAACAAGCAATCTTGCTGCATTTGTACCTATATCTATCGCCCCGAATTTCATTGAGTATAAAATTACATATTAATTGGGTGCGGTGATGAAAACTGGGAGAAGTTGTAAACTAATTTTTCTTAAAAACCATCATATAATTTCCTGGAGATCCTGGAAGAACTTTTTCAAGAAATGCAACTAATTCGGCACCAACTCTCTGCACTTGATAAAGAGAATGATATTTCCCAAAAAATTTCTTAAAAATCTTTTTCTCCCAAACCAATTTAAACCCTGCTTTGTCGGCCAAATCTATCATTTGTTTGTTGCTAAACCCCCAAGAGTCATTTCCTTTTTGAGAATTATAATGGTCTTTGCTGCAGATATCAAACCATAGAAAAAATCCATTTTCTTCTAAATGAGCATTAACATTTATGAGACCTTCAATTATACTTTTGGCGTCTGGAATGTGTGAATATAAATCAAAAGCAGTAATTAAATTAAAAACTTTTTCCTCTTTAAATGTCAAACCATTCTCTGCCCGAAAGGTAACTTTTGGAAATTTCTTTTGAGCCAATTCAATTCGTTTTTTAGATAGATCAATTCCTATAATATTTTGTTCTTTAAAGCCTTTTAAAATAAATTGCTCAATCATTCCACCATTACCACAACCAAGGTCTAGTAAAGCAATATCCTGAAAGTTTGAATGGGATTTCTTTAGCTCGATTAAAAATTCATCCAGCGCTCCGAATAATTTTTTTCGGGAATATTTACCGATCGGGTGAGTTGGGGCATAAATTGAAAGACCTTCGTCTTCTTCTTTGTCAAACCTATCGTTTACAACATCTTGGTAGTCTTTCATTAATTTTTCTGTTCAGTATTTATTATTTCAGATAATTTTTTACAATAACCAAAAAATATTAGTCGGTTAAAATCGAGATTATAAATAATTCTTGAGTTTTTAATATGTTCAAAGGCCGAAGGATAATTGCGTCCACAAAAATAAATAATGGCTAGTTGGTACTCAATCGCGCCCGCCAATTCTGAGTTTATTATTGATTTGTCATGAGGAGAATATTGCTTTAATAAATTTTCGAAAATTTCAATTATTTCCTGAATAACGGAATTACTCAAATCTTTAGGGTTGGTTTTTAACCATTCAATCAGTAATTCTTCTCTTTTGTTAAAGTTATTATAGTAATTATTTGGATTATCTACCGTGTAAATTCTAGCTGACAAAGTTTCGTATTGGATAAAGTATTTTTCTTGGATGTTTTTGAAAGTGCTTTGCAACATTTTATCATATTCTTTGGCAACTTCTTCATCACGCTCATGATTATAATCAAAATCAGCATTCATTTTAGATAGGGTGCTGAATCCCTGAACTTCTATTTTTTTAAATTCCGATTGCCTGTCAATTTTCTCACCAGAAGGTAAAGACAATATTAAAGAGAATTCCAATTTATGACTGCTTTCTTTATAATATTTTGTGATAATTCCACTTGTGTCTTCCCGTATTTTTGGAAAACCATCCATGTTATCTATTGTTTCAAATGAAAGTACAAAATCTGATTGAATCTTGTTATTTACAAAAGTGTATTTTTTGCTGTAAATCCAATTCTTAATTTTTTCTGCATATTTTTCTTCCTCAAATGACCTTGTAACAATAAATATTTTACTTAATTCCTTATATTCAGGATTATTTGGCGGTACTTCAAAAGAAATAAGAACCTCTTTTTGAATGTCGAGATTTTGAGAAAAAGAATTTACGTTTAATAAAGAGAGAAGAATAAATAATTTACGCATAATCAAAAATATTATTATATTTTTCTCCGATTTTAAGTTTCTATTTCATTTAGGAGAATCTTTTAAAAAAATCCTAAAAACCGTTTCGTCCCACCATTATTTTACAATAGTTGTTTAAAATTTGCTGGTGGTTATTCAATCTTTTATCATAAGTTTCCGAATTTTGAATGTGCAGATTTGCATTGGTGTAATCTTTAATTTGAAAATAAATTAAGGCCAATTGATATTCTACCGCTGCTGCAACTTCTGGATTGACTCTTGCTCTCTTCTTTTTTGAATATTCGCGCATAAATTCTTCAAAAATTGAAATTGCTTCTTGAATATTAGGGCTGCTTAATTCTCCGGGATTTGTTTTTAGCCATTGCAACAATAAATCAGCAGCTGCATCAAATTCTTCATAAGTATGTCTACGGTGTTTAAATTCAAATATTTTAGCTGATAATGTTTCGTTCACAATAAAATATTTGTCTTGTAGGTCATCAAAGCAATCAGTTACTAAACTAGAAATTTTGGAAGGTATATCTCTCGCAACTCTATTATTATATTCTTTAGTTGCGGCTTCTTGTGTTTTTGGGCTGTTGCCCTCAACATCGATGTCAATGGTCTTAAAAACTTGATCAACTATTTGTCCTGAAGGTAGCGAAAGAAAAAAAGTACAGTCAAGTTTGTGTTTACTTTCTGTATAATATTTTGTTTTATCGTTTTTTGTTTCAACCCTGTCTTTAGGAAAACTTAGAATATTGTTAGATGTTATGAATGAAACAATAAGATTTGCCTGAGTTCTATCATTAACCACGGTATATTTTCCCTTGTAAATCATGTCACTAACTAAAGTTCTATAATTATAATCTGCCGGCAACTTTGGCTCAACATAAATATTACTAAAACCTAAATATTGAGCATTTTTCGGTGGAATTTCGAAGTATATTAATTGAGAATCTTTAATTTTCATTCTTTGAGAAAAAGAACCAAAACTAAGTGATAAAATAATAATAATATAAAAGTAGCGCATGTTCTTTAAAATTTAAATTTCTTCGAATTGAATTCTAATGAGTTTCAAAGATAGTGCCTTTTGTTAAAACTCGAAACACTGTCTTTAAAAGTAATGAATTATTTTTGTCTGAAAAATATCTTAATTGGAACACCTGTAAAGTCAAACACTTCTCGCATTTTATTTTCTACGAATCGCTTGTAACTATCTGGAACGTATTGCGGTAAATTACAGAAAAAAGCAAAAGCCGGCGTGTGTGTTGGGAGTTGCTGTACAAATTTAATTTTAATGTATTTCCCTTTATTTGCCGGTGGCGGATTTCTAGTAACGATATCCAACATTACATCATTTAAATGTGAAGTTGGAATTTTCTTAGTTCTATTTTCAAAAACCATCATGGTCGCTTCCAATGCTTTGTGAATTCTTTGCTTGTTAATAGCACTGGTAAAAATAATTGGTACGTCATTAAATGGCGCCAAATCATTTCTCAATTTTTCTTCGTATGCTTTCATAGTGTTGTGGTCTTTGTCTATCAAATCCCATTTGTTTACCAACACAACAACACCTTTTGAATTTTTTTGAATGATATAGAAAATATGTAAATCTTGTTTTTGAAGACCTTCACTGGCATCCATCATAAAAATACATACATCGCTATTTTCTATTGTTCGCACGGCACGCAAAACTGAATAGAACTCTATGTCTTCCTGAACTTTTGCCTTTTTGCGAATTCCTGCAGTGTCAATAAGTAAAAAATCAAAACCGTAGGCAGAATATCTTGTGTTAATTGCATCTCTCGTTGTTCCAGAAATATCGGTTACAATGTTGCTTTCTTTGCCTGTAAGTGCATTAACCAATGATGATTTTCCCACATTTGGTTTACCAACAATTGCTATTCTTGGCAAACTGTCAACTGCTCTTGAGCCATCGTCTGTCTTATCAAGGTATTTTACCGCTTCATCTAAAATTTCACCTGTTCCACTACCGTTTGTGGCTGATAAATCGAACACGTCTCCTAAACCTAAAGACCAAAATTCAGATGACAATCCTACGCGGTCATTGTTATCAACTTTGTTTGCTACTATTAATACTTTTTTCTTCGATTTTCTTAAGAGTGCCGCTACAGTTTCGTCCAAATCTAAAATTCCAGTCATGACATCTACCATAAATAAAATAACGGTAGCTTCTTCAATTGCAATTTTAACTTGTTTGCGAATTTCTCCTTCAAATATATCGTCAGAACCTTGAATATAACCTCCTGTATCTATCACAGAAAATTGCACGCCATTCCATTCACCTCTGCCGTAAAGTCGGTCACGTGTAACTCCACTAACTTCTTTCACAATTGCATCACGAGATTCCGTAAGTCTGTTAAACAAGGTCGATTTTCCTACATTTGGTCTGCCTACTATGGCAATAATATTACTCATTTTTTATTAATCTTTTATTGGATTTTAATATCCGTATCTTTTTAATTTCTTGTCAGAGCTTCTCCAATCTTTATCAACTTTTACAAAGGTTTCTAAGAAAACTCTTTGGTCAATAAATTTTTCAATATCTAACCTTGCTGACCTGCCAATTTTTTTAAGCATATCCCCTGCTTTGCCAATAATAATTCCCTTTTGAGAGTCTCTTTCAACAATTATTAGGGCTCTAATTTTCGTAATGGTTGGTTCTTCCAGGTATTCTTCAATTTCTACTTGGCAAGAATAGGGTATTTCTTTTTTACAAAGTATGAATATCTTCTCACGAATAATTTCCGAGACAAAAAAGCGTATGGGTCTATCAGAAATATCTTCTTTGTCATAATATGCCGGAGACTCTGGCAACAATTCTAATATTTTTTCTTTTAGCACATCCGTATGGAAACCGTGCAGTGCAGACATTGGCAGCACGCGGGCTTTAGGTAATTTTTCTTGCCAATATTTCATTCGGCTTTCCATTTTATCTTGGTCGCCGAGGTCAATTTTATTAATAAGACAAAGTACAGGAATTCTTAATTTTGAAATGCGCTCCAAAGTTTCTGTATGGTTCATTTCGTTTTCAAAGATATCTGTAATGAAAAGTAAAATATCGGCATCTTTGATAGAAGTTTGCACATAATCCATCATGTGCTCGTGCATTTTGTATGCTGCATTTACAACTCCGGGCGTGTCAGAAAATACTATTTGATAATCGTCTTCATTGAGAATGCCTAAAATTCTGTGCCTTGTAGTTTGTGCTTTTGACGTTACAATAGACATTTTTTCGCCCATAAGCTGGTTCATCAATGTAGATTTTCCCACATTCGGACTACCGACAATATTTACAAATCCCGCTTTATGAACCATTTTCAAATTTTTTGCAAAGTTAAGTAAAATTGTTCGTAGGGCGGTGAATATTTGCTTACCTACCATCCATACGTCATATTGGTATTCTCCTGAAATAATTATATTTGAGGTAAATACTTGGAGATATGAAAGCGTTGCGCACAGTAAATATGATTTTTATGGGTTTGCCTATTGTTACGGGCCTCATTGGATTTGCCACCAATGAGATTTGGATTTTGTCCCTTTTATTGTGTATCCCGCTGGGTTTGTGTCAGGTAATACTTTCAATTATACTAGGAGCAAAATACAAAGTCAAAAAAACCGTGTTGATTTATTATATTGGAGTGGTGATTTATTTTGTTTTTTATTTTGGTTTTATCGGATTAATGTCTGGCTTGATGTATAGTCGTGTAAATTATGATTATCTCTATATTTTGGGTATGTTAGTTCCAGTTTTATTAGCGTTTTATTTCACATTTATACTCCACACAACTTATCAACCTGCCCAAACGGCCGCAATGGATGAAAATATTTTGGATCAGATTTAGTCGTTGGTTCGCAATTTTTTTTGTTGGTTCGCAATGCATTGCGAACCAACAAAAAAAATCAAATTCTATTTCTCCACAACCACCTTCTTCCTAAACTTAAAATCGATTTTATAATAGAAAATTGGTAAAAACCCCAATTGGTTTTTAACTGAAATTGGTTCAGCTGAAGGATTTGCAAGATTTGGCGCATAAGACAAACTTAAAATATTTTGTATGCCTAGTATGTTTACTAAATCTAAACCAAATTCATGGGTAAATTTCTTCGCATTGATTCGGTAACTGACTTTTAAATCTGCTCGGAAATAATCTTTAAATTGGCGCTCGTTAAACAATGAGTCTTTGTAGATAATTTCTTGTCTTTCCTTGGACGCTTCCAAATCAACATAACCATAGCGCTTGCCTCCTGCAACAGTAACTTTTACACCAATTCCTAATATGTTTTTATCGTTTATTTTAAATTCTTTACCCATTAAAAAATTGGCTGTATATTTTCCGTTGTAAGATGTATTTCTCTTTATTCCGTCAGATGCCGTGTAAGTAGAATTGTAAAGTGAGGTTGATATCAAAAAGAAAAATGATTTGTCAAAGTATTTCTGAATGGTAAGTTCTAATCCATAATTTTCACCTGTCCCTGAATTTTCAAGCGAATCTGGGAAGAATCTTGCAAAGCCACTGCCTTGATTTATAAGTGAAAATGAGGAAGGAACAACTGTTACAGGTACGTTGTAAACATATTGATAATAAGCTTCTGTGCGAATGTTAATTCCTTTGTTAAAGGTCTTTTCATAACCCAAGCCAGTGTGGATACTTCTTGTGAAATCCATATTTTTATTTAATAAAACCGGATTGTTTTCACTATCATATCGCTGATAGGTATAAGTATAATAAGGCTGAGTTTGACTGTGCATGCCCGCTCCAGCAGATACAGATTGATTTTTTCTAAATTTATATTTCCAGCCCAATCTTGGCTCGGCCGGGCTTAAACTATTGCTCAAAGAATAATACTGCGCATGCAAACCAGCTGTAAAATCCATTTTTTCAGTTATGCGCAATTTATATTGTACAAAAGGTTGAATTAAAAATGCGTTTCCTTTGTAATTCCAACGTGTAATAAATTCATTGTTATTGTTATTCAAAACAGAATCAATGTTGTTGTAAGTAAAGAAATCTACGTTTGCTCCAAATTTTATAATATTTCTCCTGTTGATTTTATGATTAACACTTGTAAAGCCAGAAATTTTTGTTGTCTTGAAAGAATAGTCCAATAATGGATAAATTGAATCTACAACCACATTTGTATCTTTTCCATTGTATTCTAAATGCCTAATTAGATAATCGTGATGAGAATGTTGCTCGTCAAAAGAAACCGCGAGTGTAGAACTCATAAAAGTTTTATCATTGAGCGATTTTTTATAAGAAATACCTGAACTTATCATCGCTGTACCAAAATACTGATCTCGGTCTCCTTCACCATAAAGTTCGGTGCTGTATGTTTTTTGTTCTGATATAAGAATGGCTATGTTGCTTTTTCCGCCAACTCCATAAAAAGACAAAACACCTCCTTTTTTTAATGGGAAATTAAATTTAAAAGCACCATCACCGTAAGTTGGAACGGCATCTGTTCCTATTCGAATTCCTAATTTTTGAAAAATAGACAAGGTTGAATAACGTCCTGTTATTAAATAACTAGATCTTTTGCCTCTGTTTAATGGACCTTCGGACAAGACTTCTGTTCCTAAAAATCCGAATTGTCCCGTAAATTCGTTGGTATTTGTATTACCATTTCGCATTTTTAAATCAAATATACCAGATAAACTATTTCCATATTCCGCAGGGAAGGCACTCATAAAAAAATCTGAGTTGGATAATGTTTTGTTATTTATGATGGAAACTGGCCCGCCAGAACTACCTGAAATGGCAAAGTGATTAGGATTTGGAATGTCCACCCCTTCAATTTTGTAAACTACACCAAGCGGGGAATTGCCTCGCACTACAATATCGTTTCTAGAATCATCGGCACCTTGAACCCCTGCGAAATTTGATGCCATTCTTGCCGGATCGGAACGAGAACCTGGATAACGATTTGTTTCTTCCACGCTAAATTGTTGAGCGGAAATTAATGCCATTTCATTTATAACTTCTCCATTTTTTCGAGCGCCACTAACAATCACTTCTTCTTGCTCAACAAAAGTTTCGCTTAAATAAATTTGCAAAACATTTTCTTTACCACTTATTACTTCTATTGTTCTGTCATTTAAACTGTAAGACATGAAAGTAGTTACTAAACGGTGCTTGCCAATTGGAACATTTAAAATTTCGAAGAGCCCATCAAAATCGGTAAGAGTTCGGAAAATTTCATTGGTATCTGCAGTGTAAATTTGAACCTTTGCGCCAGGTATTGGAGTTTGGCTTTCAGAATCGTAAACTGCACCGCGTATGGTTTGGGTAATTTGTGCTGCTCCTTTATTAATTAGACAGAAAAAAGCAAATCCAAACAAAAATATTCTCGCCATGGTCTAAGATTTTTAGGCTAATTAAAAGCTGATTTTTTTTTAATTACGTATTTAATATTACTTCGCTGTTTTAGATTGAAGGTATTCTTTCTCGGTCCAATCTTTTATATAAACTTCTCTAAAATCAAAAATATTCATTGGATTATTGTGGAAATTTCTGACATTAAAATACATAATGTTGTAATCTCCAGAATACCAAAGCGGAATTAGCGGTGGATCTTGCATTAACACTTTTTCAGCTTCAGCAAACAATCTAATTTGATCTGATTGTTTGGAAGCGGATTTGGCCTCTTCCATTTTTTTATCATATTCTGGATTTCTGTATCTAGCACTATTTATTTCTGAAGGTTGAGTAGAATCTGCTGGAATTAATTTGCCATAAAAATTCATTAAAAAAGTTTCGGGACTTGGATAATCCGCAGTCCATGCTTGTCTGAACATATCACCATTTGCCATGTTTGCATCTTTGGTTTTTTGTTCAAAAGTAGAACCATCAATATTTACATTAATATTTAGAGTTGCTTTTAACTGTCTTGCTATTTCATCAGCTACACCACTGTGGATATCATCTATATCATATCTTAAACTAACCGAACCAAAACCTTCACCATTCGGATAACCAGCTTCAGCAAATAATTTTTTTGCCATTTCTGGATCAAAATCATAACCTACAGCTTTTACGCCTTTAAAATCATAACCTTTAAAAGACTTGCTAACTGGCGGCACAATTCCGTAAATTCCCAATTCATAACTTTGACCACGTAAAATTTCCTGATTTATTTTTTCCTTATCTATGGCATAATTGAAAGCTTGGCGAACTTTTACATTTTTAAATCTTTCTTCTTCCATATTGAAAGTATAGTAGTTTGTCCACAATAAAGGTTGATTATCTAACACTAACAATGGTGGTGAAGAATTAAAATCTTTGATGCGACCATCTAACATTTCAGTAATTCTGCTTGTTGGCAATCCGAAAATTAGATTAAGTTTCCCGTCTTCAAACATTTCTAGTTGTTCAAGTTTTTTACCTTGCACAATCAATGTTAATTCACTTAAGTAGGGCAACGCATTTCCTTTGTCATCAAAAAGATAATAGTCCTCGTTTTTAACAAGATTATAGGTTACCAAATCTTTTTCTTCAATATTTTTTAGAATGAAAGGACCAGTGCCAATTAACGATTGTTTTTCATTTGCTTTATAAGCTTTTTTAGAAATGATTGCTCCATTTATATTTGCCAACTTATAAAGAAAGTTATCATCTTTTTCTGTGAGGGTTAGAGAAACTTTGTTTCCTGTAGATTTTAAACCTGAAATTTCTTTGGATTTTCCATTAAAAAAATCATCGGCTCCTTTTAGATTGTTTTGATATATAAGTCCGTAGGCATTTTGAGCAGAACCATCTTCTTTTGGTGTACAACTATATTCAATTGTATACATTACATCTTCCACGCTCATTTTTCTTTCTTCGTCTGACGAAAAAACTGTACTTGGATGAAAAAGTACTCCTTCTCTCAAATCAAAAGTATATGTAAGACCATCATTGGAAACTTTCCAGCTTTTTGCCAATTGTGGTCGGATACTTAAATCTTTGGTGTTTATACTTATTAAACCTTCGGCTACTTGACTTGCAACCAGTGCCGAATAATAATCTCCTATTGAAGGAGTTTCTAGCGTAACGGGACTATTATCCAAAGCCATACTAAGTTTTCCTCCTGCAAAGTCAGCTTGTTGCTTACTTTTACTTCCGCAAGAAGTGATTATTAGAGCTAGGCAAATAAGAGTAAAGATAATTTTCATTAGTAATTTTTATATTGTTAGCGAATTACAAGATTAGTAAAAATTTTCTACTAATTGTGACAAAGATTTTACTTAAATTATGGAGTGACAAAAAAAAATGAAAAAAATTTCTAGATTTTTCGACATTTATTAGAAAAAATAACTAATATTGCATATTAATTTTGAATCAGCTATTTACTCAGGAATGAATATGAGATTATTAGTAACATGTATAATGCTTAGTTTGGCAATGACATCATTGGCCAACCTATCTATTGAAGGAACATATCAAGGTAAAAACCTTTATGTTCAAAATCCAATGGACGACGATGGCTTTGGTTATTGTGCTACAAAAGCAACAGTTAATGGAGATATCTTGCCCGGTGGTACTGGAATGGGTGCATTCGAAATTGACTTTTCTTTGTTCAATATCGCAATTGGTGAGCCTGTGTTTATAGTTATAGAACACAATGACGGTTGCAAACCAAAAATTCTTAATCCCGAAGTGTTGCTTCCTAGAAGTACATTCGTTGTTACGAATATCCAAATTTCTAACACTGGAAAACTTACTTGGAAAACCAAAGAAGAACAAGGAAAATTGCCTTATGTTATAGAGCAATATCGTTGGAACAAATGGGTTCAGGTTGGTGAAGTACAAGGAAAAGGAACTGCTGGAGAGAATACTTACGAGTTTCAAGTAGCTCCACATTCAGGAGAAAATACGGTAAGAGTTGTACAAATAGATCATTCTGGTACAAAGAGAAAATCCAACGAGGTTAAATTTGCTTCATCAGTGCCAATAATTACCAAGTCTCCAAGTCAGGTTAAAGATTTTATAACTTTCAGCGCCAACGGTAGCAATATGGAAACTCGTTACGAGATTTATGATGCTTATGGAAACATTGTGAAGAAAGGCGTAGACAGTAAAGTAAACTGCGAAAATCTTTTGAAAGGAATTTACTATATCAGTTTTGACAATACAGTAGATAAATTTATTAAGAAATAACATAATTTGAATTATTATAAAAACCTCATTCGTTTGGATGAGGTTTTTTTTTGAATAAACTTTAAGTTTCTGAAATGCTAAAAAAAATTGAACACTTAGGAATCGCAGTAAAAAATTTAGAACAAGCCATTCCTATTTATGAAAAACTACTTCAAACGCCATGTTACAAAAAAGAAACAGTTGCATCTGAAAGTGTAATCACAGCGTTTTTTGAAATTGGTGAATCCAAAATAGAGTTATTGCAAGCCACCGATGAAAATTCATCCATTGCTAAATTTCTCGAAAAAAATAGAGAAGGTTTTCACCACATTGCCTTTGCAACAGATAACATTGAAGCCGAAATAAAACGTTTAGAAGCCGAAGACTTTATTATGATCCACAAAGAGGCCAAAGCAGGTGCCGATGGCAAGATGATTGCATTTTTGCACCCAAAGTCTACGCTGTCGTTGTTGGTGGAATTGTGTGAAGGGTAAAATTAAATAAGAAAATTATTTAAATCTTTCTCTTTTGTAAGATGCACAGTATTCAAACCTATTTTTTGCGCACCTAAAATATGCTGTTCGGTATCGTCTATAAATAAGGTTTTTTGGGGATCGATACCATTGTCATTGCAAACGTGTTCAAAAATTTCTGCATTGGGTTTGCGCATGCCTATTTCATGGCTGAGGTAAATTTTTGTAAATAGTTTTTCAAAGGGAGTTTTAAAATTGGACTCCTTGTATTTTCTTCTTACAACTTGAATATGCAGTTCATTGGTGTTGCTCAATAAAAATACTGGACAAGACTGGGACAATTCATGTATTTTTTCTAATTTTTTAATTGGGAAATCTAAAATCATTGCATTCCAAGCGTGTACTATAGCATTCGGTGAGACCTGAGTTGGCAAGTAGAATTTAAGTAGATTTATAAAATATTGACTGCTTATTTTTCCAGTTTCAAAATCATCGAACAATCCACTTTGCGTAGCTTGAGAATAAAGTTCTTCAAAA
>JBBSUQ010000031.1:0-23867 GCA_038234235.1 Flavobacteriales bacterium
CAGTTTGATAAATAAAACCTCTTCTTGGATCAATCATATCTCCAAAAGTAAGTTTATCCCAATCTAAGAATTTTTGGTACCAAGCAGCTCTTGCTCCAAAAAGCATGGTAAATTTCTTACTAACTTTTAGGTGATAAGAATATATCAAACCAAGCATTGAAGTATTAATTGTTCCCTTCCCTTGTTGGTCATGTGTAGCCAAAATACCAAAACCACCATTAATATTTTTAAAATACTGATCGTATGATGCACTGTATGTAACATAGTTACCAGACAAATTTGGCCATTCGTTTCTGTAGTTTAAGGCAAACCGCGGACAACCATGAGTGCCAGCAAATGCCGGATTAAGATACAGTGGGTTCGCGTAGAACTGTGTAAATGTCGGGTCTTGACCGAAAACGCTTGTGCTGCTACACAAGGTCAAAATGAATATTATGCTTAGTTTTTTCATAATCTTATAATTTTGAAAGTCTGCTGTATCTATTTGGTTTGGCAAGTATTCTTAATGTTAATTGATGTGACATTACTTTTTTATCGAGTAAAGATGAATTGAGAAAATCTGTTTGATAATTCAATAAAAATCTTTGATTTTTTATTCCGAGTGAAAATGCTGGTTCTAAATGATTTGATATTGCAGCTCCAGCATTTAACCATTTGAATCTAAAATTAGCTCCAGCCCAAGATTCTTCAAGTGAACCTTTTTTCTGATAAAGCAAATAAGGAGAAACCGCCATTTTTTTATTCAAGCCTTCATACTCTGTTCCGAGTGTCAAAACAATATGTTTAGCAGCACGGTTTTCAGAAGAAGCGTTCGATGTATAAATGCTCTCATCATGTTGAAAAAGATTATCAACTTGACCACCTACAAAGAAATATTTGGCATTTAGCATAAGGCTAGCGCCTAAATCTTTGTACCATAATTTTTTTCCAGCAATTTCACTTTCATTTTGAAAAGCCTGAATAGTATTACCTCGATCCAATTCAACCATTTCACCACTTTGAATTTTAGAAGGCGTTAATCTTTTTTGTCCCATTTTTAATTGCAATCCAGGCTCCAAAGTCATGGTTTTTGTCAATTTAAATTTAGGAGAATATAAAAATGCAAGTTCATAACTTTTAAATGCACCTTTATTATAAGAATTACTAGTTGCTTGTATTCCAACTCCACTTCTTATGGAAGAAGCATACGTATCAAAAGACAAAGTTTCGGAGATAATTTCATTTTTCTCGCCATAATTTTGTACTCTGCTTATCGATTGAAATCTAGATGTTAACAAAGTTCCAACAGTACCAAAATTAACTTGTGGGTTTTGCATTCCTGGCACTTGATAAATTGCATCTTTAGAGTTTTTTAGCGCCAGCGGACTGTCCATCATTCTTATCATTTTTCTAAAGAATGGTTTCATAAAACTATTGCGATTTGTTGCAGATCCAGGTGAAGTATGAGAAGCGTTGCGATTTTTATAAGCAACTACTTCTGTATTAATCTCAGTATTTAAATTAATTTTTTCAACTTCAGTTGGGGCTAACACTTCCATATAATTGAAATTACTGGAAAATTTTGTTCCGCCATTGTTAATGCGTTTGATCGTTTGAGTCTCTTGATTTTGGGCATTATTTGCTAAATATTCACTGGTGCTGTTTCCATTTGTATTATTCAAAATACCATTAATCTGAGTTCCATTTAGGGGAACTAAAATATTATTTCCGAAAAAGCTATTTTGGAATGATAAATTATTTGAATTAAATCCTTGAATTTCATCCCAAGCAACATTTACATTCTCAAAATTTTCAGAATATCGTTGAAGAACTTTATCGGATAATTTGGTATTTATTTTATGTGATGAGTGAATGTATGTAGATTGTTTTAAGTTAAGTGGACCGCCACTTGAATTTGAAAGGGTTTTATAAGTAAAAAATGCAATAGCGATTGTTGCAGCAGCTCCTGCAGAATAATAGAATAAAGGTAATACTGGAGAACGTCTTTTGTATTTATCGGCGTTTGGTAACGTTACAGTTGTAGGAGTAACGTAAGCACTTTGCCATGAATCTAAGTCAATGTCCAAATCCGGATGAAGAAAGAGAAACGATTCAAGACTAGCTATTTGAGAAGGATTTAAATTACCTTCCGTGTATTCAAATAACCAGCGTTCAATGTTCTCAAAAGAGGGTTTACTCATGCTAATTCTGTTAATTCTTTTAACTGCTTTTTTATTTTCATGCGGGCTCTGAAAAGATATACTTTCACCTGCGATTCGTTCAGTTCAAGAATATCACCTATTTCTTCGTAAGAATATCCTTCGATATCTCTCAACAAAATGATGCTCTTCTGAACTGGCGGAAGTATGTTTACTGCTCTTTCAACAACTTGATACGACTCAAAATTATTTTTATCTGTCGCACCATTCTCGGGCAAATTCTCCGAGTCATAAACCATGCGCTTTTTTCTAACTGCAAAGTTTATTAATGTGTTGTGAGCTGTAGTGTACATCCACGATTTCGCTTTTTCAAAGTCCACTTTTTTCCGATTCTTCCAAAGTTTTTCAAAAACGTCCTGGATTATGTCCTGTGCGTCTTCGGAATTCCGTAAGTATTTCAAGACGTAGCCGTACAGCGCGTTGCCGTGCAAATCTACTACCCTATTATACTCATTTCTTCTCAAAAATTCTCGGTATTACAATTAAAACAATTAACTACTGGCAGAAGTTACACCTTAGATAAAAAAATATTAAAAAAAAATAAAAAATTATTATTGAGTATTATTTTTATTTCAATTTTCTAGTTAAATGGCGAAATTCTCCAATTTTAAAATTACTCATATAATTTCAATAACGGAATAGGTTACGTACAAAATGCACCTCCGAATGAATATTTACAAGCTTCTTTTTATCAACGGTCATAAATTAATTGTATATATTCGTAAAACATCAATGTAATAGCTATGAAAAATATTTCTCGTTTGTTTGACATTCCACAATATCAGATGGACAATTATGCTCAAAAAGCCATGTTCAACACGAAGATAAATGGCACTTGGGAACCATTTTCTACAAAAGAGTTTATGGAAATCTCAACCCAAATTTCTCTTGGTTTAATGAAACTTGGTGTTGCTCCTGGAGATAATATTGCACTTATTTCAGAAAATAGGGTAGAATGGAATATAATGGATATTGCAATTCAACAATGTGGGGCTATCGTGGTGCCTATTTATCCAAACATTTCCGATAAAGATTATTCGTTTATTTTTAATGATGCCAATATTATTTACTGTTTTGTTGGAGGAAACAATTTGTCTACTAGAATAAATAATCTGAAATCAACAATTCCTAGTTTAAAGGAAATTTTCACTTTTAATGACGAACCGGCCTTTAAACATTGGAAATCTATTATCTCTGATGACAATAGAGACCAGATCATCTTCTTAGATAAAATCAAATCCGAAATTAAAGGTGATGAACTTGCAACAATAATATATACAAGCGGAACAACTGGAGATCCAAAAGGTGTTATGCTTTGTCACAATAATATTTTGAGCAATGTTGTAAGCTGTGAAGAACGCATTCCTGCCGATAATACTTCGAAAGTACTGACTTTTTTACCTGCCTGCCATGTTTATGAACGGATGCTCCATTATTTGTACATGTATCTTGGATGTAGCATTTATTTCGCGGAATCAATGGAAACAATTGGCGAAAACATTAAGGAAACAGGTCCTGAAATATTTTCTGCGGTACCCAGGTTAATAGAAAAGGTTTTTGACAAAATAATGGCGAAAGGTGACGAACTTACTGGATTTAAACGAAAATTATTTTACTGGGCTGTTGGTCTTGCCGAACAATATGAGGTGGAAGGTAAAGGATGGTGGTATTCTTTCAAACTAAGTATTGCTCGGATATTAATTTTCAAAAAATGGCAAGCAGCATTGGGAGGCAATGTGAAGGTTATGGTTTCTGGAAGTGCAGCATTACAGCCGCGTTTGGCAAGAATTTTTCTAGCAGCAGGTATTCCAATTTTAGAAGGTTATGGTTTAACTGAAACCTCACCGGTAGTTGCAGTAAATTGCTTTAAAAAAGGAATTAAAATAGGAACTGTTGGCACTGTGTTGAGAGACGTTGAAGTAAAATTTGCTGAAGATGGAGAAATAATGGTAAAAGGTCCAAACGTGATGATGGGTTACTACAATTTACCCGAAAAAACACAGGAAGTTTTAGATGTCGATGGCTGGTTCCACACCGGAGATATTGGAGAAATGGTTGACGGTAAATTTTTAAAAATAACCGACCGTAAAAAAGAAATATTCAAAACCTCTGGTGGCAAGTACATTGCGCCTCAGGCAATGGAAAATAAATTTAAAGAATCTCGCTTTATAGAGCAAATTATGGTGGTGGGTGAAGGCAAAAAATTTCCTGCGGCTTTGATCGTTCCTAATTTTGCTTTTTTAAAGGATTGGGGGGAGAAGAAAGGAATTCCACTAAAAAAACTAAGCAACGAAGATATTGTGAAAAATGATAAGGTAATAAGTCGTATACATGAAGAGGTAGAAGAAATGAATAAAAATTTCGGACATTGGGAAACAATTAAAAAATACCATTTATTATCCAAAGAATTCTCAATAGTAAATGGAGAGTTGACCCCAACTTTAAAATTTAAAAGAAAAATTATAATGGAAAAGTACAATGCCGAATATGAAGCTTTGTATATTGATTAATATTAACTAATCTTACTCCAGTTCGGTTTATTTTTAAGTTTTTTCTTAAGTTGAATTCGCAAAATTTCGTTTTCAACACCTTCCAATTCTGGGGTTGAACCTAATATTTTTTTTGCCAAATTTCTGGCCTCAGTAACTATTTCAGCGTCTCTGCTTAAATCGGCAATTTTTAAATCTAACATTCCACTTTGTTGCGTGCCCAAAATATCTCCCGGACCACGAATCTCCATATCAACTTCGGCAATCTCAAAACCGTCTTGCGTTCGAACCATTGTCTGAATTCTTTTTTTAGATTCTTTGCTTAACTTATTTCCAGACATTAAAATACAATAAGATTTTTCTGCTCCCCGCCCTACTCTACCTCTTAATTGGTGCAACTGCGACAAACCAAATCTTTCAGAACTTTCAATCAACATTACACTTGCATTTGGTACATTTACTCCCACTTCAATTACTGTGGTGGCAACCATAATTTGCGTTTCACCTCTTACAAATCTTTGCATTTCAAAATCTTTATCTTTGGCTTTCATTTGTCCGTGAACTATACTCACTTTAAATTCTGGCAAAGGAAATGTTCTTGAAATTGCTTCAAATCCTTCCATTAAGTTCATATAATCCAATGTTTCTGATTCTCGAATTAAAGGATAAACAATATAAATTTGTCTACCGAAAGAAATTTGCTCTCTAATAAAACCTAATACAGATAATCTTGCACTTTCTGTTTTGTGAAATGTATTAATAGCTTTTCTTCCGGGTGGCAATTCATCAATTACAGAAACTTCTAAATCGCCATAAAAGGTCATTGCCAAAGTTCTAGGAATTGGAGTTGCAGTCATTATAAGTATGTGTGGCGGTTTTGTATTTTTCTTCCACATCTTTGCTCTTTGCGCCACGCCAAATCTATGCTGTTCGTCAATCACGACATATCCTAGATTGCTAAACTGAACAACATCTTCTAACAATGCATGTGTGCCTACTAAAATATGCGTATTTCCGTTTCTTAAATTTTCATGGATAAGTTCTCTTCTTTTTTTACTTACAGAACCTGTAAGAATATCTACTTTAATTCCCAATGGTTCAAGTAATTCGGTGAATCCAACAAAATGTTGATTGGCTAAAATTTCCGTAGGTGCAATTATGGCTGTTTGATATCCATTTCCAATCATAAGCAACATACTCATTAAAGCAACTAGTGTTTTACCACTTCCCACATCTCCTTGAAGCAACCTGTTCATGTGTTTTCCCGAAAGAAAATCTTGGTGAATTTCTTTAATTACTTTTTTCTGGGCATTGGTTAGTTGAAATGGTAAATGGTGCTCGTAAAATTCATTGAAATATTTGCCAACTTTGTTAATTTTAATACCTTTTGTTCTTTTTAAACTCAGTTCTTTTCTCAAAAGCAATTCAAGTTGTAAATAAAAAAGTTCTTCAAATTTCAAACGATATTGCGCTCTTTCAAGTTGGATTTGAGACTCTGGGAAATGAATATTTTTTAAAGCCTCTGCCAAAGGCATCAAGTTCTTTCGTTTTAAAATATAGGGAGGTAAAGTTTCATAAATATTCCCGTTTATTTGATTTAAAAGATTTAAACATAAAGTTTCTAATCCTCTTGTATGCAAGCCTTTTGAAACTAATTTTTCGGTGCTGTTGTAAACAGATTGTAAGCCTTTATTAATTTTAATATCTTCTATTGCCACAATTTCTGGATGTGGAATATTCCATTTGTTGCCGTAAATTTTCACCTTCCCAAAAACTTGATATTCTTTTCCTATATGAAGCTGGCTTTTCATCCATTTAGCTCCTTGAAACCAAACTAGATCAATCATTCCAGTTTCATCTTGAAATTTTACGGTTAATCTTTTTTGTTTAGTTCCAGTTTCAGAAATGTCAATTATTCTACCTTTCAATTGTGCAAAACCTTCCAGTTCAAGCAACTCTTTTACTTTATGGTGCACACTTCGGTCTACATAGCGAAAAGGAAAATGATAAAGAAGATGCTCAAATTGATATATTCTCAATTCTTTTTTCAGCAAATCTGCCCTTTGAGGTCCAACGCCTTTGAGATATTCAATTGGAGTAATTAGCCAGTCGCTCATGCCATAAAAATAGATAAACTTTTTATGTTCTTTTGCTCCCGATTTTGAATCGGAACAAAAAGAACCAAAAATCAAGACTTTCGAAGAACCTTAAAGCGCAATTCAAATCGTTCTTGAATACAAGTCCAAGAGTTTAGAGAATTTTTAATTACTAACTCCTCTAGGGTTAATATTTATTTAAATTATTTTTATCGGAAAGTAATGTTTCAAATTTATTAATTTTATTTTATTGCAGAATCTTATGGTTGAAATTTTTCACCGTAAACTTCTTCATACATAGAAGCGTAAGATTGAGGGTTTTGAATAGAAATGCATGTTCGAGGTTTAATTAAAGCACCACCACTGGCACTGATTAAATTTTTTCGTGTATCGTATTGTTCAATACCATTATCTAACCATTTTTTAAAATCTTTAATTCTATCGCCATCTGCTGTGTAAGTTGTACTGGGCGAAAGTTTATTTTCATCTTTATCCAACAAAACATACTGAGGTTGCGTTTGCTGACCATATTTCATGCGTTGAAGATGTGACCATTTATCACCAATGGAAGTTAGGAATTTTCCATTTTCATCTTTAGTTTGTTCTTCTTTAGGAATCCTTGTTTTTTCATCCACATGCAGAGAAACCACAACTACATTATCAATTAATTGTTGTTTAACTTCTTGAACTGACCAAACTTGATCTTCCATTTTTCTACAATTGATACACGCATGACCAGTAAAATCTAACATTAGTGGTTTACCAATACTATCGGCATATTCTTTGGCATAATCGTAATCATGAAAAACAGGTATCCCGTGAGGACCGTAATAAGCATGTTTCGGTAATTTATAGGATGGCGCCTGCCCAAAAATACCATAAGGAATTTCTGAATAATGTTGTGGAGGTAAAAAACCACTCAATATTTTTAGTGGAGAACCCCACATACCTGGAATCATGTAAATTACAAAGGCAAAAACAAAAATCCCCATGAATAATCTAGGAACTGGAACAAAAAACATTTCAGAATCGTGAGAGAATTTTATTTTTCCTAGAAGATAAAAACCCAACATTGAAAAAATGATAATCCAGAATGCAATAAATACTTCTCTTTCTAATAAATGCGCCTGTACAACTAAATCTGCATTGCTCAAAAACTTAAATGCCAAAGCAATTTCTAAGAATCCTAAAACCACTTTAACTACATTTAACCAACCGCCCGATTGTGGCATGGAGTTAAGTAAAGTTGGAAATGCTGCAAACAAGCCAAAAGGCAAGGCAAGCGCCAAAGAAAAACCAAACATTCCGATTAATGGAAGCCAAATATCATCTGTCATAACAACCAAAAGTGATCCTATTATTGGTCCGGTACACGAAAACGAAACCAAGGCTAACGTTAGTGCCATGAAAAATATTCCAATTAGTCCGCCTTTATCTGCTTTGGCATCGGCTTTATTAATCCAAGAAGCTGGCAATTTTATTTCGAAAGCACCGAGAAACGATGCACCAAAAACCACAAGTAAAAGGAAAAAAGCAATATTAAAATAAATATTGGTGGACATGGCATTTAATGCACTCGGCCCGAATATTAGTGTTATAGCAAATCCTAAAGTGATGTAAATTACTATAATCGAGATTGAATAAGTTATTGCATTTCGAATTCCAGCAGCGCGACTTTTACTTTGTTTCAAAAAGAAAGATACCGTCATTGGAATCATAGGAAAAATACAAGGCATTAATAAAGCAGCCAAACCTCCTAAAAATGCTATACCAAACCAATACCAATAAGATTTTGACTCTGACATTGCATCACCAGAAAAGGTTGCATTTTTTAAATGATAGGTAAACAAGAGATTTTCAGTTTCGAAATATTCGTCTTTAGAAATACCTTCGAAAGATATCGTACCTCTTATCAGACTATCTTTTGGTGCACTTGTGAAAGTTACTATTTGTTTAAATTCTGAACCATCTGCATAATAATATACATTTCGCTTGCTGATTGAATCATAAAAAGAAAAGGCTTCAGGATATTCCATTTTGCCGATACTGTATGAACCATCGGTTTTGGTTATACCAATTTGTGCAGCACGGTAATCTTTATTTTTCCCAGATGGAATCATCCAATTTTGATCTCCACGAATAACATAAATAAACTCAAATTCAGTTTTGCTTAATTTATTGGCTCTCACTCCAAAAGAAATTGGCAATGAGTCCATTTCTTGTGCAATTTGACAAGTACCACGCACCATGTTAGCAATTCCCGTCGTTGTATTTTCGTTGGTTGGATTTATTTCACTTTCGTTAGTAGGTTTCTCTACAGCTATTTGTAAAAAGTTATCTTGTTTTCCAACAACAGAACTTGCACTCGCTGGATTGGCTCTAATTGTTTTATTATCTTGTTGAGGAATATGACACATGACATCATTACAAATTTGCCATTCTACACTAAAATCTATATTAAAAGGTTTGTTATCAATTATTTTTATTTTTTGAGTAAAAACTGCTTTATCCGTGTGCCAAATATAATTTCCGGTGTCATCTGTTCCACGGGATGGTTTGTTTTCTCTTACCTTTCCAACCAACTGGTAAGATGAACTTTTTTTGAAAGTAATATTTGTTGCTGTTCCCGAAAAATCATATTCTACGGGATTGTGCAACATACTAAACAAATGAAAATGATGGTAGAGTTTGGCAGTAATCGTAACCGTTGCTTCTGTTGGAGAATCAAATTTTAGGTCGTATTGCCATTTAATTGCATCATTCATTGGCACTTCTTCGGCCAAAAGCGCAGGAGAAAAACTAATAAAAATTATTAGCAGTTTTAAAATATTCTTCATTGAAAAAAATTCTAGATTAAAGTAATAGGGATTTGAATATCAACGGGAGGTAAACACATAACGTCGTTGCAAACCATAAAGGTTATTGTTATAGTAATGGTTGTACCTTTTTCGGCTTTTATTTTTTGACGGAACACCGCACTGGTCATGAAAAAATTTAATGTCGCACCAAAATTCTCATCGAATTTTTCAATTGCCTTCGGTTCATTGGTTTCTCCAACTAATTTAAAAGTAGTTTCACTTTTATATTCAAAAGCAGTAGGCACAGGTCCTACATCATTCTTAATATGTTGACTGTATAAATGCCAACCATCTGCAATTGTGGCTTCAATGACAATTTCCTTGGTATCCCAATCGTATTTTGCCTTCCAATTGACCTTGTCTTGAGCTTTTAAATTGTTATTAAAAAAGAAAGTTATAGCAACTATGTATATAAGATACTTCATTGTAGTTTTTTATTTCTACAAAGATAATCAATGAACTGAATAAAAATGGGAAACAAAGCATTTAAATCTTGGTATCCTATTTATAAAAATTCTGCTTTTTTTCTCAAGAATTCACCTCAATAATTGATGCAATTGGCATCCAAACTCCCCCTTTTAAGCAAATAAATTTATCTCCGCAAGCCCAAATTGTCGTCTCAACTTGTTTTACTCCTTCGTCGTCTTCAAATTTTAACTGAACTTTGCTTCTGTAACCATTTCCCAGTAAAACTGCGTTTTCGAGCTTTTTTACTATATCATAGTTAACTTTTCGGTTTTTAATTTTTTCAAATAATAAGAAGGGAATTATTTCCTTTTGAACAGTAAAAGTAGTTTTAATAGTTTCCATAGCTTCAAAATATTAAAGGGTTCGACGTTTAATTTAGAAAATTATTTATGAACAATTTACTTAAATGAATAAAACTGCCTTTCTGTTGAATATTTTAATGGTTTCAGTTATCAAACTCCTATTTTTAACCTTGCATTTGCTGAAATTTCTTGAGTTGCTAACATTCCTCTTTCAAACATTAATTTTCCTGCTATTGCGATCATTGCTGCATTATCAGTACAGAATTGTTGCTCCGGTATATGAATTCGCAAATTATTTTCTTCACCCAATTTAATTATGTCTTGGCGTAGCGCAGAGTTCGCCGCCACACCACCCGAGATGCTCAAATCTTTACAAGGAAAATTTTTAATAGCCAATCTTACTTTTGTTAGCAATGTTTCTACAATGGTAAATTGAACTGAAGCACATAAATCTGACAGATTTTCTTCGCAAAACCTTGGGTTTAATTTTTCTTGTTTCTGAATAAAATATAAAACTGAAGTTTTTAATCCGCTAAAACTATAATTATAATCATCGACTTTAGGTTTGGCAAAGGTGAATGCATCTTTGTTGCCATTTTTGGCCAACTTATCTATCAAAATTCCGGCTGGATATTCTAATCCTAATATTTTTCCGATTTTATCAAAAGCTTCGCCAGCCGCATCATCGATAGTAGTACCAAGCAATTGCATTTCAAAATAATCTTTAACTAAAACCAGTTGCGTATGTCCGCCGGAAACAGTTAAATTCAAAAACGGGAATTCTGGCTTATTTCCGTCATTTTTATCAATAAAATGAGCTAAAATATGAGCTTGTAAATGATTAACATCTATTAACGGAATATTTTTACTCAAAGCGAGGGCTTTTGCAAATGCTGTTCCGACGACAAGAGAACCCATTAATCCAGGCCCACGGGTGAACGCAATTGCATCTAAATCATCTAATGTTTTACCGGCTTCTAAAAGCGCTGCATGCACCACGGGAACTATATTTTGTTGGTGCGCCCTACTTGCCAATTCAGGTACTACACCGCCATACTTTTTATGTATATCTTGCGTTGCAATTACATTGGAAAGTATGGCCTCATTTTGGATAACAGCAGCCGATGTATCGTCGCAGGAAGATTCAATGCCTAAGACTATAGTATTTTTATTTATCAAACTTCTTAAATTTGCAGTAATTCGATGACAAAAATACTCAAAATACTGGCTAGAAGTCTGGGAATTATCCTAGAATGGCTCGTGTTTTTACTTATTTTAATTTTATTCCTTGTTAGAAGTAGCACGGTGCAAACTTTCTTAGCCCAAAAAGCCACCTCTTATTTTTCTAAAGAATGGAAGACTAATGTAAAAATTGACAGAATTTCTATTATTTGGTTGGACGAAATTGTGCTGGATGGAGTTTACTTAGAAGATCAACAAGGCGATACTTTGGTTAATGTGGGAAGTCTTTTCGTGAATATTGAATCTATTAATCCGAACAAGAGCATATTTGTAATTGATGAAATAACTTTAGAAAACGGAAATGTAAAAGTTAATCGTGCAAACCCAGACGGCGCTTACAACTATGCATTCATTTCAGACTATTTTAAATCTTCTAGTCCTAAACAACAAACTGAATTAGATTTGCTCATAAGGAAAGTAAGATTGACAAATGTAAACTTAAAATATGACGATTTCAGAAAAGAGTATTCTGATTACGGAATTGACTTTGATCATATTTATGCTCAAAATGTAAATCTTGAAATTGACAATTTACATGTCTTGGATGAAGATGTTTTTATGAAAGTGAAAAATCTTAATTTTAAAGAGCAATCAGGTTTTTCTGCAGAAAAATTTAGTGCGAAAATTGCAATTTCAGGTAAGGGATTAAAATTCGATGATCTTATAGTAAAAACGAAAGATTCAGATATAAAGGCCAAAAGATTGTATTTACTAATGAATTCCTTTGATGCGTTTGCAACAGTTGAAGACAGTGTAAGATTTGATGTTTTGTTGAATAAAAGTGATGTCAATCTAAAAGATGTCTCCTATTTTGCTAGTGCTTTGGAAGGAATGGATCAACAAGTTCTCATAGAAGGGAAACTTACTCAATACATTAAAAATTTAAAAATATCAGATTTATATTTCAAAACGGGAGAAAAAACAATTATTAAAGGAAATTTACAACTTCCTGATTTTCGACAGTTAAAAACTACAGATTTTAATGAAGACTTGAAATATGCTTATGTGGATTTTGATGATCTGAAAAATATTAAAATGCCAAAATCTTCTGGTATGAAGTATTTAGAACTACCATCAAATATTATGGAACTCGGGCACATTGAAACAAGTAATTTAAACCTAAGTGGAAATTACAATAATTTCACAGTACGAAGTAATATTATTAAAACAGATATAGGGTCATTAAAGATGGCCAACGGAATTCAGTTTAATGCTGTTCCGGGATCGAAAGATGCTTATTATTTTTCAGGACTTGGTGGAAATGAATATGATTTGGTTGTTTCAAATTTTCAACTAGGAAAGTTTCTGGACCAATCTGATATTGGGATATTAGATGCTGCCGTAAATTTGAATGGAAGTTTTAATAATGGAGAACCGATTAGTTTTTCTAAATTGGAAGGACGTGTAAATACTTTTGGTTATAACAATTACAACTATTCTAACATTACTGTACAAAATGGTTCATTTGAGAATGAAGTATTTAAAGCAGATTTAAAAGCAAATGACCCTAATTTAAAAGTAGATTTCTCAGGTGGAATTGACCTTAAAGGCCGACAAAATATTGATTTTGACATGGATCTCGCTTTTATTAATCTTACCAAGCTTAATTTTGTAGATGCCGAAAATACTACCTTACGTGGTCAACTTGTGGGTAATGTAAGTGGACTTTCTAAAAATGACATAACGGGAGAAATGCATTTAGAAAACGTTAACTATACTTCTTTGCAAGATTCATTGTTTCTGCCAACCATGGATATTTTTATAAGTAAGAAAGATGGAAATACCTTGTTAGATATAGAATCTGAAATAATAGCAGCTACTTTAAATGGAAAAATAAACTTTGCAACAATTGGAGATGAGATAATTTACGAAATTTCAAAAGCCTTTCCAGCTATAGTGAAAGCCCCAAACATTAAAGACATTACAAAGAGCACAAACAATTTTGTGTATGCCATTAATATAAAACAGCCAGATAAAATATTACCGCTCTTTGTAAAAGACTTATCGATTAAAAACAATACAACAATTGGAGGTTCTTATGTGGCAAAAGACGGCTATTTTCAAATGTTGGTAAACACTGATTTTATACATTACAAGAATTTTTATATTAACAATTTTTCATACGATCAAGAATTAAAGAATGGATTGGTAGATGTTGAAATAAACACTAGAAATGTTAGACTTAACGACACCATTGCTCTTGATTCATTGAAATTAACGGCAATTGGCAATCAAGATAATATTGAATCTATCTTGTCATGGGATCGTGGGACTGAAAATGAAAGCGTTATTAAATGGGACAGTCAAGTTATCTCGCTTGATGAATTGAAATTTATTATTCAACCTTCCTATTTTGGAGTTAATGGTAAAAAATGGACCGTAAATTCTTCATCTAATATTTATATAAAATCTGACAGAATCCAAGTAGAAAATTTCAAACTTAATCAAGGAACTTCTCTTTTATCACTTGATGGAGTAGTCTCAAAAAACGATTCAGACAAATTAATTTTCAAGCTAATTGATTTTAAGATTGATGAATTAAGTTTATTATTGGGTCTCGGTATAGACATAAAAGGAATTGTAAACGGGAGAGGTTCTATTTCAAATCCTTATACCAATCTCAGTTATGATGGTGACATAAATATTGGTAATCTCTACATAAATTCAGAAGAGGTGGGTTCTGTAAGTTTCCAAAGTCAGTGGAATGAAAACGTGAAAAAGGTTGATTTAAGCGGCACATTGGATTTTAGAGGAAATGAAACTTTTACTTTTGATGGTGCTTATGACTTGAGTAAATCTGAAAATAATTTAGACTTTGATTTAAATTTTGAAGGAACAGATATTTCATTCACCAACGCATTTCTAGATCCTGAAATAGTGTCAGATATTGACGGTCAATTAAGAGGGAAAATAAAAATCAAGGGAAGCCCGACAAATCCAAAAGTTACGGGAACAGTGGATATTCAAAATGGTCAAGCAAGATTGGCATTGCTAGGTGCATTGTTTAAATTTAACGGTGATGTAGAAGCGGACCAAGACGCGTTTTATATAAATAGAATGCCTTTGATTGATGAAGAAGGAAATGTTGGAACGGTTGGAGGAACTATTTTGCACAATAATTTCGCCGACTGGAATTTTGACATATCAATTGATTTAGAATACGACGGACGTTATTTATTTAAACCAATTTACCCGAAACCTAAGCTCAACAGATTTCTGGTAATGGATACTAAAAACAAAGAAGGATCACTTTATTATGGTAAGGCGTATGTAACAGGTTCCGCCAATATTTCTGGATATGCAGACCAGTTATATATTGAGGTAAGAGCAAAAACAGAACAAGGCACCAAAATGAATATCCCGTTATATGGCTTTACTGATTATGGTGATGAAATAGCATTTCTTACCTTCAAGCCAGATAGCAATAATATACAAGTACAAAAACCAAAATATAATTTTACGGGTATTGACTTGAAATTGCATTTTGATGTTACACCCGAAGCGCAGTTAACTGTTTCTTTGGATGATGCAGGCAACGAAATTACTTCAACCGGGTTCTCAACTCTTGATATTGGTGTTGATAATCTACAAGAAGTAAAAATGGAAGGAACTTACACTGTAGCCACAGGAGACTATTATTTTGTTCTGCCTCCAATAAAAGAACATTTTACAATTGAACCAGGCGGAACCATAACATGGTCTGGCGATCCCACGAATGCAAAAATTAATTTAACAGCCAAATATACTGTTAACGCTAGTTTCGCAGACATTTCTCCCGACGGAGGAGTTTATTCAAGCAGCCAGCAAGAAGTACAAGCACTTATATATTTAACAAATACCCTGCTCGAGCCAGGCATCCGTTTTGACATAGTAGCACCGAATGCCTCAGAAGCAAACCAGCAATTGTTGGCTCGTGTAAAATCTGATCCCGACGAACTTAACAAGCAATTTTTCTCTTTGGTTTTGTTTAAAAAATTCCAGCCATTAGTAGGTTCTATAAATGCTGGTTCTAATGCAGCCCTAGATTTACTAAGTTCACAATTAAATTCGGCACTATCGTCCTTATCTAAAGACTTTAAACTTAAAGTTGCCCTTTCAAACAACAATCAAACAGGTCAAAATTCGGCAGAAATTGGCGTACAAAAGAGTTTCTTAAATAATAAATTACGAATAAGTGGAAACTTTGGAGTAGAGAATAATCCTTCAGCAGCTACACAACAAAGTGGGGTTATAGATATCAATATTGAATATATACTTAATCAAACAGGTTCTTTTAGAGTTGTTATATTTAATGAATCCAACACTCAGGCTGTATTTAGAGATCAAACGCAAGGACCATATACGCAAGGTGTCGGACTTACATATCAAGAAGATTTTAATAAATGGAGAGATTTTAGACTTTTCCAGTATTTCCTTAATATTTTTAGAAGTCCGAACAATAAAAGACATCCGCTCAATGAGAAAAATCGCAGGGTGCTTTTGCCAGAATATGATAATACCATATTGAAACCTGAAGAAAAGTAAAAACCTTCTGGTTTATTTTTCTAATTTTGATATCAATAAATTACAAACAAAAATGAATAAAATACTTATCGCTAACAGAGGTGAAATTGCAAGAAGAGTAATACGTACTTGCAAAAAAATGAATATTGCAACAGTCGCTATTTATTCAGATGCCGACCGCAATGCACCACATGTCCTCGAAGCAGATGAAGCCGAATACGTTGGTGAAAGTCCGGCTGCGGAAAGTTATTTGAAACAAGATTTGATTTTAGAAATTTGTAAAAAATTGGGGGTTGATGGCATTCATCCTGGTTATGGTTTTCTATCTGAAAATGCAAATTTTGCAAGAAAAGTTAAAGATGCCGGTATAACTTTAATAGGTCCATCACCAGAAAGTATGGAAATTATGGGTGACAAGCTCAGTGCCAAACAAGCAGTAAAATCTTATAATGTACCTTTGGTTCCCGGAGTAGATTCAGCTATTTCTGACATTCCTGAAGCCATAAAAATAGCGGAGCAAGTTGGTTATCCAATCTTAATTAAAGCTTCTGCAGGTGGAGGTGGGAAAGGTATGCGACTTGTAGAAAACTCAGAAACCTTTGAAGAACAAATGAAATTGGCACAAAGCGAAGCAAGGTCTTCTTTTGGGGATGATGCCGTTTTTATTGAAAAATTTGTAGAGAAACCAAGGCACATAGAAATTCAGGTTTTTGCAGATACCTTGGGTAATGTTGTTTATCTTTTTGAAAGAGAATGTAGTATCCAAAGAAGACATCAAAAAGTAGTAGAAGAAGCACCAAGTGCATTGTTGACTCCTGAACTTAGAAAAAAAATGGGAGAAGCATCTGTGGCGGTTTGCAAAGCCTGCAATTATATTGGGGCAGGAACTGTAGAGTTTTTGGTAGATGCAAATAACGACTTTTTCTTTTTAGAAATGAATACCCGTTTACAAGTTGAGCATCCTGTTACAGAAGAAATAACTGGTCTTGATTTAGTTGAATGGCAAATCCGTGTTGCAAGAGGCGAAAAACTTCCGAAATTACAAGATGAACTTTCTATAAACGGTCATGCGATTGAGGTTAGAGTTTACGCTGAAGATACATTAAACGGTTTCACTCCAGACATTGGTACATTGGAAAAATATCAAGTTCCCAAAGGTTTGCACGTGAGAGTTGACGATGCATTTGTGGAGGGTATGGCTATACCAATTTTTTATGACCCTATGATTGCAAAATTAGTTGTTTGGGCTCCCACAAGAGAAGAAGCCATTCGAAAATGTATAAAAGCGATTGATAATTATAGAATTTCTGGGGTTAAAACCACATTAGATTTTGGAAAATACGTACTAAAACATCCCGCTTTTGTTAGTGGAGATTTTGATACAAATTTTGTGAAGCATTATTTCCAAGATCCGAAGATAATGCACACAGCCATGGAAGAAGAAGCAGATTGCCTGTTGCACGGCTTGGAACTTATTTGGGATAATTTACAAGAGTTTAAGAAAAAAGATTTTGCTTCTAGAAATCAGAATAGTAGTTGGGTAATAAGTCAAAGCTAAAAAAAATAAAAAATAAAAAATTAAAAATATAGACTTTTTTAAAGATTTAAGGAGTTATAGTTAACAAGCCAAATCTTTCTTTGTTGCCAACTGTAGCATACAAAATCATTGTATTATCGAATGGATTATATTTAAATAATTTAGGTATTGCAATAGATTCAACATCTTCTCTATCAAAAAGATTTTTCCTTGTTATGTTTCCCGTTTCTATGTCAAGACTGACCAATCCAACGGCATTGTTTTTTTTCGAATATTCTGCTTCAAATTTATTTCCAGTAATAAACATACCACTTTCATCATAATTATTAACATTGTCATTAAAAATCATATAATATTTGTTACCATCGAGAAAACCAGCATAACCACTTCGATAACCATAATCGTTATATGAAATCTGCTTTTTAGGAATTCTTTTAAGCCATTCAACTTTGCCACTAACATCGATTTTAAAGGCAATAATATCTTCATAATGGAATGCAAACAAAGATTCATTTCTTCTGCCGTCATAACTGTATGTAGTGTCTACATGATAGTTTTCTATCGTTCCTAAAACAGAACCATCGGCAAGAATTTGAGTGTCTCTAAAACGTAAATTTCTCAAATTTGGGTTTTCAACATTTTTACCTTTATCGAGTTTTTTTTGAATTTGATCCCAATCTTTTTCGCTCCAACCTTCTTTTATAAAATCTGGAGAGAATTCTTCGAAATTTTCAGAAACTATTTTATCTTGTTTAAAATTTATCCTCAGTGAAAAAATTCCAATTACCCCTTTTTCATTTGGGCGAGAGTACAAACCAGTTATACTTAAGTTTTCACGATTATCTGTTGTTATACTAGCATTTCTCGGAATTTTATCGGACAATGATAGAATATATTCTTTTAATTCATTTCCTACTGCATGAAAAACATGGTAATTTTTGGGATTTCTGCCATTTCTTTTGTTTCTCTTTCGGTATAACCATTCATATTCTTTGAGTATTAAGAAAAAATCACCCGTGTTTGACAAAGTAAGATGTGTTACTTCTGCCAAGCCATCTTCAAACGGTAAGAAAGTTTCACCAGAGGTAATTTGTTCTTTTTTGGCTGTAAAAATATTATATCCCATAAATGTTTTGAGAGATTTTCTTTCAATTACTTCCCAATAGACTGAAAAATATTGATCATCATCAGAAGTAGTGATGAAAAAAGAAGAAAAAGATTTTTTTGCTGGTTTTGTGTAAGTTCCAACCACGGTTGCAGGTCCAATAGCTTGTATATCTGTACCATATTCTTGTATGTAAAGTGATACTACTTTTCTTTCTGTTCGCTTTATAAACATGTAAAATTTTCCTTCAAGATTTATACAATCTACATAAGTTCCTATTTTGCCATTAATTATAGGCTTTATAGCACCCGTAGCTGTTAATTTGAAGGAAGCATAATAGCTAAGCGTATTTTGAGATTTGAAAGCAGATTTAGATTGTCTTTTAACGAAAAAGTGACTTTCATAAATCGGGTAAATATTCTCGACTGGAGCAGGACAGAATTGCAAATCGCTCCATTCGATTTTAAAAGCGAAAGACTGAAAATGCAAAAAAGAAACTATTAGAAATAAAAAAAGCCTTTTCATCATATAATAATACAAAGAAAAGGCTTTTTATGGAAATATCTTTAATTAATCGTTTAATTGAAGCAAACCAAATTTTTCTGTTTTTCTTTTAACTGCATATAGAATGATATTATTTTCTTTTGGATTGATTGCAAATTTCTTCGGAAACACATAAGCTTCAACTTCGCTACGAGTGAATAGCAATTCATTAGAAATTTCCCCGCTTTCAAGGTCAAATGAAACAACGGTTGAACAAGACTTTTTCTTCCCTAATCTCATTCCTTCTAATTCACTTTCAGCTCTTTTGCCATTTGTATCAAAATTGTCTGAATTATCATTAAAAATAAAATTGTATTTACCATCGTCAATAAAACTATAAAACCCACTTGCAACTCCATTATCATTTGTAGTGTGTTGCAATTTTTTAATCATATTAACCCACTGAATTTCTCCTTCTGAATTTAATAAAAACGAAATAATATTTCCATAAACATAATGGTAGGTTGTTCTAGTATTTCCTTTTGAGTCGGTGGTTGTAGTGACATACATATAATACATTTCTAACGCTCCATAAATATTGCCGTCTTTTTGAATATAGATATCTCTCATTACAAAATTTGCAAGAGCAAGTTCGCCTACATCTTTACCTTTCGCTTCTTTTTTATCTCTTTTTTCTAATTCCCTTGTAGATTTCGTTTTCTTTATAAACTCATCTGAAAATTTATCCAAATTTGTGGTTAATTCTTGATTTTTAGTATAATCGATAACAGTGGTATAAATCCCCAAAACTCCTCCATTATCTTTATCTCCAAACGTACCAGCAATAACCAATTTACTTACATTATCCGAATTAATTTTAATTGCCCGAGGAGTGAATTCACCTAAGTCATAAGTTAATTCATCCAATTCTCCCTCTGCAACTTTATAAACATGGATTTCTTTAAGATTTTTAGACTCTCTTAAACCGGCTTTAACCATCTCAAATTCGGTTATAACGGTAAACAAGTCGCCTGTGTTGGTAAGATATACTTGACCAACATCACATAATTTACTTTCAAAAGGAAGATCGTATTCGCCAGTTTTAAGTTCTTCTAAATCTTTTCCAAAAAGTTTAAAACCATAACTGGCCTTTTCTTCGCTTTTTCTAAAACCATCAGTTGACCAATATACACAAAGTAAATCATCATCAAGTGACGTTAATAATTTTAAAGTTGGATATGACTTTTTGTTAGGAAGAGTAATGCTAGTTATTAATAGCGGATCTCCAGTAGGCTCTATATTTCTGTTATACTCTTGGGCATAGAATGTAATTTCTAAGTTTTCAGTTCTGCTAGATAAGACATAAAATTTATCTCCTAATTTTGTACAGTCACTAAAACTCGTTGTTTTTCCATCAACAAGAAGTTTCATTGAACCTGTTGAAGATATTTTAAAACCTGAATAAAAGTTTGCAGAAGATTTACCGAATCTTGTATATTTAGTAGCGAAAAAATCTTCACCTCCAACCGGAAAAATCTCAGATACAAAAGTTGATGTCTTCTGAAACTCACCCCAAGAAATTTTATAGGCAAATAATTGATTCGTAAATACAAGGCATAAAAAAGCCAAGGTTAAAGTTAATTTTGATTTCATAGTTAATTAGAATTATTTAAGTTTTTTGCAAATGTATTGATTTTATTTTAATACCAACTGAATACCCAAATAATTGTGAGGTGTTATGGTTTTTAGTTCGTGTTTTAAATCTTCGGAAATTTCCAAAGTATCTATGAATTCATGAACCGAATTTTTTGTAACTTTTTCGTTTTTTCTGGTCAATCCTTTTAAGGCTTCATAAGGTTTTTCAAAGCCCTCCCTTCTCAAGACGGTTTGAATCGCTTCTGCTACCACCGCCCAGTTGTTTTCTAAATCTTGTTCGAATTTATCAGCATTTAATACCAATTTATCTAATCCTTTTAGCGTCGATTTTAAAGCAATTAATGTATGTGCCAAGGGCAAACCAATAGTTCGCAATGCTGTAGAGTCTGTTAAATCTCTTTGCAATCTCGAAACTGGCAATTTTGCGCTCAAATGCTCAAACAATGCGTTGGCAATTCCAATATTTCCTTCGCTGTTTTCAAAGTCTATCGGGTTTACTTTGTGAGGCATAGCGCTTGAACCAACTTCTCCTTCTTTTAATTTTTGCTTGAAATAGTCCATGGAAATATACATCCAAATATCTCTGTTTAAATCTAAAACTATGGTGTTTATTCTTTTTAATGCATCAAAAAGAGCGGCCATATTATCATAATGCTCAATTTGTGTTGTAGTCTGACTTCTTTTTAAACCTAAAATATCATCCACAAAATTATTGGCAAATGAAACCCAATCGGTATTTGGATAGGCAACGTGGTGTGCATTGAAATTTCCTGTTGCTCCACCAAATTTTGCACTGTGGTCTATTTTTTTTAAGGTTTCAAGTTGAATTATCATTCTCTCTGAAAAAACTTGAAATTCTTTTCCTAATCGAGTTGGACTTGCTGGCTGACCGTGCGTTCTTGCCAACATTGGTATATCTTTCCACTCACGAGCGAAATATTGAATTTTATCAATTGCTTCTTGTAAAAGTGGAACATACACTTCTTCCAAACCTTCTTTTAAAGATAAGGGAATTGCTGTGTTATTGATATCTTGTGAAGTAAGTCCGAAATGTATAAATTCTGAATATTGAGACAATCCTAAGCCTTCAAATTTATTTTTTAAAAAATATTCTACCGCCTTTACATCATGATTTGTAGTCTTTTCAGAATTTTTAATCCACAATGCATCTTCTTCTGAGAAATTTTTCGCCAAAGCTTCTACCATTGAAAGTTTTTCAGCAGGAAAAGAATTTAAAGGATGAATGCCACTATTTACCAAAGCAATAAAATATTGTACTTCTATAAAAACTCTATATTTTATAAGTCCAAATTCAGAAAAGTAAGGTCGTAGTTCAGAAGTTTTGGTAGCATACCTTCCATCAATTGGAGAAATTGCCGAGAGTTCGTTTAATTCCATGAGTTATATTTTAAGTCTCTTTGCTTTTTAAGAGCAGATTCAAATCTTTTAATTTTTATTTTTTGAAGCGTCAAAGTTACGACATTAAACTAAGCTTGAGATTTGAAATAAAACAAAATGATAACGATTTTCGCAAATAAATTAACAGACAATGATAATTGCACAAAAAAGCGGACACAAAAAAAGCGGACTTTTATAAATCCGCTTTTAAACTATTTTTAATTCTTTTGATTGCGTTATAAATCATCTGGAAGTGAAACATCCATTAAAGATTTTGCCTTTGGTTTTAATTTATCAATAAAAACAATTCTAAAATTTTCACCTTCTGAAGTAGTAATCATTTCTGAAATTCCGTTGGTAACTGTTGGCGGTTGTTTTTTAGAATTGTAAAATTTCTTATCCATCAACTCATAAGTTCCATCTGAATATTGCAAGAATATACTCACAATTACTCCATTTTCCACCCTTACTTTTCCTGATACACAGTTGGTTTCACCATCTTTAAAGTAAGATATAATAACATTTCTGTGCATGTCGTCAGCCACAGTGTATGATCCTCTTTTAGTAAAAGCATCTTCAAGTCTTTTAAAACAATCTTGCGCAAAAGTCATTGAAGAAACAAAAAGCAAACAGATCAGTAGTATTCTTTTTTTCATAATAAAAGTTATTTATGGAGCATTCTCCGGTTTCAAATATAGTAAATCCCGTTAAATTAATTTTACAAGATTTTTATTTTTTTAAATTTGTTAAAATAATTTGACGATGGGCACAAAACAAATTGCAGACCATTTTTTGGAAGCGAGCGATATTTTGCTAAAATTTAACAATCAAGAAAACATGGAGATTATCCGTTCTGCCGGAGATTTACTCGTTTCAACAATAAAAAATGGATCGAAGATATTTAGTTGTGGCAATGGAGGATCAATGTGTGATGCCATGCATTTTGCAGAAGAACTAACAGGTCGCTACCGTGAAAACAGACCAGCAATTGCTGCAACCGCAATAAGCGACCCTAGTTACTTATCTTGTGTAGCGAATGATTATGGTTACCAAGCAGTATTTTCGAGGTATCTGGAAGCCTGGGGAGGTAAAGACGATTGTTTATTGGCAATATCTACCAGTGGTAACTCCGAAAACATTTTGAAGGCCATAGAAGTCGCTAAAGCAAAAGGAATGAAAATAATAGGACTAACCGGCAAAACTGGTGGCAAAATGGCAGAGCTAGTTGATATTGAAATAAGAGCACCTTATTCAGAATTTGCCGACAGAGCACAAGAAATACATATTAAAGTTATTCATTCTTTGATAGATTATATTGAGAGAGGGGTGTTTTAATTGTTAGTGGTTAATTGTTAATGGTTAATTGTGGCAAGTCTCTCCTTAACAGTTTGCCATTCAGTATATTTATTTTCACCTTCATCATCACTTTGTTATGAAATGTCTAATTGATTCTTCTGCCAAATGGGAATGTCAAAGTTTTCAATCTTGACAAAATCAAGAGTTTTTAAATATTCCAAAAGGGCTTTGGCAGC
>JBBSUQ010000032.1:0-23648 GCA_038234235.1 Flavobacteriales bacterium
AAATGAAGCATCAGAACTCTCTGAGCTACTAAAAAAGGTTGATGAATTAGCGAAATCATTAGGTAAAAAAGATGAGTGAATTTTTGTTTCGTAACGAACCACCTGAAAGAACATATTCAGGTAAAGAATTGGCAGACTACAGGCGATACAAAGATTCGCTCGTAAAAGATTTCAAAAACAGATGTGGATACACTTACTGTTTAGACTTTTGGTTTGGTGGCACAACTAATTTTCAAATTGACCATTTTAAACCAAAATCAAAATTCCCAGAGCTAGAAAGAAATTATAAGAACTTGGTATATTCTTGTTCCTATGTTAATAGAGCTAAAAGTGATGATTTTGGATCATATATCGACCCTGTTGACGAAGACTACAATTTGCATTTTTACAGAGATGAGTTGGGTAATATATATCCTAAAAACAATTCGGCTTCTGCTAAATATATGTACATCAAGTTGAAATTATACTTGAAGAGACATAGTATTATTTGGATGCTTGACGAACTTGAACAAAAATTGTTCTTACTTCAAAATTTGATAGAAGAATTAGATAATCCAGAAGCAAAAGAATTGTATTTGGCTTTAGCATTTAAGTATAATGATTATAAAAAGCATTTAAGAGCAATTCAATGAAAAACGCATTCAAATATTTGAGTCAATATTCCACAACTCCAAAAGATGTGGACAGGCTTATTATTTCTGCTTTTCTTGAAATCAATAAAATAAAGCTTCAGAACAACATACTTCTTAAGGAATATTCAATCGGGAAAGTTGAAAAAGAGGAAAATGCTTCACTTATTGAATTTATATCAGTAATTAATGCTGAAATAACAAAATTTGGTTTTGAGGAACTAATAGAACTGTTCGAATTTGTTATCTCTCCGGCTGATAGAATCATAAATGGAGCAATATATACCCCTTACCACATTAGGAATTACCTCGTTAATGAGGCGTTTGAGAAAACTGGTATTCTCAATGATTCGATTAAAATTTCGGATATAGCTAGTGGTTGTGGAGGATTTTTATTCAATGCTTCTATAGAATTAAAAAACCGAAAGGGTAAAAGTTATGCCGACATTTTCAGAAATAATATTTTTGGTTTAGACATCCAAGAATATTCTGTTAACCGAACTAAGCTTCTTCTTTCCTTATTGGCTTTGCAATCAGGAGAAGATATAAAAGAGTTTGAATTCAACTTGTTTCAGGGTGATTCATTAGATTTTGATTGGGCGACTAAAATTGCGAACTTTAAGGGCTTTAACATCATACTCGGAAATCCACCTTATGTTTGTGCGAGGAATCTTGATAAAGAAACAAAAGAGAAGTTAAAGAATTGGGAAGTTTGTAAATCAGGTAACTCTGACCTTTATATTCCATTTTTTCAGATTGCAATTGAGAACTTAGCAGAAGATGGAACTCTTGGGTTTATAACAATGAACTCATTCTTCAAAAGCTTAAATGGAAGGGCTCTAAGAGATTATTTTCAAAGAAAACAGCTTGCAATCAGCATAATTGATTTTGGTTCGGAACAAGTATTCAAATCGAAAAACACATATACCTGTATTTGTTTAATTGTAAACAGAAATCAAAATTTCATCTCTTACACCAACTCTGAAAGCAATAAATTAAATGGAAATCAACTCTTTAAAAAAGTAAAATATGAAACTCTTGATTCAAAAAAAGGGTGGAATTTAAAAGATAATAAAACCATCTCTAAAATTGAATCTACAGGTATTCCATTTGGTGAAATATACCAAACAAGACATGGTATTGCAACACTGAAGAATGATATTTACATCTTTAGACCAGTTGATGAAGATGAAAAGTATTTCTACTTGCAAAATGGTAGTTTATATAAGATAGAAAAAGGCATTTGCAAAGATATTGTCAATTCAAATAAACTAAGTCGTGAGGTTAGTTTAAGCAATCTAAAAGAGAAAGTCATTTTCCCATACGACCGCCAAGAGAAACCAAAGCTTTTAGATGAGGAATTAATTAGAGATAAATTCCCCGAAGCACACAAATACCTACAAAACAAAAGAATAACTCTGGCAGAGAGGGATAAAGGAAATGGGAACTATGAAAACTGGTTTGCATTTGGACGAACTCAATCACTAGAGAAGATAAAGAACAAAATGTTTTTTCCGAAATACTCTGACAGGACTCCGAATTTCATTATCAATTCAGATGATGACTTACTTTTCTATAATGGACTAGCTGTTGTTGGCAGTTCAGAGATTGAAATGAAAATCATCAAAAAGATAATGGAGTCAAGTATGTTTTGGTATTACATAAAAACCACTAGCAAGCCTTATTCTTCAGACTATTATTCATTGAATGGAAATTATATCAAGAATTTCGGAGTTTGTGAGCTGACAGATAACGAAAGGAAATTTTTAATTGAAGAGACTGACCAAAATATATTGAATGATTTTTTTGAGGACAAGTATGAATTAAAAGTAAAATAAGCCAACGCCATTGGTAGCACATTTGCAAAACCGCTCAAGCCAACCCACAAGCCAAGTTTTGCAAAAGAGCCACCAAGCCAACGCACCCAAAAAAACACGAAATGACATGAAAAAGAAAGGCGAAGGCATAACAAAACCTAAAAAATAACCCTACGGGTGGCTATCGCTTATTTTTAGCTTAACCGTTTGCAATAATTCTAAAACACAACAATCAAAAAAAATATGGGAATATTTGACAAACTTTTCAAATCTAAAAAAATGAAATACGAAATATTAAGTAACGGAAAACATCAAATTGGAGCCGAAGATTTATGTTGTTTACTATTCATATCCGTTTATTACTAATTTATTTTTTTTTATATTACAAAGGTTGTTATTAGTATGTATGATAACCCAACAATTATAACTGCTCCAAAGCCTACACTTAGCTTCATCTTTATTTGAGGACTACCCTTGAAAATGCCAATACCCAGTTTGACAAGACTGTTACTTAATATTGCCGCTACAATAATTCTTGCTGAAACAGACGCTAAATCAACTTCTTTAGCCAAATTTGATACGCTTATAGTAATAGCGTCTGTGTCCGCAAATCCGGAAACAATTGCAGAGAGATATAGTCCCCGATTTCCTAAATAAATATTAGAGTAATAAACTGAACCCAGAATAACAACGTAAATAACAGCAAAATACAAAGCACTCAAAATATCCAGAGGATTACCTACTTTGATCGGTGCTTCGTCTGTTTTAATGCCATTTTGACTGCGCATGAGCCACCAAGAATATGAAGCCGCGGTAAGAAACATGAGTAAAAAAGGTAACCATAGGGTTTCTAAGATAACAGGGTTAATAATGTATGAAACAATTGCCAGTCTTGGAAACATGATTGCGGAAGACATTAATATTCCCGATACATAGGTACCTGCCAGCTCAGGATTTTCTTTGCTTCGAGAAGAAAAAGACCATGCTACAGCAGTGCTCGAAATAAGACCTCCTAAGAGTGCAGTTGAAATAATTCCTTTTTTAGAACCAAAGTATTTCGTAAGAAAGTATCCTATGAAGTTTAATATTGAAATAATAACGACTACCCAACCTATTTCGTAAATATTAAAGATGCCATTTGGTCCGAATTTTTGATTGGGAAGAAAGGGCAAAATCAATAAGGATAGAATAAAAAACTTGATGGTAGCAAACAATTCCTGCTCCGTTATATTTTTAAGTGTTGTTTTGAATTTGTCTTTTAAAGAAAGCAATGTTACTACAACCACCGCCACAGCTAATCCTTCTTTGTATAACTGTTTAAAAATCATCATTCCCAAAAGAAAGGTTACAAATAATGCTATATGAGTTGTATGCCCTACAACGTGATTTCCTTCCTTGTTTAAGTGATCAAATGCGAGATAAATTAAAAATGCTGGAACGGATGCAACAATTATAAAAATACTGTAATCAGCGGATAAGTTTGCCAACAAAAAGCCTGCTATACAAACAATAGGAAATGTTCTAATACCCGATATTACGCCTCCTTTGAGTTTATTATACTCGCGCTCAAGACCAATGATTAACCCAATACCCGTACTTATTAAAAGTCCAATTATAAAGGGGCTAAGATACTTGTATATTTCTTGTTGTGATTCCACTTTTTTACCTGTTTAATAATGCCTAAATTACTCACGAAATGGTAAGTAACCTTGAATTATGTTAGTTATTGTTGTAAAAAGACTGTTGCTGAAGAATTAATTAAAATGAACTTAACGTATATGAGTATTGAACTTGGAGAAATACATCTTGCAAAACCAATTTTGGAGGAAGAAAGAATTTACCTCAAAGCAATTCTACATAAATATGGTCTTGAATTAATCGATGATAAGAAGGCTATTTTGGTAGAAAAAATAGTAGCCATTATTGTAAAAATGATTCACAATACAGACCATATACCGATTGTTAATTTTTCAGTGTATTTATCCATTGAATTAAACCAAGATTACCATACTTTATCGACGTTGTTTTCAAAAACAAAAGGAGTGACCATCGAACACTTTATAATTCTTCATAAAATAGAAAAAGTAAAAGAACTAATTATGTATGATGAATTGAGTCTAACCGAAATATCTTATAAGCTACATTACAGCAGTGTAGCCCATTTGTCTAATCAATTTAAAAAAATAACTGGCTTAACACCCTCATTTTTTAGAAATATTAAAGATAAGAAACGTAAAAATATAATTTGCTGCCGTTGGCAAGTTAGTTTTATAACAAAAAAGCCATACTCTTCTATAATAAGATGAGTATGGCTTCAATTTTATTTTATTTTATTTTATTTTATTTTATTTTATTTTATTTAGTTTATCTTTCAGATAGTAAATTAACTCAATAGTTTAATGTCAAACCAAATCCAACGCCCATATCACTATCGTAATGTGTTGAAATTCCGAAATAACGTGTAACTATATATTTAAAACCTGCCATGTATTCTTTATCAGAATTAATCATGAAGCTGAATCTTAATCGACTACTAATGGGTATATCTTCACGCATAAGTTGTATTAAAACGGTTCCATCTGTAAATAATTCTGTTTGTAAATTAACTAATAAGGGCAATGTATATTGAAATCCGATAGAAAATGCTGTTCGTGTATCTTTTGTATCAGATTGTCCGAAAATATTCTCTTCTTGAAAGTCCAATTGTCCTTCACGTTCTCTGTATCGCCAATCGTAACCCACAAAAGGCATAAACCATTGATTTTTTCCAATGTACCTGCCAATATGTGTTTCTGTTTCGTAGCCATGCACATCATGATATCCTAAGCGCCATTCGGTTCCAAAACTCCATCGTGTATTTTGCCACATTATCATCCCATCATTTCCATTTGTCGCAAAGTCATTTTCCACCATGAAATGAAGTTTGTTACTTTCTCGTTGAAGTTTGCGGTAAGCCCATTCTTTATCCGGTAAATATGGATTCGGCATTTGGTTTTCATAAGAAAATACACGATTCATTCCAGACATCATGTGGTATAATATATGACAGTGAAAAAACCAATCACCTTCGGTATTCGCTAAAAATTCAATGGTGTCTGTTTCCATTGGCATAATGTCTAAAACATTTTTTAACGGTGCATTTTCACCCTGACCATTTAACACCCGAAAATCATGACCATGAAGATGCATTGGATGGCGCATCATTGAATTATTGTTTAAAACGATTTTGATGACTTCGCCTTTTTTTATTAGGATTTTGTCGCTTTCGCTGAGCACCTTATTATCCAAACTCCAAACATATCGATTCATATTTCCTGTGAGTTCAAAATTTAATATTCTTATTGAAGCATCTTCTGGCAATGTGGTGGTATTTGGAGCTTTTAACATTCCATAATTTAGGGTCACTATTTCTTGATTCATGTTCATTGAAACATCAGTAGAGTCCATAGTATGATCCGTTTTCATGTTTCCCGTTTTCATGTTTCCCATTTTACTGTGATCCATATTCATGTGGCCCATTTTCTTTTTGGCCTCTCCTGTAATTTCAGGATACATTACAGTATTCATGTCCATTTTTTGAAGTGACATATCCATGCTCATATCGTTCATGCTGCCATCCATCATCATCATTTCATTCATCATTTTCATTCCTTCAAAATATTTTAGTTTCGGCATTCTGCTTTTCAACTGAATTTTGCCATTACCAAGATAAATTGAGGTAGATTTCGTACGGTCTTCTGGCGTTGCTAAAAACTCATACGCTATATCGTCATAAGGAATGGTAACAATAACATCATAAGTTTCTGAAACTCCAATAATCAGCCTATCTACTTCTACAGGTTCAACATCATTTCCGTCATTTGCCACAACTGTCATTTTTCCGCCCGCATAACTCAACCAGAAATAAGATGAAGCTCCACCATTTGAAATGCGTAAACGAACTTTTTGCCCTCCTTTCAATCCTGAAAATTGACTTTCGTTTTTTCCATTTATTAAGAATTTATCATAATAAACATCACTCACATCCATCGCCAACATGCGCTTCCATTCATTGGCTACTTTGGTGCTGAAATGACCAGCTTTTATAGCTTCTGAATAACTTTGCACGGTTCCTTTTTTTATGGCAGACCAATCGTTTGCATTGTGCAACATTCTATGAACATTATCTGGTTGGATATCTGTCCATTCACTTAAAATTATTGGAACTTCTTGCAAATCATCTATTCCTTTTCTGAAAAGTGGATCGTCTTTTTTCTTCAATAAAATAAGAGAGCCATACATTCCAATCTGTTCTTGTAAACCGCTATGACTATGGTACCAATGGGTACCGCTCTGTATTATAGGAAAACGATAAATAAATGTTTCATCTGGTTTTATTGGCATTTGAGTTAAATAAGGTACTCCGTCTTCTTTATTAGGAAGAAAAATTCCATGCCAGTGTAGAGAAGTGCTTTCTTTCATTTTATTATGAACCACAATTTCTGCAGTATCACCTTCAGTAAAAGTTAAGGTTGGCATGGGAATTTGACCATTAACGGCAATCGCTCGTTTATCTTTACCAGTGAAGTTTACAATTGTATCTGTAATTGTTAACTCGTAACGCACCACTTTCTGAGAGAAAAAATTGGGGGTTTGCATTATTACTAAAAATGCTGCAAGCCATTTGATATAAACTTTCATAACCTTACTTAATTGTTTCAACAGTTTTACCACAGCTAATCATTTTGGAGCCGTAATATGGATTTTTTATGTTCTTTTCTTTACTCAACCAATTGGCACCTTTTCCATTATTGGTCATTGGACAAAATTGATAGTAGGTTGGTGTTTCTTGCTTTGAAACCTTCATTACATCATGTAAATTTTTTGAAAGACTCATAAATTGTGTTCTTTGATATTCAGTGTTTTTCGACTTAGAAATTAATTCAGCATCTTTTTTTAATTTTTCAAATACTTTCCCCCAAACCATTTGCACTTCCATTGAAAGTTTATCCATTTTTACATTATTTATAGCTGCCAAAAGATTCTTAGCACTCACTGCAGCTGCACCTCCGTTTGTTTTCACCAAAGCATCTTTAAGGGAAAAATAGCTGTCATATACTTTTTCTATCAAATTTTCTTCTTCAACTGCAATAATTTCGGCGTCCATTATAGAATCTTTAATTTCCTCTTTTTCTACTATAATTTCGGCGTGTTCAATTTTCGCTAGTGTTTTTATACTTCGTTCATATTGGCAACAGCTATCCAATGCTAAATAAGTATCTTTTGGAGCTAAAAATATTTCATTGTCATAACCTGCTAAGGCAATTCGTTTAAGGATTTCCGATTTTGTCGTTTTAACACTATCATAAGAAATAATTGCCATCTTCGAAACCTTATCCCAATTTACACTTGCTTGTTTTTTAAGATTTCCCGCATTTTCAATGGTAGTTTTACACATTCCACAGTTGCCAGATATTTTAACTTTTTCAATTTTGGCATTTTTTATTTGAGCATTACCAGTTGCTGCGGATAGCAGAATAAGAACTGCCATTATAAATTTAAATATTTTCATTTTTTAATTTTTAATTTTTAATTTTTTAATATGGATTATTGAAACTGTTATCACTTTTGTATTTACTTAAGTGTCTAATATTGTTTTTTTCATAACTTTATTCACTTCTATTTATTTTATCGACTGCGTTCTCAACCTCAAGGCATTCGCTATTACAGAAACGGAACTAAAACTCATTGCCAAAGCGGCTATCATGGGAGATAACAATATTCCAAAAAAGGGATACAATGCTCCAGCAGCAATCGGAATTCCAATAATGTTATATGCCAGTGCAAAAAATAGATTTTGTTTTATGTTGTTCATTACTTTGTGACTTAGTTTTCGTGCTTTTACAATTCCAAGCAAATCTCCTTTCACTAAAGTAATTGCGGAACTTTCAATTGCGACATCGGTGCCAGTTCCCATGGCAATTCCTACATCAGCCAAAGCAAGTGCCGGTGCGTCGTTAATTCCATCACCTGCCATGGCAACTATGCTTCCGGCAGCTTGCAATTCCTTTACTTTATTGAGTTTTTCTTCGGGCAAACAATCTGCCGCAAAATCATCTAGTTGTAATTCGTCGGCCACAGCTTTTGCGGTGTATTTATTATCTCCAGTCATCATTATTATTTTGATGCCTGTTTCTTTCAATGTTTTTATGGCGCTTTTGCTTGTTTCTTTTATGGCATCGGATATTACTACAAATCCTACCATTGTGTTGTCAATGCTTATAAATGGAACGGTCTTTCCTTTGCTTTGCTCCGTTTTTGATTTTTCATGGATTTCTTTGTTTATCTTGATTGAATTTTCATCCATTAATTTTTCGTTTCCAATAAGAATGGTTTTTCCATCTACCAATCCCTTCACTCCCATACCAGTAACCGACTCAAAATTCTCCACTTTCTTAATTGTCAATTCTTTCTTTTCGGCAAATTTCACAGTAGCTTCGGCCAATGGATGTTCGCTTTGTTTGTTTACGGATGCTACCAATTGAATTAATTCATCTTCGCTGTAATCTGATATAGAAACTATTTTTTCTACTGAGGGTTTTCCTTCTGTAACGGTTCCTGTTTTATCAATAATCAATACCGTAACTTGATTCATTTTTTCCAATGATTCGGCTTCTTTTATCAAAACTCCTTCTTGCGCGCCTTTGCCAACGCCAACCATTACAGACATTGGAGTTGCCAAGCCCAAAGCACAAGGACAAGCAATAATTAAAACTGCAATAGCATTTACGAATGCGTAAACCAATGAAGGTTCTGGACCTAAAAATTTCCACAAAACAAATGTTATAATGGACAATCCTATTACTACGGGTACGAAATAGCCTGAAATTTTATCTGCTAATTTTTGTATGGGTGCCTTGCTCCTACTAGCATTGTTCACCATGTCAATGATTTGAGAAAGCAAAGTATCTGCACCTACTTTTTCGGCTTTCATAAGAAATGATTGCTTTCCATTAATTGTTCCCGAACTTATTTTGTCGTCTATTTCTTTAGTAACTGGAACCGGTTCTCCTGTGATCATAGATTCGTCTATTGAGCTTTGTCCTTCGGTAATTATTCCGTCAACAGGAATTTTATCTCCGGGTTTAACTCTTAAAATATCTCCTACCACAATGTCGTCAATAGAAACTTCTACTTCTTCACCATCAATAATTTTTATGGCCTTATTTGGCGCTAATTTTAGCAATTCTTTTACGGCATTGTTGGTTTTGCTATGTGCCCTAGCTTCTAACAATTGCCCAAGTAAAACTAGGGTGAGAATTACGGTCGCTGCTTCAAAATAAACGTGAACCGTTCCAAATTCTGTTTTAAACAGATCCGGAAATAAATTTGGAAATAGCAATCCAAAAACACTAAACAACCATGCAACGCCTGCACCAATACCTATCAAAGTAAACATGTTTAGATTCATTGTGCGAATGGAAGTATAGGCTCTTTTGAAGAACATCCAAGTAGCATAAAAAACCACGGGGACGGAAAGTCCAAACTGCAACCAATTCCAATATTTCATATCCATCAATTTGTACAATGGATTATTCGGAATCATTTCTGACATCGCGATTAAGAAAATGGGCAAAGTAAATGCAGTTGCTATCCAAAATTTCCTTAACAGGTTTTTATAAGTTTTTTGCTCAGCAGTTTCATCGGTTTTTAGAGGAACCAAATCCATACCACATATTGGGCATGGTCCTGGTTTGTTTTCAATAACTTCCGGATGCATTGGGCAAGTATATTGTGTACCAACCGAACTTTTCACTTCCGCCACCAAATCCATCCCACAAACCGGACAATCACCAGACTTGTCGTAAGTTTTATCGCCTTCGCAATGCATGGGGCAGTAATAAGTTCCTTTTTCTCCTTTTTGAGTTTTTCCTTTTGCAGAAATTTTTTCTTTAATCTGCTCATTTTCTGCGTGGATCATATAATTAGAACCTTCGAATAACTGTTTCAATTTTTCTAAGGGAACGTGTTCAGACATTACGAGATCTGCTGTACCTTTCTCTAAATTAATCTCGACAGAATCAATTTCTTTAACAGATTTCAGAGTTTTTTGCACATGGCCTTTACAACCATTACAAGTCATTCCTGAAATTTTATATGTGTGTTTCATAACTGTTTCTGTTTTAAAATTGAACACTTGTACTCTTTTTAAGTTCCAAGGTATTCTTTAAATCTTCAAAAAAAATCAATAATTCTTTCTTTTCGGCATTATTTATTTCGGCATTTTCATGCATGTTCAGGTAGGAAGTCAATGGCATTTTATCCGCTTCAATTTCTCTTATTATAGAGCTTAATTTGGCTAACTGTCTCCTCTCAGAATAGTTTCCAAACGCGTTGAAATTTACTTCTTCTTTCCCATGATTAATATGTTTGTTTAAATACCATGTTACTGGCTGTATTCTATTGTACCAAGGATATGCCGTATTATTACTGTGACAATCATAACAAGAAACCTTAATTTTTGCACTAATATTTTTTGGAACTTCATAGATATTCATAAAGTCTGATTTATAAATTTCAGTGCTCACATTAAGTTTTGTGGGGATAAATTGTATCCCCACAAAAACAATGAATAATCCAAAAAATATGCGTTTAAATAATTTCTTCATTATTTAAATTATTTTTTTACTTCTCCACAGCTCAGCATTTTACTACCGTAATATGGATTCTCAATTTTGCTTTCTGTACTCAACCATGTTGCACCTTTATTGTTATCGTACATTGGGCAATATTGTTCGTAGAGTTTGCCCTCATTTCCAGTTATAGCAATCAAATCTATCATGTCTGCACTCAAATCTTTAAAATGTTCTCTTTGATGTACAATTTCATTTTTTTCAATGTGTTCTGCATGTTCCAAAGCTGTTCCTAAAATTTCTTTGATCTCTGATTGTTGGTTTTCAGTATAACTTCCAGAATCAAATCCTTTTATTGTTTCAGTCATTTTAGCTGCAATTTTACTTGCTTTTTTCTCGTCATCTTTTGTCAAAGCATCTTTCAACTCCAAATAATTATCAATCAATTCCGCTTTACTAGTACTCATATGATCTGTATTAGTATCTGTGCTTTGATCGTTTTTATCGGCATCATTTTGTCCGTCACTTTTATCCTGTTCTTCCATTGTTTCCACGTCGTCCGCTTTTTTAGTATCACAAGATTGGATAGTTAACACGGTTGTACTCATCATTACAACTCCTAAAATAAATGTTACTTTTTTCATACTTTTTTTATTTATATATTAATTAATAATTTGTTACTCTTTCAATATTAGCTTGCGCTTCATTCTTTTTTTAATTGGGCTTGATATATTCCTAATAAACCGTTTTCATCTCTTCGAATCCTTAATCAGCAGATATGAAATCTTACAAAATTAGGTTTTAAGAAAAATGATCTCAATTCAACCAACCAGATTCAAAATTAAAAGGTTCATTTGCTAAACCCCACACAATAAACAAACCGAGCATTATCCATGCTACAAGTTTATTGTTTATGAAAAATTTGATAATATTGTTTAACATTCTATGACTTATTTTTTTGACCAATAGAAAAGCCCAACACGTTCTGGTGAAGGGAAATCATCAAAAAAATTAAATCAAATACGAAAAACCTGATTCAGAATAGAAATATCCTGAGAAATTATTGGAGGTATATAGTATGAGTAGATTACAGGTTCAGTAGAAATTTCAAAAATATTAAAATTTGGAAATAATAAAACTCCTAAAATAATGACTTGTTGAACATGCTCAAATGAAAAATCAAATGAATTTAATTCACAATTATTTTCAACCATCATTGTCTCATCATGACAGCAATTTCCATTAACTATTTTAGAATCATTACAACCTTCAACTTCTTTTTGAGAAACACTACAACAAGCATGTTCGGATGCAATTTCTAATTTCGGCTGAGCCATTTCACATTTTTCAGCAGCACCAAAAAAACTAATACTCTCTAAATTATTTCCACAATAATGCATATCCATGGAGAATCCTATTGATGTTGAAAACATCAAAAATGCCATAAACAAAGCGACTATTTTATATGAAAATTTATTTTGCATTTTGCAAGCCTAATAGCGTAAAGTTAAATTATTTATTGTTTTAATCCTAATTAAAAATAATAGCATAGATCTGTTTATAAATCAAAAATAACATCTTCAAAACCATTAATTTCATTCATAAATTTTTCTTTAAAATAAATATAAATACTTTATTATGATTGATTTATATTATGTTGTCAAAAATAAGAATTAAAAAAACTGTAATAAAATTAAAGCATGAAAATTTACAATAAATTAGCATTCCAAAATTAAAATTTACCATTTCAAAAAATGCAAGCTTGAAACCTCTCTTTAACGTAATTCGTCTACTGCTTCATCTACCTTATTAAATTTCGACGAAAAACAGAGCTTTCCAGCAGAGACACTAAATAAAAAACGTAAAAACTCATTGTGAGTCTAAGGTGGAAGAATTGTTGGGTTTGTGTGAATGAATGTTTTGATGTTAGTTAAAAACATATTAGATTAGTGACGAATCTGTAAAATATACTAAGGGAATAATCCACATGTTGGATATTCTTTTGTTGGCAATAAGCAAAAAAAGACACGCATAAAAAAGACAACTTCCATATGACAAATAAGAAAACGACATTAATACTGACAATTATGACTTCGATAGTTTTATTCATTTTGACATTGACACAATTTGGGAAACTTTTTGAATTACTATTACCAAAAATTGAAAACCTACAATACCAAACAAGCGAAATGGGCAGTCAATATTATTGGTTTAACAAACTAGATAAAGAAAAAATTGAATTCTTTGGAGTTATTAATGAACCTGAAACCGATAATGCGCTACCCTTTTATCATTATTTTGACTTAAATACTAAAAAGTTGAATTTCTTAGAATATATTGAAGATGAAGAATAGAATTGCTGCCGACTACATTAACTAAAATTACAGAAATCAACGAACTTAACCGTTTTTCCGTATTTTAGCAATATCGTTATCAGCAATAATAAATAACATTGAAAAAAGAAAAAATTTATACCAAACTCAACGAACATTTTGCTGAAAAGCGATATGTTCGTTTAACTAGACGCAAAGGTGATTTTGAGGGCGTAACTATGGGTTTTATAATTGATAAATCCAAAGACTTTATTATTGTTCAAGAAACTGATGATTTTCGGATTTTGGGATATCAAATTATTCCGATTAAAACAATAAAACACGTTCGTTTTAATAAGAATGACCAGACCTATGAGCGAATTTTGAAAGAGGAGGGTTTGCTTTCTCAGGTTAAATCAAAACATAAAATTGATTTAACAAATTGGAGTTCCATAGGAAAGGATTTAATTAAAACTAAACTAACTATTATTTCCGAATGCGAACATCCCAAACAACGTTATTTTTGTATCGGAAAATTAACTCAAGTAAATAAAAAATCCCTTTCAATAAGATATTTCAATGCTCAAGGAATATATGATAAAAAAAACACAAAGCATAATTTTGGCGATATAACTAAACTTAGCTTTGACGACCATTATGCGAATGTGTTTTCAAAATATGTTGTCTCTAAAAAGAATAAATGGATTGTGAAGAATAGAACTGAAGCCAACAACATCAACTAAAACAAACATTTAAAGTATTTTTGACAAAGAAATTTATAGTCGAATAAATCTGAATTATTATGAGAAACATTGATAAAAAAAGTTTAGAAAATGCGTATCGCTTATTTGAGTCAGATGATATTAACAAAATTGAAATAGGTACAACTATGGGTTTGAAGCAAATACATAGCTATTTATTTAATGGATTATATGATTTTGCAGGGAAAGTACGAGATAAAAATATTTCAAAGGGTGCATTTAGATTTGCAAATTCCTTGTACTTAAATGAAATTTTAGTCAAAATTGAGCAAATGCCTGAAAACAGTTTTGAAGAAATAGTTGCCAAATATACAGAAATGAATATCGCTCATCCTTTTATGGAAGGTAACGGCAGAACAATGCGAATTTGGTTAGATATGATTCTGAAAAGTAAACTTAAAAAATTAGTAAATTGGCAATATGTGGATAAGTCACTTTATTTACAAGCCATGGAAAGAAGTCCAATTAATGATTTAGAATTAAGAACTTTATTAAATAATAACTTAACCGACGACATAAATAATAGTGAAGTTATTTTTAAAGGAATTGAACAATCTTACTATTATGAAGGTTATCAGAAAGAAGATGATGATGAATAATTTCCACTACTCCTGCCTTAAGGAAAAAAGCGCTAGTTAGTAATATCGTTTGACCACTAAAAATCAGCTCCATTTGTCTAATTAACAGTTTAATTCTCCAAAAAAAAACCTAATCATGCAAATTTTGTATAAATAGATAGTTTTCAATCTGCTTATTTTTACATACCTAACAACTATCTTCCCTCCTCTAATTGAAATTTTATAATTAGTTTTAACATCAAAGCAAGCAAAACCAGTTTATATTTGAGAATTTGCTTTTTTTAAATACAGATTTATGAACAACAATGATGTTTTAAGACGAATTCGATACACATTTGATTATGACGATCTTGAAATGATTGCGCTTTTTAAATTAGCCGATCACACGGTTGAAAGAGCGCAAGTTTGTGACTGGTTGAAAAAAGAAGACGATGAATCATTGATAGAATTAACAGACAAAGAATTGGCTATTTTTCTAAACGGATTTATCATTGAAAAACGGGGAAAAAGAGAAGGTCCAACACCAAAACCAGAAGATCCTTTGAGCAATAATATGATTCTTAAAAAATTGAAAATTGCATTGGATTTGAAATCAAACGATATTTTAGATTTGTTCGCCTTAATTGACAAAGATTTAGGCAAACATGAATTGAGTGCTTTTTTCCGGAATCCCGACCATAGCTCTTACCGCCCATTTATGGATCAATACTTGAGAAATTTTTTGAGTGCAGTGCAAACGAAATATAAGGTGAAAATTAATTAGAAATAATAAAATAGAAATTCAACTTTAATCTTTAATAATCTAGAAATTATGAAAATAAAAATAAACTTTTTAATTGCAATTTTTACAATTGTATTATTGTCGCAATGCAACAAAGAAGACAAAACTTCTAAGGCATATTTTTATTCTTCTGTTCCAAATGGAGATCAACTTTCACTTTATATAAATGACAATTACCATGGAAAAATTCCATATTTAAATGTTGAACCCGATTGCCAAACTGATTCTTTAATGCAAAAAACGCTCTTTTTCAACTTAAAACACGGAAGACATATAATGACTGCCAAAGATATGTATGGCAATATAAAATCATCGGCTAATGTAAGAGTATCTAAGCATAAATTGTCTGTTGATGGTAGAGCTGGAAGTCAAAGAATGAGTAAAGAAGATAATTGTGTAGTTTTCGGTTTTTCTTATTGAATTTATTAGTAATATTTTAGGGAAGAAGTGTTCTTTAATGATCTATAAATAATAAAAATAGTTTGACTATTTTAAACCGAGAATATTGTGACTTTTCACCAATAACAACGCACTCTAAATTTTAGCACTTTCACAATATTTATTTTTTGTTAAATTTGGAGAGAAACATACTGTAATTTTATGAAGTACATCTTTTTATTCTCTTTATTTATTGGCTTTTCATCTTTAGGACAAAATAGTTTGACCTCTGCCAAAAACGCAGTAGACACTTTGTTTTTCACTAATAAAGAAGCGGGCTTAATTATATGCGACAGAATGATTCCAATTGCTTTGCAAAACAAAGATACATTCCACATTACTTACTTTTTAGACCAGGCAGGAGAAATAAATAGGTTTCAAGGAAATTTATACGATGCCGAAAATCAACTGCGTGAATGCTTAAAATACAAGAAAAACTGGAAAGATTTAAAAGACTTATCCTTAACACATAACAATCTTGGTAAAACTTATAAAATGATGGGCGAGTATGACAAAGCGCTTTCTCATTTTATGTCTGCACTAAAATTAATGGAGAAAGACAAGAATTTGTTAGGTCAAGGTTTTTATCTCAACAACATTGCCAGTGTTTTTGATGATCAACAGAATTATTCTAAAGCAATTGAATATTACAATCAATCACTAAAAATTAAGCAGGAAACGAAAGACACAGCTGGTATTGCATCTTCAACTTATAACTTAGGAATTTCTTATTTCAACTTAAATAAATTTGAAAAGGCGCTCAGTTTTTTCCAACAATCCTACAGTTCGGCATCTTATCAAAAAGACTACAATAAAAAAGCAAGAGCTTTAATGAGTATCGGTCAGACCTATCAAAAAATGGGCAAAACAACCCTTGCAAAAGATAAATTAGAAGAAGCTTATTCGCTTCGATCTAAAATGGATGATTACATATTAATTTCACGAATTACAAATGCACTTTCAATCGTTTACCTCGATTTAAATAATGTTGAACAGGCAAAATCTATGAACGCAATGGCTATGAATATGATTCAAGGTCGAGGAGTTTCTGACTTGATGCAAGAATCTCTTTTTACACGAAGTGCAATTTTTAAAAAAACCAATGAATTAGACTCTGCACTGTTTTACCTCGAAACTGGAAATTTGTATTATGATTCACTTGTCACAGAAGCCAATATCAATGCTGTGGCGAACATGGAAGCGAAGTACAACACAGAAAAAAACTTGCGTTTAAGAAAAGAACTAGCATTAAAAGCGGCTGAAACAACGGTTGCATTAGAAAATGCCAAACTGAAGATCTTGTATTTGATTTTAGGCATCGTAATTCTTATTGGTGTAAGTTTAATCGGGTGGGTTAAATATTCTCAAAAACGACAAAATCTGTTATTGATTAATGGTCAAAAAGCACTAATGGAAAAACAAAATCAACAATTAAACTACATGAATGTGGTATTGGAGTCTGAGCTGGAAAAAGTAAAAATATCGGTTCAAGACAAAGAAGCTTTGTTACACAATGTATTTCATTCTCCAAGTTTACAAGAACTCCCAGCAGAATTATTACAGTTATCTCCACGAGAAAAAGAAGTACTTTCTCATTTGGCACTTGGTCTTTCAAACGAGCAATTGGCAGAAACGCTTTTTGTTTCACAAACCACAATCAAAACACATTTAAAAAGAATATTCTCTAAATTGTTGGTAAAAAACCGAACCGAAGCAGTTGTAATAGCTCATAAATACGGCATTATTGGCGATTCAGCTGCATGACAGTAAAATAATTGGAATTTTGTAAGTTAATTATTCCCAAAAAAAATAGAAATTATTAGTCCAATGGATTTGTTGAATTTGGGTTGAAATTATTATGGGGATATAAGCAATAGTGCATAACTAATTGTTAACAAACAATTTAAATCATGCAGTAAATGTAAATATAGTGAGATATAAAATCAAAAAAGATCCTACACTTCTTTAAAGTCTTTCTATTTTCAAGCTCTTTATTCGAATGGTACTTTATATACACTCCATAAGCTAGAGAGATTGTAGTATCTTTGAATGAAACAAAAAATATAAAATATGAAAAACTCTACTCAAAATTCAACAATAACATCAATCAGCTTGAAGTGCGTTCTCGGAACGATTATGGGGATTGCTTTAATGATGCCTGCTACGGCTGTGGCTCAAACCTCACCATCCCCAGTGAATCTTGGGTCCTCTGGAGATTACGTGGCGCTCGCCAAAACAGGAATATCAACTACAGGCGCCACTTCAATTGTTGGAGATATTGGAATTAGTCCTAATAACGCTGCTTCCATCACCGGATTTGGTTTAGTATTAGATGCCTCAGGTCAATTTTCTACTTCCTCTTTAGTTGATGGCCGAATATATGCAGCAAACTATACGGTACCAACTCCGTCAAAGTTGACAACAGCTGTGAGTGATATGGAAACTGCATACACCGACGCTGCTGGACGAACACCGGATTATACTGAATTGTACACTGGAGATCTTACTGGGCAGACCTTAACTACTGGTGTTTATAAATGGAGTACAGGAGTTCTGGTATCTGCTGGAGGTGTTACTATCTCAGGCAGCGCAACTGATGTTTGGATCTTCGAGATCGCGCAGAATTTAACTATAGCTAATGGTGCCAATATTAATCTTATTGGAGGCGCAAAGGCATCCAACATTTTTTGGCAAGTGGCTGGCTCGGTTACCATTGGAACATCGGCTGACTTCAGTGGAAGCATATTATGTTTAACTCTGATAGATTTGCAGACAGGGGCAAATTTTAATGGTAAAGCGCTGTCACAAACCGCTGTCACTTTAGATGGTAACAGTGCAACTAACAGCACCGTAGGTATTAATGATATCGTTCTTGAAACTGGCATTGTCATGTATCCAAATCCGGGGTCGAATAACGTGACTATCGCAAATTCTACAAGCATCAAATTAGATGAGTTAGCTATTTACGATGTAAGCGGAAGACTTATGAATACTATCGACCTTCGCGATATGCAACAGGAGAGAACTATTGATGTGGCCAACCTAACACCTGGAGTGTACATGTTACGAATCCAAGGTGAAGGAGCAAGCACAATAAAACTATGGACTAAGAGATAGGCTTCATAAACTATTCCCATGACCCCGCTTAATGGAAATTGAGTGGGGTTTTTTTTTGGAGTAAATATCACCCGTCCTAGAATATTATGGATTTAAAAATATTGAATGTGAAAAAATAAATAAGTGATAAAAAAAGAAAACTAAAAACTCTTCTGATTAAAATTCTACAAAAAATCAACTCAACATTTTAACTCCCCATCAGGCAAATTTGTGAACTTTAATTTTTTAATTAAATCAGTGAAATAAATACGACTCCAAATTTCTAGCTTATTGTCATTATTAATAAATCTTACCACATCTTCTTTAATATGCACTAAAATCATCGTAATAATCAGAACTGAACATTGCTGAATGGAAGTCATCTATGAAATTTGAAATTAATTTATCGTTTCTCAAAGATTTTAACGCTGCCATATTGGAGTTAAATAATTTTCGTGACTGCTTTAATCCATTTTTGTGATTGTTTAACGCTCCAATTGCCGATCTTTCTGCCATGTGCACAAAATCGGAAATTTTATAAAAACGAGGATTTCGTTCCAGCATATATTTTTCAGATTTCAATTCATTTTCTCGCTCTAATAAAATATCAATGTAAATTTTCAATTTGTCTTGAGATAATTCATTTAAACGACTTTCCGTTTGAACCAACCATTCTGACTCTAGCTTAAGCAATGCAGAAAAGTTTTTCTCTTTGTAAGCAACTGTTACATTTTTCATCAATTCTTCCTTTTCCATTTTCAAAACAAGATCTGTTTCTTTATCTGGATGCAAAACTTTAGAAAGTGATAAATAGAGACTTTTAATACTTTTTAACTGCGCTTCTTGTTTCGACTTTTCTCGTAATTCTCTTTCTTTCTGCTTTTCAGTCTGCACTTTGGTTTCTTCGGGTTGATCTTTCTCCAACTTTTCTTGCTCACGCATTTTTACTTGAAATTCTCTTTGAAGTCTTTCTATCTCAGCGGCGTCTTCTAAGTTTACTCCTTCCAAATCCATGTCCATTCCAAACATTTCGGCAAACATTGAACTTATACTTTGTTTTCTCTGTTCATCTTTTTCTTCCTGATAACTTTTTTCAGAGTAACGATCATATAAAGCTTCATCTTTTATATCGGGTTTCACGTGTCCGAAAGCAATATTCAGCAAGTAAATTATTAACTCTTCTGCCCTCTCTTTTAACTTTTTAGATAATTTACAAGAATTTATTTTTTCTTCAATTAAAAATGCCGCCTTTATATTGTCTTTTGCTTCGTAAATAATTAACGGCTCTAGTTCATTTTGAAAATAATGTAATAGCGTTTCTAAAGATTTTTCTTTTTCAATGATTTGCGATTCTAATATTTGAATTCGGTGGGTTATTTTGTTGAATCGAGCTTGTTCCTTTGATAAAGAATTTGAAGATTGATTTACTATAACGATTTCTTTATTCTTTAAACTATCATCAACTGATTTTGTCTCAGATGACAATGAAATTTGACTTCCTTTTTTCATATTAACTAATTTCGATTCTGAAATTGAATTTAAACTACAAAAATAAGAACATCGGTCAACTTTAAAATGAATTTGTATAGATTAAAATGTTAGATTTAAGAGTTTATTAAAATGCTGGGAATTATTCATGCTTGGTTTTATTCATTTAATATTCGTAAAAATCAAATAATTCATGATTTTGACAGAAGCACAGTTGAAATGTTTATTCAGATTGCTGCAAACATTTTGGTTCTAACCAAAAATCCATTAGTTTAGTGGCGAATATGCAAATATACTCAGGGAATAATCCACATGTTGGATATTCTATTGTTAGCACCAATTCTATGACAACACTACAAACATTGACAATTGCAATTTCATTTGGACTTTTATCTTGTAACAATCACAGGACTGAGACGACTATAAAAAGTGAGAATATAAAGGTTGACTCTACTTCAATTGATTCAGCGATAAAACCAGAAAAGAAAATAACAGTCGCTATTTCGGACACTATCAAAAGATTTGTTGTTGACGACTTTCCTGTAACGAATGAAATGCTTGCTGACAAGACAAGTAATAATTCCTCGTATAAAAAGCAAAGTGGACAAATCTTCTCTTATGACAAGGCTTGGTTTAGTAACGATACGTTAAAGCAGACTCTTGTTTTTGAACTATATACAGACTATCACCGAATGGTGACTTATCATTTTTACAACAATGACATTCCGACTGACTTAATCAATAGAATGGAATTGCATATTGACGGAGGGGAACGTGCATTGGACAAACAGAAACTAAAAGATTTTAGTGGGTTCTTAAAGCAAACAACCAAAATTAATTCAACATATTTTATAACCGACAAAGGTTTTAGACTTGGTGACACCAAGAAAAAAGCAATTGACAATTATGGATTCCCAGATAAATCCTTAACGAACAATGGAATTGAAAAATTAGAATGGGATTTTGTAGGGGGCGAAATTTATGAAGGAAAACCTGATTTAAAAGGTAAGCCGCTTGCTAAAGACAGTTTCGGATATCAAGTTGTAATGTATTTTAAAAACGGAAAATTAATTGGACAAATTTTGCACAATGATATACCTTGACAAGAAAAAAACTGGTGCTAACAGCACCTACAAGAAATTGGCGGTTCAGTGTTCCGCAGACACATTTATGGTTAGTCAAAGTTTAATTCTCCGCATCAACATTTGTGGTAAAAATCGCCAACTTCTTGTAGCTTCAAAACGTTAACTGTCAATATAGAATAACAAAACTAAAAACCTTAAAACAACGAAAAACAGAAATGGTGAGATACACCTCAACGTGTTTAGTTGGCTATTGGAAAATTATGAAAAATAAAATGTTGAGAACAATAAATTCCAAGAATCATTAAAACTTGTAAAATTTGCAAGTTTTTATGATTTAAGCTTTATATTTGTGATTGTGAGACCTTTAAATAAAATTATATTTTTATTATCTTTCTTGTCATCTTTGAATGGTCATTGTGACACACTAGATTACTATCATATTTATCTTAACGATTCACTTATTGGTCAATTTAATTCGGTCGCTAAAAACCCTTCGATTTACATAAAACTATCGGAACTAAAGAAAAATGATATAATTACTGTGAGATATGTAACTGACAACCCATGTACGGATTGTATTTATGTTTTGAGCGTGTTTCTTGAGGTAATGGAAAAAACTCCTGAAGCAGAATCAACTGAAATTTCGGGAGCAATGTCAATACCAATTAAGGAATTATTATACTTTCAAAAAAAATATGAAATTTATAAGTTTCCCTTTGTCTATCATATTCGAACTGATAATTTAATAAATAAATACTGGATTAATTTATTTGAGCTTATCTTCATCTGAAATTTAAACTGAAATATAAAATGACTGAGCAATACATTAGAATCTGTATATTTCTCGTTATTGCCGGATTAAGTTTGTCAATCTCAAAACCCAATATTAAAAAAGGAAGAATGTACCTGAGATCCACCAAATACATGAATTCTAGTATATTTTTGAAGAATGATGGGAGCTTTGAACAAGCACAAAGAGGCTGCACTTACGCTTTTTCAGCCAAAGGACATTGGTCACAAAAAGGCGACACGATTTATCTCAATCAAGAAAAACTTAAAATAAAATTTGGTGGTCAAATGTATGCTGATCAAGCTAAAAAACTCTTAAAGTATTGAAAAAAAAATAAAGATAAAATGACAAACATTAATTGAATTAGGAGTTGAATCAGAAAGATGATTTAAAATGGTATTCGAACATATCTAAGAAAACAATTTTCAGTGATAAAATTGAGAGCCTTTTACTAATTTTGAAACTTTTTTTTAATTAATTTTTCACTACGCAAAATCACTGCGCACTTATTGCAAATCTTTGTACCATCATATTTATAACACAATACTCCACTGGCAATTCGGCTGGTGGGGTTTAATAAAAAGAAAGATGAAAATTACAGGACAAACATTAATTGAATTAGGTTTTGAAGCAGACAAATGGTTTAAAACTGCATTGGAACACATCGAAGAAAACAATTTATCAGGTCATGAAATGCATGCGTATTTGGAACAATATAAATCTCCTCCAAAAATGAATTTACTTGCCACACCAATAAACCTCAACATAAATATTAGAGCAGAAAATGAATTGGAAGAGTTAAATGTTAAATCTGTAACTGCATCCATGAATGTTTTGCTAAAAACTCCTACGCTCGTAAATGGCGCAATTATGCCAGATGCTTGTCCGACGGGACCAATCGGAACCATTCCCGTTGGTGGAATTGCAGTAGCTAAAAATGCCATACATCCAGGATTGCACAGTGCAGATATTTGTTGCTCGGTGATGCTTACAGATTTCGGCAAAACAGATCCTAAACTTATTCTAGATGCTGCACACGCTACTACGCATTTTGGTCCGGGTGGTAGAGACAGAGACAATCAGTTTAGATTTCCAGCAGAATTATTGGCAGAAATTGAAGGAAACTTTTACTTAAACGATGACAAAAGTATTTCGGTGGCAAGATCTCATTTGGGAACACAAGGAGACGGAAATCACTTTTTGTTTGTAGGAAAATCTAGAAATACTGGCAACACAATGATGATTACACACCACGGAAGCA